>CACOTF010000001.1 GCA_902630065.1 uncultured Pelagibacteraceae bacterium
AGAACCAAATGAAAATGTTTTTTTTATTTTAATTTTTAATTCAGAGAAATTTTTAATAGATACAATAAAATCCCGATGTATAGAATTTAAATTAAGTCTATCTAATGAGAATACTAGATTGATTGTCAATAATTATTTTAATGAAAATCTTTATGAACAAATAAATTCAAATTTGATAAATTATTACTCAACACCTTTTTTTTTAATATCCTTAATAAACTATATGAATGAATTTGAATTATCAGTATCCGAAACCACAGTTGATGATTTATTAGTTAATTTAATCAATAATAAGCACTATATTAAACAAGAGTTTATAAGAGATAATTTAAATATGATTATTGAATTATTTTTTTATAAACATATAAACACAACAAAAAAACTGTCATATAAAGTTAAAGAATATTATTATTCAAAATTATCTAATGTAAAAAAATATAATCTTGATTATGAAACTTTTTTTTTAGAATTTAAGGATAAATTATTAAGTGAATAAAAATTATTATATAACAACACCAATTTACTATCCTTCTGCTAAACCTCATATGGGACATGCATATTCAAGTATAATTGCTGATTTTTTTGCTCGTTTCAAAAAAATTGATGGTTTTAATGTTTATTTTTTAACAGGTACAGATGAGCATGGTTTAAAAATACAAAGATCTGCTGAAAAGTTAAATAAGGATCCAAAATCTTTTTGTGATGAAATAAGTAAAACATTTGAGGATTTAACTAAAACATTAAATTTATCGAACACAGATTTTATAAGAACTACAGAAGATAGACATAAAATTTCTGTGCAAAATTTATGGAATATACTTGAAAAAAATAAGCAAATTTATTTGTCTAAATATTCTGGTTGGTATTCTGTATCAGATGAAGCTTTTTACAATGAAGATGAAGTTGAGCAAATAGATGGTTTAAAAGTTGCTAAACCATCTGGTTCACCAGTTGAATGGGTCGAAGAAGAGTCTTTTTTTTTTAAACTTTCAGAATGGGAAAAACCTTTATTAGAATTTTATGAAAAAAATAAAAGTTTTATATTACCTGAAAGTAGAAGGAATGAGGTAATTAGCTTTGTCAAAAGTGGGTTAAAAGACTTATCTGTCAGTAGAAAGACTTTTTCCTGGGGTGTAAAAGTGCCAAGTGATGAAAATCATGTAGTATATGTATGGTTAGATGCATTAACAAATTATTTAAGTTCTTTAAAATATCCCGATGAAAATAATGAATTATATAAAAATTTTTGGCCAGCAGATTTACATATTATTGGTAAAGACATATTAAGATTTCATGCTATTTATTGGCCAGCATTCTTGTTGGCTGCAAAAATAGAGCCACCAAAAAGGGTATACGGACATGGATGGATACTCTCTGGAGATGAAAAAATGTCAAAATCAAAAGGAAATATTTTAGATCCATTAGAAATAATAAATGTTTATGGTCTAGATCCATTAAGATATTATTTACTTAAAGAAGTTTCATTTGGTAATGATGGAAATATTTCTGAGGAAAAACTAGAAAATTGTATTAATAGTGATTTGGCAAATAATTTTGGAAACCTATGTCAGAGAGTTTTATCTTTTGCTGAAAAAAATTGTTCATCTTTAATACCTGATCATAAATTTACTAATGAAGATTTAGAAATTTTGAAACCATTAAATAATCTCGCTAAAATAAGATTATTTATAGATAATCAAGACATAAACCAATATATGAGTTTTATTGTTGATAGGTTGTTTGCGGCAAACAAATATTTTAATGATCAGGAACCTTGGAAGAAGAAAGATGATAGATTAAGATTAAATACTATTGTTTATACTGCATTAGAATTAATTAGAAAAATATCTATTTTGCTTTATCCAGTAATTCCAGGAACATCTTTAAAAGTATTAAATGTTTTTAATGAAACTGAAAACTCCATTGATTTTATATCAATTGATAATAATGAAATTTTAAAAAAAAATTCAAAAATAAATAAATTAGATATTTTGTTTAAAAAAATTGAAAAATGATAGACTCACATTGTCATCTTGATCACGAACCTCTTTATTCAAATATCAATGATATTATTAAACGTTCTAAAGAAAATGGATTAAAGAAAATTTTAACTATTTCAACAAATTCGAAAAGTTTTGAGAATATTAAAAAGATTATAAATCTTGATGAAATAATTTATGGAAGTATTGGAATTCATCCTCATGAATCCAGCAGTGATAAGATGGATAAAGAATTCATTATTGAAAATGCTAATAAATTCAAAAAAATAATTGGAGTAGGAGAGACTGGATTAGATTTCTATTATGAAAATAGTAAAAAAGATGATCAGATTGAAAGTTTTGAAAGACATATAGAAGCTTCTATTGAATTAAATTATCCTTTAATAGTTCATTCTAGAAGTGCAGAAAGAGAAACTTTTGATATTTTAAATGGATATAAAAACAGTGATATTAAAATACTTATGCACTGTTTTACTGGTTCAAAAGAATTTGCAAAAAAAATGATGACATTAAATGCGTATTTTTCTGCTAGTGGAATAATAACTTTTAAAAATAGTATTGATCTACAAGAAACATTTAAAATAATTGAAAATGATAAAATTTTAATTGAAACAGATAGTCCTTTTTTAGCACCAATACCAATGAGAGGTAAAAAGAATGAACCTTCTTTTATTAAATATACATTGGAAAAACTTTCAGAATTAAGATCAATAAACTTTGATGAATTAGAAAATATTACAAACGATAATTTTGAAAGATTATTTTTTCAAAAATGAGCATAAAATTTATAATATTAGGTTGTGGAAGCTCTATGGGTGTGCCAAGACCTGATGGATTTTTTGGAAATTGTGATCCCAAAAATAAGAAAAATTATAGAACAAGATGTTCTGCACTCATTAAAACAACAGATGAAAATATTTTAATTGATACATCTCCTGACTTAAGACAACAGTTATTGCGTCATAAAATTAAAAAAATTGATAAAGTATTCTACTCACATATGCATGCTGACCAAACACATGGTATAAATGATTTAAGGTCTTTTTTTATCAATAGCAAAAAACAGGTAAACGTTTTTGCTGATAGCCCTACATCTAAACATTTGAAAGAAAGCTTTTCTTATTGTTTTAAAAGTTTTTCAAGAGAATATCCTGCTACTTTAAAATTAAATAAATTGAAAAAAAATTCATTTATTACACATAAGAATAAAAATATAAAATTTAAATCAATTGTTGTTGAGCATGGTTCGGTTAAATCTAATTGTTTTATAATTGATAAAAAGCTTGCATATATTACTGATGTAAGCAATATTTACAAAAGAGATTATTCTTATTTTAAAAATCTAAAGTATCTTATAATTGATTGTCTTTGGTACAATTTTCATCCTTCACACTTTAATTTAGAAAAATCTTTGTATTTCATTAAAAAATTTAAACCAAAAAAGGCTATTCTTTCAAATCTATCACCAGTGTTAGATTATAATCAGTTAAAAAAAATTATACCTAAAAATGTAATACCAGCACATGATGGTTTAACTATAGAACTATAGTATTTCTTCAATTTTATTTATAATTTTATTCGATGTAGGTTTTGTAAAAGAGGCATATGTATCTTCTACATTTCCCTGTTTATTGATTAATATTTTATGAAAATTCCACTTAGGTACTGCAGATTTGCCAAAATTATTTTCTGCCCACTTAAATATTTCATGAGCATCGCTTCCTTTTACCTCTGTAATAGCTGTTAATGGAAAGTTTATTTCAAAATTAACTTCACAAAATTTTTTAACTTCACTATTAGTTTTTTTTTCTTGATTAAAAGAGTCTGAGGGCACTCCAAGAACAATTAGACCCTTAGATTTATATTTATCCCATAAATCTTGGAGATCCTCATATTGTTTTGTGAACCCACAATAACTAGCAGTGTTTACTATAAGAATAACTTTATTTTGATAATCACTTAATTTGATATTTTGTCCATTAATACTCTCTATTTCTAGATTATAAAAACTTTTTTGGTCATTGCTTATTGCTGAACTCTTAAAAAAAAACATTATTATTGTAAAACTTATTATTATTAACCTCATCCTAATCTGCTTATTTATTTGGTGTAAGTAGTATTAAGAAGTACCCAAATAAAGTGGATAATAATGACCCAGTTAAAACTCCAATTTTTACTCCATCCATGTATTGTATATTTTCAACAAAAGCTAAATTTCCAACAAATAAGCTCATTGTAAAGCCAATACCTGTTAAAACTCCAACACCATAAAAATTAAACCAGTTAGAGTTGTTGGGCATCTGGGCAATTTTCATTTTTATTGAAACATAAGAAAATACAAATACTCCTAATTGTTTACCAACAAATAGTCCTAATAAAATTCCTAATGGAACTTTATCAAGTAAAGATGCAAAAGATAAACCTTCTAACGAAACACCAGCATTTGCAAAAGCAAATAATGGCATAATACCAAATGCAACATAAGGGCTAATTGCATGTTCAATTTTTATCAACAGTGAAAAATCTTTATCTTTTTTTCTATGAGGTATAGTCATTGCCAATAATACACCAGCAATTGTTGCATGAATTCCAGAATTATGAGTGAAGTCCCAAAGAAATATTCCAACAATTAAATAAGGTAAAAATTTCTTTATATTGAATTTGTTAATTACTAGAAGAACAATAAAGGCTAGAAGCATTAAGCTTAAATATTTAATGCTTAAATCTCCTGAGTAAAATAATGCAATTATTACTATTGCTCCGAGGTCGTCTATAATCGCTAAAGCTGTTAAAAAAACTTTCAAAGATAATGGAACTCTTTTACCCAATAATGAAAGTACACCTAAAGAAAATGCAATATCAGTTGCTGATGGAATTGCCCAACCATTCATTGTTTCACTATCTCCAAAATTAATAAAAACATAAAATAATGCAGGCACTAACATTCCACCGACTGCAGCAATTATTGGAAGAAGAGCTTGTTTTATATTTGAAAGTTCGCCTTGTAAAAATTCTCTTTTAATTTCTAATGTTACAAAGAAAAAAAATATTGCCATCAAAGCATCATTTATCCAATGTAAAACTGATAATTTTAAACCGAAATTATTTATTCCTAAAAATAAATATTTATCCAATGTGGAAAAATATAAATCAGATAAGTTAGAATTGCTTACTATCAATGCTATGATAGCGGCAAAAAGAAGTACTAGGCCGCTAGCAGCTTCAAGTTTGAAAAACCACCTAAATGGTTTTGTAATTATCTGAATCATTTTATCTGACTAAATCTTTAATAAATAATTTCAAGTCATTTATTACTAGATGCAAATTATCTGACATTTTTAATATGCCGGGAAATATTACAGATATCTGATTTTTAAACGTGTCCATAAGTAAGATAAATGCAATAATCGAAATAATTATTAGAAATATTTTTTTAATAATTTTGTTTTCTCTTGAAACTGAACTTTTATCAATAGATACTAATTCTTTTGATAAACTTTCTTTTATTGGAGATTTCTTTGAGATTTTTTTTCTTATTTTTTTTGTTTGTTTTATTGGATCATCAACTGGTTCTATATTGATTTCTGATTTATTTTCTTCAATTTCATTTATTTTTATGTTTTCAGTTTTTAATTTTAAATTTTCTTCTTTTTTATAAAACCACGTATGATCGCAATTGCCGCACTTTAAAAGCCTGCCTTCATCTGGAATTAATTTTTCATCAATATTGAACTTCTTCGTACAAGCTGGACATTCAATGATCATAGATACTTATATATAGCAAATTTTATAAAATTTCCTTTTAAATAGTGATTAATATACTTTGAAATTTTTTTTATCTACTGTATTAGTACTGCATTCGGGGTGTAGCGCAGCCTGGTAGCGCACTTGGTTTGGGACCAAGGGGCCGTAGGTTCAAATCCTACCACCCCGACCATTTTATGAAAAAAGCTAAAATTTATAAACCATCTAAAACTGCAATGCAGTCAGGATTGAAGAAATTTGATAAATGGATTATTGAATACATTACCGATGATCCGGGCATTAATCCTTTAATGGGGTGGGAGAGTTCCACAGATACTTATGGTGAATTAAAATTAGAATTTTCTACAAAAGAATTAGCTATTGAATATGCAAAAAAAAATAATATTGATTTTGAAGTAATTGAACCGAATAAAAGAAAAGTTACTTTAAAATCTTACGCTGATAACTTTATAAAATAATGTTTAAATTTTTTACAGAAAGAAGATGGTATGGTTGGAGTATATTTGGATCAATCTTCATATTAGTTTCGACTTGGTATCAAGTACAATTAGACGTGAAAATTAATGAATGGTTCGGCGAATTTTATGATACTCTTCAAAAAGCTTTAACAGAACCTGGTTCAGTCACAGAAACTGAATTTATTGGATATTTGTTTACATTTGCAAAAGTTGCGGGTCTTTGGATTATAATTGCTATTGTAACAGGTTTTTTTGTATCTCATTGGGTATTTAGGTGGAGAACTTCAATGGCTGAATATTATCACTCTCAATGGTTAAAAGCTCGTTTAACCGAAGGGGCTTCGCAAAGAGTTCAAGAAGACACTTTAAAATTTGCAAGAATAATGGAGGGCCTTGGTGTTGGACTTTTAGATAGTATAATGACCTTAGTAGCTTTCTTGCCAATATTATGGGGATTATCTAAACAAGTCGATGTACTTCCATGGATTGGTGAAGTTGATCATGCATTAGTTTGGGTTGCAATAATATCTGCACTTGGTGGAACAGTTTTATTAGCAGCAGTAGGTATTAAATTACCTGGGATTGAGTATGATATTCAAAAAGAAGAAGCTGGTTATAGAAAAGAATTAGTTCACGGAGAAGATGATCCTATAAGGGCTGCTCCACCGACTATAGGTCAATTATATGATAGAGTAAGAGGTATTCACTATAAATCATATTTTCATTATCTATATTTTAATGCGGTTAAGTGGAGTTATTTTCAAGGTATGGTAATTGTTCCATATTTAGCTTTAGCACCAACTATAGTATCAGGAGCAATTACATTAGGTTTTGTTCAACAAATAACTAGAGCTTTTGGAAGAGTTGAAAATTCATTACAATATTTAGTTAGAAGCTGGTCTACAATTGTAGAATTGATTTCGGTTTGGAAAAGATTAAGTGAATTTGAAGCTAGATTGAAATATAACTTAGAAGAATCCACTGCTGAAAATATTTAATGTCTTTAAATAAAGATCTGATTCATCAACTTGTAAAAGTTACTTCAAGAGCTGCAATTAATTGTTATCAATTTCTTGGCAAACAAAATAAAAAAATTGCTGATAAAGCTGCTACGGATTCTATGAGAAATGATTTAAATAATCTAAAAATTAACGGTGAAGTTGTGATAGGTGAGGGCGAACTCGATGAAGCGCCAATGTTATATATAGGTGAAAAACTAGGCAAGGGTAATGGTCCATATTTAGATATAGCCGTAGACCCACTTGAAGGAACAAACTTTGCTGCAAAAAATATGCCAGGCGCTATATCTGTATTAGCAATTTCAGAAAAAGGAAATTTATTGAATGCTCCAGAAACCTATATGAATAAAATTGCAGTGGGCAAAGATGTTCCATTTGATGCGACAGATTTAGATTATCCTATAAAAAAAAATATTTCCAATATTGCAGAAGCCAAAAACAAAAATATTCATGAACTTACAGTATGTATTCTTGATAGACCAAGACATAAAGATATTATTGATGAATTAAAATCATTAAAAGTAAATTTAAAATTAATTTCAGATGGTGATATTTGTGGTTCTCTCTTAGTTACTGATAATAAGTATAATGTTGACTTATTTTTAGGTATTGGAGGAGGTCCTGAAGGAGTAATCTCCGCAGCAGCTTTGGACGCTTATGGATGTAAATTTCAGGGTAAATTTTTATTTTCAACTGATCAAGATAGGGCTAGAGCAAAAAAAATGGGAATATCTGACCTAAATAAAAAATATGATTTAAATGAAATAGTTAAAGGAGATAGTATTTTTTGTGCGACAGGTATTACCAGTACTGAAATGGTTGCTGCTGTAAAAAAAGAAAATACAAAATTTGTTACTGAAACTCTTGTCACACACAAAGAATCTACAATAGAAATTATAAAAAGTGAGGAACCTATAGCTTGATTATTTTTAATAATTGCAATAGAAACTCCATCTCTGGTCCCTTCGTCTATCGGTTAGGACACATGGTTTTCATCCATGAAAGAGGGGTTCGATTCCCCTAGGGACCGCCACAATGAAATACTTTGTTTATTTAATCATATCTAAAAATAAACACAAATATCTCAGTTACGTTGGATATACTAATAATTTAAAGAAAAGATTGGCTAGACACAATGCTTCGAAAGGAGCAAAATTTACTAGAGGTAGAAAATGGATAATAGCCTATAGTATGTGTTATAATTCAAAATCCAAAGCTATGAGAGAAGAATATAAGCTTAAAAAAAACTATAAACTTAGAAACAATATAAAATCTCATTTTAATAAATGAAAATTTCAATTCTACTCCCATATAAAGAAAATTTTACTCCAAATTATGCAGGAGCAGTTTCTCTTTTTTTAAATGATACTATCAAATTAAGTAAATATAAAAAAAATATTCAAGTTTACGGAAATACTTCTTTTAAAAAAAAGTTATTACCAAATTATACTAATTTAAATTTCTCAAAATTAATCTTTAGAAGTACCAGTAAAACTTATGTAAAAAAATTTCTTGAGAACGAAAAAATAAAAAAGTCAACTTTAATAGAAGTTCATAATAGGCCTGATTATATAAATTCTATTCATGAGATAAACGATAATATTGTTCTGTATTTTCATAATAATCCGCTAGATATGAAATCATCACAAACTGTAAAAGAGAGAATTGATGTATATAACAAAACAAAAAAAATAATCTTTAATAGTAATTGGACCTTAAAAAAATTTACAAAAGGTCTAAATAAAAAATATAATACTGATAAACTTGAAGTTATTAATCAATCAACAAGTAAAAAAATTATTAATTTTAAAAATAAAAAAAAAATAATTTTATTTGTTGGTAGATTAAATGCTTCTAAAGGGTATGATTTATTCGGAAAAGCTATTATAAGTGTCTTAAATAATAATCCAGATTGGAGTGCGATAGTGATTGGTGATGAACCTAGAGAAAACTATATTTTTGAACATAAAAATTTGAAAAATTTAGGTTTTCAAAAATATAATGTTGTTACAAAATGGTTTGTGAAATCCGATATTTCAGTAGTTTGCTCTCGATGGGACGAACCATTTGGTAGAACTGCTTTAGAAGCATCTAGTGCAGGATGTGCTGTAATTATTACAGACAAAGGTGGGCTAAGTGAGGCATCACCAAAAGCAATGAAAATAAAGTCTCTAACTGTCAAAAATATTAAAAATTCAATAGAAAAACTTATTAAAAATGTGTCTCTAAAAAAGTCGTTACAAAAAAAAATTTATAAACATTTTTTTTTAACAAACAATTATATTTCAAAAAAAATTGATAGTTACAGAGATAAGTTAATTTAAGATTTATTATAATTTAATTTTATTTAATGCATTATTTTTAAATATATTTGCTTCTCTAATATATCTTCTAACCATTTGTGTTGATTTATGACCAGTCATAGCCATTATACTTCTCTCATCCGCACCTGACTCGGCAGCAACTGTTGCAAAACCAGACCTTAAACTATGACCTGCAAAATTTTTGTTTTCGATATCTGCTAACTTTAAATACTCTTTCATTAATAAAACTACAGATTGATCAGTCAATCTTTTGTCTGTTAACGATAAACCTTTAGAAAATCTTGTAAAAATAGGTCCAGACTTAATTTTAGAAATTTCTAACCATCTTTTAAGATTTATAACAGGACAGTAAATTTCATTATTAAAGTAGGGTAGTCCTTTAGTCATTCCTTCCCCGTATTGGTCAGTTTTTGATCTTTTTATAGTAATTTTTATACCCTCAGGAACAAATTCTAAATCCTCATGATCAATTGAAATGAGCTCGGTTCTTCTGAAGCCTCCTCCAAAGCCAATCAAGATTATTGATTTATCTCTCAGTTTTTTTATTTCCTCAGTTTTTTGTTCATTTATTACATTAATAATTGATTTTAAATGATTGATTAATATAGGTTTTTTACCCTTCTGAACACTTCCTTTGACCCTTCTTATTCCCATTAAATTTTCAACGATGATTGGATGTTTTGTGTCTAGATAATGCCCTTTAAGCTTATGAACCATGCTTATTGACACTATTCTTCGTCTCAAAGTGCTTATTTTTGAGTTTTTAGCTAGATGGGTTAAGTATAAGGAAACTATTTTTGGCTCTGTTGGTAATGGATTTAATCCATGCTTTGCACAAAAAGCACAAAAGTCTTTAAAGTCAGATTTATAAGCTCTTAAAGTATTATTTGCCTTTGAGGTTTTAAGGTTATTTAAAGTTGCCTCATGAAGCAATTTTAGGTCTGTTGTCAGTTCATTCATATAATTACTATTGATAACATTTAATTATCATTAGTAATATATTAAGTGATTTTATATGTCAAATAAATTAATACTAAAAATTCATGACTATAGATGGTGAAATTCCTACAAGCTATTTTTTAATTATATCTTTAGGTTTAACTATATTGAGTTATTTAGTTTACAAAAAAAATGGAAAATCATTAGAAGTATATTTCTTGTCTGTTTTAACAATAATTTTCTATTTATCATATTTTATTCTAATTTTCGTTGGACCTAAATAATTTATTAACGCTATTCACAGCTGTTAAAAACCCTTAATAATCAACTATAAAGTGATACAAATCATATTTGCACTATGATAGTTTCATCAATGAATTAAGAGGCAACTCTTAACTGACCATCTGGGGAAAAATCGAGAGATTCAAGCCCAGAGGGCAGAAAACCACGCAGAGTAGCGCTAAAATTGCGGGGTGGAAGGCATGGCGGTAGCGCATACAACGACGTGCCAAAAACTACTGATCTTTGTACCTGTAAAGGTGCAGAGATACAGGGTTTTTTCTTTATATGATCCTCAAAGGTACAAAATTTCAAGTTAAAGTTTGGGAATACTTAAAAACAATTAAAAAAGGCAGTGTTTTAACCTATTCTGACGTCGCAAAGGGTATTAATAAGCCTAAAGCTGTTAGAGCTGTAGCTAATGCTATTGGAAAAAACCCATATGCTCCTAAAATACCTTGCCATAGAGTAATCAAGTCTGATGGATCTCTTGGAGGATATTCTGGAAAAGGTGGTATAAAAACAAAGAAAAAACTACTTAAATCTGAAGGAATTTTGCTCTAAAAGTTAGCAATACCAACGTTTTTTTCAAAATTTAACTATATTTAGTATTACAATTTAAAATTCCCCCATTGGTTGAAGCTTATAAATTGAAATATTTAAATTAGCCCTATATTTGGGCCATTAAACGCTATATTCATAAATTGCATTACTTGTGTAATTATTATGAAAATTACTATTTTTTTGTATGATTATAAGAATTAATATTAAGAAATTTCCATATCAAAATAAAATTAAGTTTTTATTATTGAAATATTTGATATAAAATTTCTCCATATTTGTTGATTTTACTGAATTATTGTCCCCTATCTCATAATCCAATTTAATTGACTATTTTTATAATTCAAATAAGTGCATATTTATTGATTATTTTTAATTACGAGCTCTTATTTAATTGAACATTTTATAATTTTATTCCATACTTTTTTATTTTATATATATAATAAAATTCAATAAATACAATAGTTTACAACTATTAATTAAAGTAATATATTAATAAATAGTACATATATATTTACTTATATTTATGATAATATTCTCTTTTAAAAACATATAAACCTGATGAAACGATTATAAAAAGTCCAATAAAAGTATATTTATCAGGAAAATCCGAAAACACATAATACCCTAGAATAAGGTTAGTAATTATCTCGAAATAACCAAATGGTGCTAATTTTGAAGCATCAGCGTAACGAAGAGACAAAATTATTAATATATGGCCTAAACAAGCAAATATACCCATAAGAGACATCCAAGACCATTGAATTAGAGTAGGATTAATCCAAACAAAAGGAACAAAAAAAGATGCGATAATGGCCCCTACCACGCCCGTAATTAGCAATGTGAGTAAAGGACTATCTGTTGAATGTAATTTTCGTGTTATTATTAGATAAAAGCCGTAAAAACAGCCTGTTCCAACAGCTGCTATACTAGCAAGATTAATCTCTATAATTCCAGGTCTTATGACAACTAAAATACCAAAAAAACCGACTAATACAGCAGTCCAACGTCTATATCCAACTTTTTCCTTAAGTAAAAAAGGAGAAAGAGCAGTTGTGACCAATGGAGCAACGAACGCCAATGTTAATGCTTTTGCCATTGATATTATAGAAATGGAGTAAAAAAAACATATATTTGCAAAAAATAAAGACAAACCTCTTATTATTTGTAATTTGATATTTTGAGAAAACTTCAATTGTTCCCTAAAAAATAAAAACATAAAAAAAGTTGTGAATACAACTGTAAAAAAATATCTAGCCCATGTAATTTGAAAAAAAGATAAATCCGAAGATAAGTATTTTGCAATAGCATCCATAAAAGGCAAAACCATCCATGCGGATAAATTTAAAAATATTGCTTTCATTTAAGCAAAATATTTAAGAGCAATAAATACTGTAATTGGCACTGTAACCAATGACATTAAAGTAGAAACAACAATTGTGCTGGAAATATTATCTACATTTTTTTTTGGTGAATACATTGAAGCAACCAAATAACATAATATTGCACTAGGCATAGAAGATTGAATTAGCAAAACACCAGCTGCAAAACCAGATAAATTAAAAAATTTTATAATAAAAAAACCTACAATTGGACCAAGAATTACCCTACCAATTGATGTTATAATTGAGTCTCTCAAAGAAAATACTTTCATTTGGGTTAAAGCAATGCCTAAAGACATTAAAATCATTACAATCATTGCATAAGATAAAAGCATTGATGTATTAATCACAAAAACTGGCATTTCTTTGCCGTAGTATAAAAAGATAACGGTCAAAATAATTGTATAGAAGGAAGGACTTTTTGCAATTATTGAAAAATCAAATTTTCTTTTTGCAAGAAATATATTGGCAGTAAAATGTAAGAGTATTACCAAAGATGATATAGCTGCAGCTACACCCATTCCCAATTTACCATAAGCAAAAAGACATATTGGTATACCCATATTACCTGTATTTGGTAAAAAAAAAGTAGGTAATTCTCTAATATAATCTTTTTTCATAAGAATTAAAAAAAAAAGTCCAATTAAAGCAAATGACGAAAGTAATATTAATGCGTAAATAAAATATTCTACAAATATATCAAAAGTAACACCTGTAGATGTAAGAGAGAAAATTACCAAAGCTGGAGTTCCAAAATTTCCAGCATAAGATGTTATAAACGAAGTATCAAAATTTGGATTTCTTTTCCCTAATAAAAAACCAATTCCAACAATAAAAAATACAGGGAATAGAACTTCAAAGAGCTTTAAATAAAGTTCCATTAAAAAAGTCTTAATAATACAGGGTTTTTAATAATATTTAAATTTGATTTAAAAGATTTAATACATTTCTGGTAATCCTTTTCCAAAGATTTGTGAGTTATAATTACAATAGAAGCAGTTTTGTTTTTATTATTTGGTATTTGTATTAATCTTTGTACAGAAATTTTATGTTTAGCAAATTTATTAGTGATTTCAGATAGAACACCAGGTTTGTCTTTAACTTCAAGTCTAATATATAAAGCATTAGAATAATTATCTGTATTATATATTGAAGGAGATTTTCTTTTATTGTCAGAAATCCCAAAGGGATATTTGATATTTCCACGTAAAATAGATAAAAGATCAGACATTAAAGCAGATGATGTTGGACCAGGCCCAGCACCCTCCCCTTGCAAAACACTCTCCCCTACTGGATTACCTTCAATTATAACAGCATTCATAACACCATTAACATTTGCGATGTAAGTATTTCTTTTAATTAAACACGGATGAACTCTTTCAAATAATTTATTATTAACAATTTCTGTTATTCCCAATAATTTAATTTTATAATTTAATTGATTTGCAATTTCTAAATCTTTGTATTCTATATTTTCAATGCCCTCCATTAAACATTTTGAATTTGAAACTTTATTATTAAATGCTAAAGCAGAAAGAATTTTAACTTTAGCTAAAGCATCGTAACCATTTAAATCTAATTTTGGATTACCTGGTTCAGCATAACCTAATAATTGAGCTTTTTTTAATACAGTTGAAAAGCCAGACTTAGTTTCTTCCATTTCAGATAATATATAATTACAAGTACCATTTAATATTCCATATACTTTACTTATCTTATTAGTTGCTAGCCCTTCCTTGATAGTTCTTAATACAGGAATTCCACCTCCCACTGACGCTTCAAATTCTAAATTGACTTTATTTTTTTCAGCAAGTTTAGAAAGATTATTACCGTGTTTAGAAATTAATGCCTTATTAGGAGTTACAACATGAATTTTATTCTTAAGCGCAAATTCTACAATTTTTTTTGATATACCGTCAGATTGACCTATAGCTTCAATTAAAATATCAATTTTATTATTTTTAAAAATTTTAAAAGGATTTTTGTAAAAAATTTTTTTATTAATTTTAAATTTTCTTTTTTTATTAATATTCTTTGCTGAAATTGCCGAAACAGAGATAATTTTTCCAGTTTTTTTTAAAATATCTTTTTTCTTTGTATAGAGCTCATTATAAAGATAATTACCTATCTGCCCTAATCCAACAATTGCTATATTAAGTTTTTTTGTCATATCAATTATCTAAACTTGGAAAACTACTTTTAACTCCATAATCAATTATTTTATTTTTGAATTCTTGAAATGAAAGATTGTTATTTATACCAAATATTGGCATTTCAGATTTTTCATCATTTTTTTTCTTTAAAAAAGAATCAAAGTTTTGATTAGAACAATTATTTAAAAATAAAAAAATTAATAAAATTATTAACATTCTCATCAATTTAATCCTTCATCAGACTTATATCCAAATAAAATATTCATATTTTGAACAGCTTGTCCACTACCACCCTTAATCAAATTATCTATTGCTGACAATATAATAATTTTATTCTTATATTTGCTCTCACAAACGGAAATATAACAGTTATTTGTGTTTATTACTTCATTAGTTCCTAAAAAAGTGTTTGGTTTCAAAATTTTAATGAATTTATTTTTTTTGTAATATTTTTTTAGAAAAGAATAAATTTTTTTAAGAGAATCATTTCTTTTTAGATCTAAATACATAGTAGTTAATATTCCTCTAAACATTGGTGAAAGATGAGGTGTAAATTGAAATTTTACCTTTTTACCAGTTTTTATTTTTAGTTCCTGATCAATTTCTGAATTGTGTCTGTGAAACGCTAAACCATAAGCACTCAATGTCTCATTTAAAAATTTGTTGTTATATTTTTTATGAATATTTCTACCTGCACCTGAATAACCAGATTTAGAATCAATTATGATATTGTTTGATTTAACAATATTTTTATTAATTAAAGGTACTAGGGGTAATAAAATTGATGTTGGATAACAGCCTGGACAAGAAATTATCTTATATTTTTTAATGTTCTTATTATTTAATTCAGGTATTGAGTAAATACTTTTTTTGATTAATTTAGGAGCATTGTGTTTGATTTTATACCATTTGAAGTAATCACTGGCTGATTTAAGTCTAAAATCTGCAGCTAAATCAATTAAAATATTTTTATCATTTAAATTTTTTGAAATTTTTTGAGCTTCTCCATTAGGTAAAGCTGTAAATACAACATCAACGCTTTTTAATAACTCTTTATTAAATTTAACAATATTTGGTAGTTTGTATTTATTAAAATATTTATCATAAGAGCTAATTTTCTTACCTACAGAGGTATCACCACAAAGATATTTAATTTTAACTCTTTTATGTTTGGTTAATAATTTAACCAATTGAATACCTATGTATCCAGTAGCTCCAGCAACAAGTGCATTAATCTTAGACATATTGTAATATAACAGTTGTTAAATAAAATGATATTATCTTTTAGAGAATTGATAACTTCTTCTAGCTTTTGCACGACCAGGTTTTTTTCTCTCAACTGATCTAGGGTCTCTCGTGGTAAGTTTTTCTTTTCTAAGAGTTGGTTTTAGATTTTCATCAAATTGTAATAGTGCTCTTGATATACCATGTACCAATGCTCCTGCTTGACCTGTGTGACCACCACCAACAACATGTGATCTAACATCATATTCAGTAGCTTGATTGATAATTTCAAAAGGTCTCAGTATTTGCATTTTATGTGTAGCTCTTGTGAAATAATCATCTAGATTTTTTCCATTAACATAAATTTTACCAGTACCTTTCTTTAACCAAACTTTTGCAATTGAAGTCTTTCTTCTTCCTGTTGCGTATTTAGCATCTTTGAAGTCTAATTTTATTTTTGAAGGTGTTGATTGATTTGCTTCCATTTTAATTTCTGACTATATTTTTTGTATTTAGTTTTCCAATCTCTATTACTTCAGGATTTTGTGCTGAATGAGGATGATCTGATCCTGAATAAACCTTAAGTTTAGTCAATTGTTTTTTAGCTAAAGGACCACCAGGCAACATTCTTTTTACAGCCATCTTTAAAACCTCACCTGGTTTTGAAGATTGTAATATTTCAGGTGTTGTTTCTTTAATTCCCCCGGGATGGCCTGTGTGTCTATAATATTTTTTATTTGAATACTTGTTTCCTGTAAATTTTAATTGATCTACGTTTTTAACAACAACAAAATCTCCACTATCCATATGCGGAGTAAATGTTGCTTTATTTTTTCCTCTAAGAATTTTTGATACAACGGTTGCTAGTCTTCCTACCACAGCTCCAGTTGCGTCAATTTCAAACCATTTACTATTTAGGTCATCTTTTTTAAGAAATTTAGTCATAATTGCGGGATTAATACTTATAAATCGATATATTGTCAAACGATATACAGTTAGAACTTAAGTCATTTTTAATAGTTTTAACTAATAAATAAGCTATAAATAAGCGATAATATTTGATTATAATAATATCTTAAAAATTTAAACAGGAGCAACTAAATGTCAGACAAAAAAGGAATGGATCCTAAAACATATAAATTCGATACCCTTAGTTTACATGCTGGTTATCAACCTCACAAAAATGCTGGTTCAAGACAGGTACCAATATACCAAACAACCTCATATCTATTCGATGATGTAGATCATGCGGCAGCATTATTTAATTTAGAAAGAGGTGGACATATTTATAGTAGGATATCAAATCCAACAGTTGCCGTTTTAGAAGAAAGAGTTGCTTCATTAGAAGGTGGAACGGCAGCACTTGCTACTTCGTCTGGCATGAGTGCAATATTTCTTGCAGTAATGACACTTTGCGAAGCAGGAGATCATTTGGTTGTATCATCCCAACTTTATGGTGGAACTGTAAATCTATTTAGACTAACACTTCCAAAATTTGGTATTAAAACAACTTTTGTAAAACCAAGAGATACAGAGGGATTTAAAAAAGCAATTCAAAAAAATACAAAAGGTATTTTTGGGGAACTTGTAGGTAATCCAGGTAATGAAATAATGAATATGCCTGAGATTGCTAAAATAGCTCACGACGCTGGTATTCCTTTAATGGTAGACGCAACTTATCAAACACCTTATTTATGTAAACCTATAGAGCACGGTGCTGATATTGTAGTTCATTCACTTACTAAATGGATGGCAGGTCATGGATCTTCAATGGCTGGTATAATTGTTGAAGGTGGTAAGTTTGACTGGATGCAAAGTGATAAATTCCCAACAATGACTCAACCTTATGAAGGTTATCATGGATTATCTTTTGCTGAAGAATTTGGACCAACAGCTTTTACAATGAAAGCAAGAGCAGAAGGTATGAGAGATTTTGGTCCTTGTCTAAGCCCTCAAAATGCGTGGAATGTATTACAAGGTATAGAGACACTTTCTGTCAGAATGAAAAAACATTGCGAGAATGCTGAAAAAATGGTCGAGTATTTATTAGGTCACGAAAGTGTTGCTTGGGTTTCACATCCGAGTGTTCCAGATCATCCTGATCATGATTTAGCAAGCAAATTATTACCAAATGGCAAAGGATCAATGATAGCATTTGGAATTAAAGGAGGAAAAGCTGCAGGTGAAGCATTTATTAATAACGTTAAACTTGCTTCTCATTTAGCAAATGTTGGAGATACACGAACATTAGTAATTCATCCAGCATCAGCAACACATTCTCAAATGGATGAAGCTACTTTAAAATTTGCGGGTTTATCTCATGATATGATCAGATTATCAGTCGGTATTGAAGATATAGATGATATTAAAAATGACTTTGAGAATGGATTTAGAGCTGCTAGGAAACCTAGACTCGTATCCAATCAATGAAGTTTCAGGTAAATAATAATGAGGTTTATGCTTCTACGGGAGGTAGACCTTTCGATAAGAATAAGCCATTAATAATATTTGTGCATGGTAGTGGATTAACTCATATGACATGGGTTTTGCAAACAAGGTATTTTGCATTCCATGGATATAGTGTTTTAGCTTTAGATATGCCAGGTCATGGATTATCAGGGGGCGAAAGTTTAAAATCAATTGAAGATATGGCTGATTGGGTAAGCGATGTTATTGACGCAGTTGGATATAAAGAAGCTTCGTTGGTCGGTCATTCACAAGGATGTTTGGTTACTGTTGAGTGTACAGCAAGGAATCCTGATAAAATAAAAACTTTAAGTTTAATGGGTGGTGCTGGTGCAATTCCAATGAACCCTGAATTATTATCTTTAGCAGAAAACAACGACCCCAAGGCTGTAGAATTAATGATGGACTGGGCTCATGGGCCAGCTGGACACTTTGGTGGTCATCCTGTTCCAGGTTTATATCATATTAATACTGGCTCAATGTTAGCTAAAACTAGAACAATAAAAAATACCCTCGGTGTAGATTTTAGAGCATGTGATAATTACAAAAATGGTTTTGAAGCTGCAAAACAAATTAAGATACCTACCCTTTCTATACTTGCCACTGACGATAAAATGTGTCCTGTAAAAGAAGGTAAAAAACTAGCTAATTTGATTGAAGGAAGTCAAATAGATATAATAGATAATTGCGGACATATGATGTTATTAGAGGAAGCAGATAGAGTATTAAATGTTTTGAAAAAATTCATAACAACAAATTATCCAGCAAATTAGTAATTGCAAATTTGCATTTATGAAAAAAAATTTTAGATTTTTTGATAATAGACAAAAATATTTACTTTTTGTTACCACAACCAACGAAAAGAACAAAATTGCTGATGCGTTAAAACCAATTGTTCAAAAATTAAAACCAAAATTTCCAGCATTAAAAATATTTGACGCAGGTATGGGTGATGGATCATTATTGATGAGTGTAATGAGGCAATGTCATCAAAAAATGCCTCAAATTCCTCTACTAGTAAGTACAAAGGAAATAAGCATGGAAGATGTTAGATTAGGCCTTGAAAAACTTCCAGATCGATTTGTCGAACATAAAAACACAGTATTTGTTATTTCAAATCTAAATTATGTTGAATCAACCTCACTCAAGTCAAATGATAAAAAAAAACAAAAAAAAATGAATTGGAAAATAGTTAAATTAAAAGGAAATTCTTCATTAGATTTTTCAAATCAACTAAGAAAACTTAATCAAGAATTTTTAAGTAAAAAATGGCAAATAGAGAGAAACCCTAAAAATGGTAATCCCACATACAAAGAGCCATCAGTAATTATAATTTATAGAAAAGATCAGGAATTTTCATTGAAAAATGTTATACCAAAAAAAAATAATGGTAAAAATAGTTTTGACTTAATTATTGCATCTCAACCTTATAGATCAAGAATATCTGCAGAGAAAAAGGTAAAGTATGTTATTGATCCAATGATAAAATCATTAAATAACAAAGGGAAATTGGTAGTGGTTCATGCATGCGGAAATGATCCAGGAAACAAAATTATTAAGAAAATTTGGCCAAAAGAAAAACCATTTCCTTCACTATACGGATCAATAATTAAATATATAAAAAGTAACACAGATAATGAAATTTTGAAAAAATTAAAATTTAATAAAAAACAAACTATTAAATATGTTTTGCGGGCATTACCAAATGAAATTAGTGGTGGTATTGCCACTTCATTAATATTTTCAGCATGGAACGCTGCGATATATGTCAACCAAATATCAGATGAGCAAATAATGAATGCAGAAAGAAAGAAATATTACCAAAAAGTTGTAAAAGATATTGTCAATAAAAATAAGGGATTATATTTTAACAACGAACTATTTGTAATTGAAAAAAAATAATCAACTAAATCTATTCTTGAACAAAAAGTATAATGATGATGTTATTAATAATATTGAACTAAATTGATGTAAAGAGGCCGTTAAAATACTGGCACCAGACAAAACAGTAAGAATTCCTAATATAATTTGTAATAAAATAATTAAACCTAAAATAGATACAGCTTTAAATAAATAAAAAATTTTATTCTTATAAGTTATATATGAAATCACTATGAAGGTAATGAATATTAAATAAGCTAAATTTCGATGTAAATATTGAACTAGTGATGGATCACTAAAAGCAGATAATTTAAATAAACTTATAAATTTATTGTCATCTGGAAAATATGAATTACCCATTAATGGCCAAGTGTTATATATTTTTCCTGCATCCATGCCTGAAACAAATGCACCAATAATAATTTGTATGAAAATTAATAATAAAAAAAATTCAGGTATATAATTATTAATTTTTTTATCCTTTATATTTGAATTAACTAGACTTAAATAATTCCAATAAATTAACGATAAAATAATAAATGCAAAAAAAAGATGAATTGATAACCTAAAATGACTTACATCTATATTATTAACTAGACCACTCTGGACCATAAACCAACCTAAAAATCCCTGAAAACAAATCAAAAAAAAGATAAAATAAAAATTATAAAGTTTTTTAAAACCTAATTTGATAGAAAAGAAAATTAAAGGTATTATAAAAGCCAAGCCAATAACACGTCCAAAAAATCTATGTGCCCACTCCCACCAAAATATTACTTTGAATTCATTTAAAGTCATTGAATAATTTTGAAATTTAAATTCAGGTATTAGCTTATAAGCTTCAAAATAAGCTATCCATGCATCATTGTTCATTGGTGGAAAAAAGCCTTTAAAAAATTCCCATTCAGTGATTGATAGTCCAGAATCTGTAAGTCTTGTTAAACCTCCAATGACTATCATTGCTGAAATCAAAATAAACATAATTAACAACCAATTGGATATGTATATTCTGTATTTTGTATTTATTTCGGTATACATAATTGTTTAAATATAATATTTATTTATAAATCCAATTGATCAAATGTCGCCTGATAAAAGAAAAAAATTAAACATACTAAGAAAAAAGTTAGATCTTCTTGATAACAAATTAATTAAATTGATAAAAATTAGGACTAATATAGTTAAAAAGGTCCTTAAACTTAAAACTCACAAAAATGAAATTGTTGACAAGAAAAGAATTTCAATAATTCTTAAAAATATAAAAAAAAAATCAATTAAAAATAAAATTGACCCAAAGATAACTAATCGAATATGGAAAAATATGATTATGTCTTATATTGATTTTGAAAGAAGAAACTTTAAAAATAAGTAGTTTACTTACTATGAGGTGGTAACTTTTTTTCTATAAAAACTTCGTGTTTTCTTGTATCAGGATTGTACTTTTTTGCTTTTAATTTTACTTTAGCCTTTTCACCACCTGCTGGTTTTTTTACATAGTAGAAAAATGGACTATCTGGTTTTGACTCTGGAACTAATCTTACTTTAACATGAGTTTTTTTAGCCATTACTTTTAATACTCTTTATTATGTTTGCAATTTTACTAATTTTTTTTTTGATATTTTTTTTGTTTATAGTTTTATTATCTTTAACGTCAAGGTCAGAATTTCCATCTCTAAGATATTTTTTTACACCTTTTATTGTCATTCCTTTATATTTTAACAAAAATTGAATCTTTTTTAAAATATCTATTGAGTTCATATCAAAATATCTTCTCTTACCAGAAAAAATATGTGGCTTTACTTGACTGAATTCTTTTTCCCAAAATCTAATTGTATGTGTAGATAATTTACCAGTTTTTTTGTCTATTAAATTTAATAATTTTGCAACTTCACCAATTGTTTTATATTTTTTACTTTTTTCATTCATTTTTATTTATAAAATTTTTTAAATCTTTAGATGGTTTAAAAAGAACAACATTTCTTTCAGAAATAGATTTATTTTCAAGTGTTTTTGGATTTCTACCTATTCTTGATTTTTTAAATCTTAAAATAAATGTACCAAATTTAGTTATTTTTACTTTTTTATGTTTTAAAAGTTCATCAAGAAGAATTGTCAGAAAATCTTCAAGTAAATTTTCGCATACTTTTTTTGAAAAACCCAATTGCATATACATGGAATTAATAATATCTTTTTTAGTTAAATTGACTCTCATATTTATATTATATTTTTTTTAATTTTATCAATTAAACTTCCTTTTATTATTTTTTCACACACCTTTAATGAATTTGCAAAACCTATTTCATCAGTTGATCCATGACTTTTAATAACTGGTTTATCCAAACCTAATAATATTGCACCATTGTATAATCTTGGATCTAATTTTTTTTTAAACTTCTTAAGATTACTTATATTAAGTAATCCAGATATCTTTCCAATAAATGATGAATTAAATGCATATTTTAATTCTGATGTAATAAAGTTTGCAGTGCCCTCAGCTGTCTTTAGCGCAATGTTACCAGTAAAACCATCTGTAACTATAACATTAACATCTCCATCCATAATATGATTTCCCTCAATATATCCTTTAAATTCAAACAATGGATTCTTGTTTTCGTTAAGTTTTTGATAAGTATTTTTTATTATATTATTACCCTTCATTTCTTCTGAACCAATATTTAACAATGCTACTTTTGAATCTTCATTTTCAAATAGTGATTTGTGTAAAGCGGCTCCCATTAAACTAAAATCTATCAAATTTTTTTCACTACATTCAATGTTTGCTCCAAGGTCCAATACTATATTCATTCCAATCTTATTTGGCCATAATGCTGACAGTGCAGGTTTATCAATTTTCTCAATCATATTTAAATTTAATTTAGCAATAACAAATAACGCTCCTGTATTTCCTGCAGATACAATTGCATCGGACTCCATTTTCTTTAAACTTTCGATTGATAGCCACATACTTGTATCTCTACCTTTTTTTGCTGCTGCTAAAGGACTGTCCTCATCTTTAATAAAATTTTCTGTATGTGTAATACTGTAAAAATTTTTATTTATATTTGTTTCTCTTATTATTGGCGCTATAATATTCTTATTTCCAAATATATTGTAAAAGATGTTTTTTGAAATTGAACTGTGAATCTCAATTCCTTTAATTATTTTTTTAGGAGAGTTTTCACCACCCATTGCATCAACCGCAATTTTAATTGGGTTGTCCATAAATTTTTATTCTTTTGGGTCTAGAACTTGTCTACCTTTATAAAATCCTGTTTTAAGATCCATATGATGAGACAATCTATATTCACCAGATTTTTTATCCTCTATAATATTTTTTGTGCTTACACGAAGATGAGATCTTCTTTTACCCGCTCTTGATTTTGTTGTTTTTCGTTTTGGTACAGCCATAAGTATTAATTTAAAGGGTTAATATATCTTTTGTTAGATTTTTGAAAGGATTTTTTCTTAAAAAATCGGTATATTTTTGGAAATAATTTACATAAACATCATAATTTGAAGCATCTTCTATATATATCTTAAATATATTAGATTTTTCTTGATTGTTTATTTCGTCCCAGCCATCTATTTTGTCAATTATAGAGAAAAGAAGATTAACATATTCCTTCATTTTTTTATTAATTGTTGCATCACCATATCCAACCTCTCGAACAGATAATTCAATTTGTCTAACTGAATAATCAAAAAAATTTTGTAAATTATCTTTTGTTTCTATATTTTTATACTCTCTAAGTAATATACCAAGATGAAAAAAAAGAATTATCATTCTGTCGTAAAATGTATCAATTTTATTATTTATATATAAATTTTTATTTCTGGTTAGTTTTATTAAATTGTTGTAAATATTTAAATAAATATCATTCATGAGAATATTATATATTTTATTACTTACTTTTATAATTAACTGTTCTGGAAATAAAGTATCAAATTATCATGGTACAAAATTACTAGAAGAAAAATTTAGTGAAATTACAGTAAATATTTCAAATAAAAATGATTTGATTAAAATTATAGGACCTCCATCGTCTGTAAGTGATTTTGATAAAAACCGATGGTTTTATTTCGAAAGGTTAAAAAGTAATCAATCACTTTTAAAACTAGGAAATCAAGTAATAAAAAAAAATAATATTCTAATTGTAGATTTAGATAATAAGGGTATTTTAAAAAACAAAGTGCTTTTAGACATGAATAGTATGCAAGATGTAAAATATCTTAAGAAAATAACTTCCAAAGAATTTAAGAAAGAAAAAAATATTGTCTCAGGTGCTCTTAGCTCTTTTAGAGAAAAGATTAACGCTCCTATGAGAAATAGATAATTATTAATTAACTATCCAGCAATAACTGCTAATAACAATAACGCAACAATATTAGTTATTTTTATCATTGGATTTACTGCTGGACCAGCTGTATCTTTGTATGGATCACCTACAGTATCACCGGTTACCGCAGCTTTATGTGCCTCAGAACCTTTCCCACCAAATTTTCCATCTTCAATATATTTCTTCGCATTATCCCAAGCACCGCCTCCGGCTGTCATTGAAACTGCTACAAACAATCCAGTTATAATAACACCAAGAAGCATAGCACCTACCGAAGATAATGCAGCAACTTGACCTCCAATTGGAAGTATTATTAAGTATAGAACTATCGGTGATAATACTGGCAATAAAGATGGTATTACCATTTCTTTAATTGCAGCTTTTGTTAATAAATCAACTAATTTACCATAATCTGGTTTTGCTTTTCTCTTCATGATACCTGGTATTTTTTTAAATTGTCTTCTTACTTCAATAACTACAGCTCCTCCTGCCCTACCAACTGCTTGCATGCCCATAGATCCAAAAAGGTATGGAAGCATACCTCCAATTAATAAACCAACAACAACAAATGGATTAGACAAATCAAATGTAACGACGATTCCCTCTAATTTTGATCCAGCTTCTTTTGAAAAATGTTTAATATCCTCAGTGTATGCCGCAAACAATACTAATGCTCCTAATCCAGCTGAACCAATTGCATAGCCTTTTGTGACTGCTTTTGTTGTATTCCCAACAGCATCTAATGCATCTGTAGTTTTTCGAACATTTTTTGGTAAATTTGACATTTCAGCAATTCCACCAGCATTATCTGTTACAGGACCATATGCATCAAGCGCCACAACCATACCAGCCAATGCAAGCATAGTAGTTACTGCTATAGCAATACCAAATAATCCAGCAATAGAATTAGTTAATAGAATTCCTGCTACAATTATTATTGCAGGAATAGCTGTTGCTTCCATTGATATAGCTAAACCTTGAATTACATTAGTACCATGGCCTGTTGTTGAAGATTCAGCAACACTTTTAACGGGTCTATAATCTGTACCAGTGTAATATTCTGTTATCCAAATTAACAATCCAGTAATAACTAATCCTATGACACCACAATAGTATAAGCTCATACCATTAAAAGAAACTCCGTTTGCTGAGTAAACTGCATCTAATCCTATAACGTAATCTGTTATTGGGTATAAAATAATTAATGATAAAATAGCTGTAGCAACAAAACCTTTATATAATGCATTCATTATATTTTTTGATTGTCCAAGTTTTACAAAAAAAGTACCTACTATGGATGTTAAAATACAAGCCGCACCAATACTTAATGGATAAACCATCATATTTAAATCTGACACAAAGAATATTGATGAAAGAACCATAGTTGCAACAATCGTAACTGCATATGTTTCAAAAAGATCGGCTGCCATACCTGCACAATCCCCAACATTATCTCCAACATTATCTGCAATAACAGCAGGATTTCTAGGATCATCTTCTGGAATTCCAGCTTCTACTTTTCCTACTAAATCTGCACCTACGTCAGCACCTTTTGTAAAAATTCCACCACCTAATCTTGCAAAAATTGATATTAAAGAAGCACCAAAACCTAAAGCCACTAATGCATTTACAATTTCCCTTTCATCAACACCAGCTGATAATAAAATGTAATAATAAACTGCTATAGCTAATAAAGCTAAACCGGCAACAAGCATTCCTGTAATTGCTCCAGATTTAAACGCTATTGAAAGTCCTTGAGATAAACCTTTTCTTGATGCTTCTGCTGTACGTACATTTGCTTGAACAGACACCAACATTCCAACGTAACCAGCGATACCCGACAAAGCTGCACCAATTAAATATCCAATTCCAACTAATAATGAAAATGCAAAACTAATAATAACTAAAACAACAACACCAACTATAGCAATTGTTTTATATTGTCTGTTTAAATATGCTTTTGCACCTATTTGAATAGCAGAAGCAATTTCCTGCATCCTTGCATTCCCTGCACTGGCATTCAAAATTGAAGATCCTGTTACAAATCCATAAACAATGGATAAGATCCCAGCAAAAATTGTGTATAATAAGATTGTATCAACTGACATATAATTCCTTAAATAAGTGTTTTAGTTATTTTTTAAAATGCGGACATTACAAAAAAGATTATAAAAGGCAATATTTAACTTCTTAGAATATGTGAGAATAACCTTGGTATTTGAGGTATTTTATTGGAATTCTCCTATTATCTAATAGGTAACTTTTTGATTTAGTATTAATTTGCCCAATAATAGAAATTTTTTGATTCATTTTAGAGGATAAAGTTTTTATATATTTTCTCTTTGACTTGGAAGCTGTAAATAAAATTTGATAATCATCACCATTAAATAAATAGTCTAATGTCTTCAATTTTTTATGTTTAATTAATTGTTTTAAATGATTTGATATAGGGATCTTATCTATATCAATTAAATAGCCAAGTTTTTGTTTATTTATTAATTTATTCAGATCAATTACCAATCCATCAGATATATCCATAGAGCACTTTGCAATTTTAAAAAGATGTAAACTAAACTTTATAGGTAGATTAGGTGAATAATATTTATCAATAAAATATTTTTTTTGATTTGAATTTAATTTGATTTTGTTTTGTAAAGCTTTTAATCCAATATAACTATCACCTATATTGCCTGTTACATAAATATCATCTCCATTTTTAGCTTTGTTTCTATAAACAATTTTATTTGAATATCCTAAAGACATAATTGTAAAACTTAAATTTTTTGAGGATGAAGTATCACCACCTGATAGTTTTATATTAAATCTATTTTGTTCATTTGATAAAGATTTGTTAATTAATGACATATTTTTTTTTGTAAAATGTTTTTTGTTACCTGAGCCAGCTAAAAAGAAATAATTCGGCTTTACCCCTTTAGCATAAATGTCTGATATAGATGATCTTATTATTTTTCTTATAACAAGATCAGGTTTATTAAAATTTAAAAAGTGTATACCCTCATTATAAGTATCAACAGAGATAACTAGTTTTTTATTTTTATCGAAAAAAACATCATCATTTAAATTAAGCGAAGATGGATTATTTTTAGATAATTTTTTTAAATAACTATTTATTAAGAATTCTTCATTCATCAGTTTCTTAATTTCTTTGAAATTTTATCAAGCAAAGCATTTAAGTATTTTGTTTGTGATAAATCGATAAAAAAATTAGAAGCATTAAGGTATTCTTTAATAATTATCTTTGACGATATTTTTGGTTTATACATTAATTCAAAAATCGCACTTTTTATTATTACTTGAAAAACTTTATCTAGATTTGATATTTTTAAATCTTCATTTAAATGATTTATAATTTCCTCATGAATTACATCATCTCTTTCAATTGTACCGTTTACTACATCTTTTATAAATTTTTTGAAACGATGTTTTGGAAAATTTAATTCTACTTCATTGTTATAATACTTGCTGTAAAGCTTCTGAATTATAATAACTCTTGGATTATTTTTTTTACTAAAATGAAGTGGCATTCTATAAAGATAATATTGTTTTTACTGCGTTGGCTGCTTCTTTACCCTTTTTGCCACGTGCTATAGCTTGACTTTTATTTAAACAAGTAATTATTCCATTACCAACAGGTTTTTTTGACTCCACAGATATATTCATAATTGCATCAGTTGTTGATTTAGATATAAAATCAAAATGAGGCGTTTGACCTTTAATTACACATCCAAGTGCTACAAAACCATCATATTTTTTTAAATTTCTAGAAATAACTACTGGTATCTCAAATACACCTGGAACAGAGATTACATTAATCTTTGCAAAATTTTTTAGTTCATTCTTGGCACTTTTAAGAAGAGCTGTTGAAATATCTTTATAGTAGTTTGCTTGTATAATTAATACTTTCTTTTTCATTTGATAATTTCTTGTTTAATAATCTTGATACCATAACCATCCAACCCAACAACCTTTTTTAGAGTTCTAGTAACTAATATCATTTTCTTTATTTTTAAAGATTTAATTATTTGAGCTCCAATACCATAACTTTTTATTAATTGATCCTTTTCCTTGGTTTTAGACTTTTTATCTTTAAATTCTTTAAGTGTTTGAGTAACGGATTTTAAATTTGGATCTCTTATAAAAATCATAACGCAATTGCTATATTTTTTAAAGTATTTTAAAGTTTTTTCAAATGAGTTAGGAAGTTTTTGATTAATTAGATAATTTTGAACTACATTAGATGAAATAACTCTTACTCTTGGTGATTTACTTTTATTAACTTTACCCTTAACTAATGCAAAATGTTCAGAACCATCAATTGAGTTCTCAAAAACATAAATTTTAAATTTTTGATTATTTAAAGTAATTGTAGATGTTTTTTTTAATTTAATAAGATTTTCTTTTCTTAGTCTGTATGAAATTAAATCTTCAATTTTAGCAATATGGAGTTTATGTTTACTTGCAAATTTTAATAAGTCATCACCTTTTGCCATCGAACCATCTTCATTCATAATCTCACATATTACAGCGGCTGGAATTTTGTTGCCAAGTCTAGCTATGTCGACAGATGCTTCTGTATGACCGGCCCTAACTAGCACGCCTCCTTCTCGAGAAATAATTGGAAATACGTGACCAGGAGAAACTATTTCATTTTTTAATACATTTTTTTTTGTAGCAACTTTTATTGTTCGTGATCGGTCTTTAGCTGAAATGCCAGTAGTTATACCCTTCTTGGCCTCTATTGAAATTGTAAATGCTGTTTGATTTCTCGATTGATTAACAGGAGCCATAAATGTTAAGCCTAGTTTATTTGCTTGGTTTTTATTTAGTGTTAAGCAAATTAAACCTCTACCGTTTTTTGCCATAAAATTAATTTTTTTAGAATTAACATCACTGGCATTAAATACTAAATCCCCTTCATTTTCTCGATTTTCATCATCAACAAGAATATACATTCCCCCTCTTTTTGAGATAGAAATAATCTTTTCTATAGGGCTAAATTTATTTTTTATCATTAATAAATTTTTTTACATATTTAGATAAAATATCTATTTCAATATTAACTAAATCATTTTTTTTTATGTTTGCTAAATTTGTGAGTTTTAATGTATGTGGAATAACCCAAATTTCAAATTTATTCTTCTTAATCTTGGCTATAGTTAAAGACACACCATTTATCAAGATTGATGCTTTCTCAACTAAATATTTATAAAATTTTTTATCAATACTAAATTCGTAAATTGTAGATTTATCTACATTTGTTAAATTTGTAACTTTGCTTACTGTATCAACGTGACCTTGACAAATATGACCTGAAATATTTTGTCCATACTTTAAAGGTAGTTCTAAATTAACATAATCACCAACATTAGATTTTTTAAATTTTGATTTTCTAATAGTTTCATTTGATAAATAAAATTCAGATATACCTTTTTTATATGATATTAAGGTTAGGCAGACACCATCACAGGAAATAGATATACCTAATTGTTTATCAGTTAATTTTAATTTTGACTTGATAAAGACGTTTATTCCTTTAGCTCTTTTGGTAATATTTGTAATTTTACCTTTATTAAAAATTATTCCATTAAACATTTACTGATACCTAAAAAGTTTTTCTTTATCTAAAAAAGTATTAATTTGTGACCTTTTTTTAAATTTTTTAGATAATAAATCAATAAAAGAATTCAAAGCAACTGCATTTTTTAAATTAATTTTATAATCAGCTTTGAATAAATAAAAATCATTTATTAAATTATTGTTTAAAAAAGATTTTAAAAGATTTGGACCCGACTCAAGTAATAAATTTGCATAACCTAATGAGTATATTTTTTTTAAAATTGTATTTAAATCAAAACAATTATTTTCTATTTTCATAAAAATAAGTTTTGCATTTTTATTCTTAAATTTATTAATAATATTTTTATCTTTTTTATTATGAAAAATATAAGTTTTATTTGAGTTAGGTTTTAACACTTTAGAATTTATTTTAGTCTTTAAATCTTTATCAATAATAAATTTTACTGGTGAAAACTTTTCTAAACCTTGAATTCTACAATTTAAATTAGGATTGTCAGAGTTAATAGTTTTATAAGATGTTAAAATTGCTTGATTTCTATACCTTAATAAATGAGACACTTTATGAGAATGTTCATTAGTAATTTTTTTTTTAAATAAATAAATTCTATTATTCTTAGAAACAGCTAATTTTCCAGTAACGTATGGAATATCATTAAACTTTGAAAATTTATAATCTTTGTAAAATTGATTTGCCTCATTTTTAATTAAACCAATTTTAGCCAAAATATTATTTTTTTTTAAAACACTTTTTGTTTTTTTTGCTGTTCGTTTATCAAAATCTTCAATGGAATAATTTACTAATTTAATCTTTTTTTTTATAATAATGTTTGTGCAAGGTGGTGTTTTTCCATAATGGATACAGGGTTCTAATGTTACATACATATTTGAATTTTTGAAATTTATTTTATTATTTTTTAAGGCTACTACTTCAGCATGAGGTCTGCCATTAATATCTGTCTTTCCGTAAGAAATGATTTCATCTTTATACGTTACTATACATCCAACCGATGGATTTAGTCCTGTTAACCCTTTATTTTGATTGGCAAGTTCTAGTGCCAATCTCATAAGTACTTTATTTTTTTTTGATGATTTATCTTTTCTTAAAGACATCGATTTTATCAACAAATTGAACGAAGTCTTTTTCTTCTCTAAAATTTCTATATACTGATGCAAATCTTACATAAGCAACTGGGTCCAATTCTTTTAATCCTTCCATTACCATTGTACCGATTGTGTTTGAAGAAATTTCACTCTGACCTAGTTCCTCTAAAGACCTTGATATTTTAGATATAAATTTTTCTGCTGTCTCTGTATCTATTGGTCTTTTTTTGAGGGCTACATATATTGATTTTGATAATTTTTCTCTATCAAAAGTAGATTTTCTACCGTTTTTTTTTACTACAGTTAATTCTCTGAATTGTACTCTTTCAAAAGTAGTAAATCTTTGTCCACAAATACACAATCTTCTTCTTCTAATAGCTGTTCCATCTTCGGTGGGTCTAGAGTCTACAACTGAAGTTTCTCCCTTTTTACATATAGGACAAATCATAATTCATTATCCCAAATTTTTATAAATTGGGAAATTTGAACATAAATCTACAACTTTTTTTCTTACTTCGTTTTCTATTTTGGTATTATCATCAGGGTTGGATGACAAACCTTTAATTACTTTAGTAATTAAATCACCAACAATTTTAAATTCATTTAAACCAAATCCTCGAGTAGTTGCTGCCTGAGAACCTAGTCTTATACCTGATGTTACCATTGGACTTTCTGTATCAAATGGAATTCCATTTTTATTACATGTAATATTGGCTCTTGATAAACTTTCAGCTGCAGCATTACCTTTAACACCAAAAGGTCTTAAATCTACCAACATTAAATGAGTATCAGTTCCTCCAGAATAAATCTTAAATCCATTTGTTTTTAATGTTTCTGCTAGTATTTTTGCATTAGCTAAAACATTAGATATATATTCTTTGAAAGAAGGTTCTAATGCCTCTTTAAATCCAACTGCTTTTGCTGCTATTATATGCATCAGAGGGCCGCCCTGATAACCAGGAAATACAGCTGTATTAATTTTTTTATAAATATCTTCGTGATTTGTTAAAATAATTCCACCTCTGGCGCTTCTAAAAACTTTATGAGTTGTAGATGTAACTACATGAGCATGATCAACAGGATTTGGATAGCCTTTACCAGCAACAAGACCTGAAAAGTGAGCCATATCTACCATAAAGAATGCTCCAACCTTATCAGCAATTTCTCTAAATCTTTTAAAATCAATCACCCTAGAATATGCACTACCTCCAGCAATTATTAGTTTAGGTTTATTTTCAATTGCTAATCTTTCAACTTCGTCATAATCTATTAATTCAGATGTTTTGTCCACATCGTAACTTATTGCATTAAACCATTTGCCTGACATTGCAATTTTAAGACCATGAGTAATATGGCCTCCAGAATTTAAACTCATTCCCATAAATGTGTCACCTGGCTTTAATAAAGCTAAAAAAACCGCTCCATTAGCCTGGGCACCAGAATGAGGTTGAGAATTCGCAAATTTACAACTAAAGAGTTTTTTTAACCTATCGTTAGCAAGTGACTCGGCAACATCAACATGTTCACAACCGTTATAATATCTTTTACCTGGGTAACCTTCTGCATACTTATTTGTTAGTACAGAACCTTGTGCTTCTAAAACAGCTTGTGAAACTATGTTTTCAGATGCGATTAATTCGATATGGTTTTGTTGTCTGATTAATTCTTTATTTACTGCATCAAATATTTCTGGATCAGCTTCAGACAATTTTTTTTCAAAAAAGTTTTCATATTGTGTATTTAAATATTTTTTTTCACTAGACATTTATTTACCTATATTTTTTTAATTCTTTTTATATGTCTACCGCCTTCAAACTCGGTTTTTAGAAAGCTCTCAACACATTTTAAGGCAACTGTTTTTTTAATAAGCCTTTCTCCTAATGTTATAACATTTGCATCATTATGCAATCGCGATAATTTGGCATTTTTTACTGAATAGCATAAAGCTGCGCGTATTCCCTTATTTTTGTTTGCAGCAATAGACATTCCTACTCCTGAACCACAAACAAGTATTCCTACATGATTCTTATTTTTCGCCACTTGTTTACAAAGTTTATGAGCAAAATCAGGGTAATCTACAGACTTCCTATTTTGTTTTGGTCCCAGATCTTTTATTGGATAATTTTTATCTAAGTATTTTAAAATATTCTTTTTTAAATTAAAACCACCATGATCTGAAGCAATAAAAATTTTTTTCAATTTAATTAAATTTATAATTTAAAACGCAAGCAACAAGGTGAACTCTATTTTCTTCACCCCCATTAAAAGCATTGTGATATTTAGTATTATTAGTAATCCAAACAGAGCCATCTGCTGGCATATGTTTTGCAACGTTATCAACGACCATTATTGCTCCAGGATTTGTGTATATAGGTATATGAAGCCTTGGCTCGGGATCTCTATGCCAACTCAATGTTGATCTTGGCTCTTTAAGAAGAAGTCTCATCCTACCTAATTTATACTTTTTTGTTAATTGGTCATAAACTTCTTTGAAATAAGTATTTTTATAGTCGTCAACAAATTCTGTATATTTATGTTCATCAATTTTACTTTCCCTCTGCACCTCAACACCTGTACTATCTGGTTTAGTCCAATAAATACCTCTTACATTATTTCCTTTAACAGAATCTGGATCACCTGGAATTTGATTTAGAGGTATACCGGCGAAGTGAGGTATTCCAAGACTTGTATCAAAACCTTTTATTTTTAATACTTCGTCACAAGCTTGTTTTAATTTTATGATATCAAATTTTACATCTTGTTTTTGGAAATCATTGAATAATTGTGACATCGGTGCTCTACTATCTTATAGACTATTATATTAAATATTACTATTGTCGCATCAAAAAAATTAATTGATAATGATTATCACAGGTAGCTATCCTAATTTAAGATTGAGAAGATCAAGAAAATTCAGTTGGTCTAGAAGATTAGTTCAAGATAATGATCTATCTTACAATGATTTTATTTTACCTATCTTTCTTACTGAAGGTAAAGCAAAAAAAGTTCCAATTAATTCAATGCCAAATGTTTTTAGGTACTCTATTGATAAATTAAAAAGTGTAGTTGATAAAGCACTAAAACTGGGAATACCAATGGTAGCTTTGTTCCCTTATACAAATCCAAGAAAAAGAGATGAATATGGAAATGAAGCATTAAATGAAAATAATTTAGTTTGCCAAGCAATAAAATTCATAAAAAAAAATTATAAGAACGAAATTGGAATAATGTGTGATGTTGCATTAGATCCATATACATCACATGGTCATGATGGAATTATTAAAAAAAATGAAATTTTAAATGATGAAACATTAGAAATCTTAATTAAACAATCAATATTGCAGGCAAAAATGGGTTGCGATGTGATTGCACCATCAGATATGATGGATGGTAGAGTTTTAAAAATTCGTAAAGCTTTAGATAAAAATAATCTTAAAGATGTTCAAATTTTATCTTATGCAGTTAAGTATGCATCAAGTTTTTATGGCCCATTCAGAAATGCTGTTGGATCAAGAAGTCTCTTAAAAGGAAACAAAAAAACTTATCAAATGGATTTTAAAAATAATTATGAATCATTAAGAGAAGTTGCATTAGATATAAAAGAAGGAGCAGACATGATTATAGTAAAACCAGGAATGCCTTATCTTGATATAATTAGAGAAGTTAAGAATAATTTTAAAATTCCAGTTATTGCATACCAAGTATCAGGAGAATATAGTCTCATACAAAATGCAATTTCAAAGAATATATTAGATAAAAAATCGATATATGAAAGTCTAGTTTCCTTTAAAAGAGCTGGAGCAAGTGCAATTATAACCTATTTTGCTGATCAAATAAAACTAGATTAATTTTAAAGAATTTTGAAAATTAAATCTTGTTTTGGGGAAATTAAGATTGTTCGGTTTAACTATTGTTTTATCTAAAAAATCTCCTACAATTTTTAAAGCATCAAAAGTATCTTCAAAGCTTATATCTTCTTCATCTTTATTTACTAAAAAATTTGGTATGATTTTGTCTGAATTTTTTAATTTAAAATTAATTTTATTACCTTCAGAAACTTCTTCTACATAATCATTAAAGTCTATGTCATATCCAATTAATTTATAAAAGTTTAACTCCCAATTTACAAACTTTGAAAGCCACTCTTCATTTTTTAATATCTCAAAATAATTATCAATTAAGTAATAAATCTCTCTATTTTTTTCGTTCTCTACTGTTAAAATTTTAATCAAATTCATTGTATAAATTATACAAAGAAGTTTTTGCTTATCTTCCAAAAAGTAAGGAGTTTTAAATTCATCAATTTCAACTTTTAAAGAACCAATTTTTGATTGAGACTTTGAATTATAATTGATATGCAATTTATTACCCTCAAATAGGTAGTTTTTTATTTTTTTTGAGGTTCCACCAAAAATAATTCCTGAAATTTTTCCATGATTTTCAGTATAAAATTCAGATATTACAGAATTTTCATTATATTTATTTTTTGAAAGTAAGTAACCTTTATCTTGCCAATTCATTATATTTTAATAGTTTCTAAAAGCTTCATAGCTGCGGCTTGTTCTGCATTTTTTTTTGAACTACCATCAGCGATAACTGTTTTGCTTTCCTTAATTTTTACACTAATTTTAAAATTTGGTTTATGTCTAGGTCCCGTATTAGAAATAAGTTTATATATTGGCAATGCTTTAAATTTCTTTAATGAATACTCTTGTAATCTTGTTTTGGAGTCGATTACAGTAATATCTGATAAATTTAAATAATTTTTCCAATAATTTAATATAAATTTTGACGAAACCTCAAAACCTTTATCTATATAAATTGCTCCTATCAAAGACTCACAACAATCAGATATAATTTTTTTTTCAATATTGACTTTTTTTTTCTTTTCTGTGTTTCCTGTTAAAATATAATTATCCAATTCTAATTCCTTGCCAATTTCAAAACACTTATTTTTATTAACTAAATTTGCAAGTTTTTTGTCGATCATGCCTACTTTTTCATTTGGGTATAACTCTAAAAGTTTCTTTGATATAACAAACCCTAAAACTCTATCGCCTAAAAATTCTAGTTTTTCATAATTATTTTTTGTATCAAAACTTTTGTGTGTTAAGGCTTGTATCAATAATTTATCATCTTTAAAGCTAATACCTATTTTCTTTTGTAGTTTGTTTAACTTCATTTATTTAAATTATTTTATTAAAAAATCTTTCAAATCGAACTATTTCATTCCATTTGAAAATGTTAAAGATACTTCCTTTCCTTGGATTAGATGAAAAAAATAAAATTTGTGCTTTTCCAACTAAATTATTTTGATTAACATAACCAACTTCAGAGAGAAATCTGCTGTCTTTAGAACAATCCCTATTGTCACCTAAGAAAAAAAAGTGATTTTCAGGAACAATGTATTTATCTGAATTAGAAAAAGTTATATCAGTTCTATATGCAGCTAAATAACTTTTTCCATTTGGAAGTTTTTCTTCAAATATATTGACATCAATTTGGGATGATCCACAATATAACTTATCATTTTTGCTTTTAATTGTTTTTAGTACTTGATTAGAATTTATATATAAATCACCATCAATAAATTGTATTGTATCACCTGGTAAACCAATCAATCTTTTAATATAATCTGTACGATTATCAGCAGGTGTTTTAAAAACTATAACATCTCCTCTTTTAGGGTTTGTATTTAATATACGTCCTTTAAAAATAGGAGGACTAAAAGGAAATGAATGTTTGCTATATCCGTAAGAAAATTTTGTGACAAATAATCTGTCACCCACAAGCAAGTTAGTTTCCATTGATGATGATGGTATATAAAATGGCTGGATGAATATTGATCTTATAAATACTGCAATTATTAATGCATAAAATAATGTTTTAGTATTATCAATTATAAAATTTTTCATTTTTTTCTATTCAGAATAACAAATGCAATTGAGTGGTTTTTTTCATCTGAAAGTGAAAGATGTATATCGTAATTCTTTAATTTAAATTTTTTTTTTAGTATATCTTGTATTTTCTGTGAAATTTTAATCTTAGGTGATCCTTTCTTATTATTGTATATTTCAATATCATTAAAATTAATATTATCTCTAAAGCCTGTGCCTATTGATTTAACAAAAGCTTCTTTAGCAGCAAATCTTTTTGCAAAGTAATTCGTTTTGTTTCTGTATTTTTTTGATTGTTTAATTTCATTAAATGTAAAGAGTCTTTTTTTAAAACCTTTAATTTTTAGGGATTTTTCTATTCTTTTATTATCAATAATATCAACACCGTTACCAATTATCATTAGTTTAATATTTTTCTAAAATTAGTGATTACTTTTTTCATACCAAACATGATGGCCTCTCCGATTATAAAATGTCCAATATTAAATTCCTCTATAGATTTAATCTTTCTTAAAATTTTAGTTGATTTATAATCTAGGCCATGACCTGCATGAACTTCCATTCCCAGTTTTTTTGCTAAAGTGGCACAATTTTTTATTTTTTTGAGCTCGACTAAATAATTTTTGTTATTTTTAACTTTTAAAGCAAATTTTCCTGTATGAAGTTCCACACATTTAGCATTTAATTCTTTTGATGCAAAAACATCTTTAATATTTGGATTGATGAAAAGACTTGTTCTAATTTTTTTTGAATTTAATTTACTAATTACTTTTTTAATTATTTTTTTATTTTTTGTGATATTTAAACCTCCTTCAGTGGTTATTTCATTCCTTTTTTCAGGAACTATACAAACAAAATTAGGTTTATATTTTAATGCAATATTAAGCATTTCATTGTTAGCAGCCATTTCTAAATTTATTGGAACTCTTTTAATTTTTGAAAATATAGCTACATCTTCATCTCGAATATGCCTACGATCCTCTCTTAAATGAATAGTAATAGAATTTGCACCGAAATTCATAACTTGTCTTGCATATGAAATAGGATCAGGATGCCCCTCTCCTCTGGCATTTCTTAATGTTGCAATATGGTCTACGTTAACACCTAGTCTAGATTTCATTTTAAATATCTACTTCCAGGTTTTGTAATTGGAATTTTTTTTAACTCAATTGGTAAATCATTTTTTTTATAAGTTGGTATTTCTAATTTAATTTGCGAAACAATATTTTTATCTTTAATTTTTAAACTTGGTTTACTAGATCTATTAATCAAACACGCATATCCAACTACTTTTGATTTGTATTTTTTTACAAGTCGAGTACATTCTAAACTTGACTTACCTGTAGTAATTACGTCTTCTACTATCAAAACTTTAGAATTTTTTTTAATTGAAAAACCTCTTCTTAAAATAAATTTCCCATTAACTCTCTCACAAAATATTGTCTCCTTATTCAATAAATTTCCAACAATATAACCTATTACAATACCGCCCATAGCTGGTGACAAAATTATATCAATTTTTTTGAATTTTTTTTTTATTTTAGTGCTTAAAGATTTACAAAATTTTTCTGATTTTTTTGGATAACTTAATAATTTAGCACATTGAACATATTGAGGTGAATGTAAACCTGAAGATAAAACAAAATGTCCCTCTAAAAGTGCATTAGTTTTTTTTAAAACCGCTAAAGAATCTTTTAAAGAAAGCATATTTTTTGTTTTTATGTCTAATTATTTTGAAGTTATATTCTTTCTGTTTTAGCTCACTAATAAGTTTTGTAAAGTTTTTCAAATCTTGAATAATTAGGTTGAATCTAAAATTAATGGTTCTTTTAGTCTTTTCCACCATTTCTACACTTGAGATATTTACATTATTCGTTCCAATCATTGTTGTAACGTCACCTAATATTCCAGGTCTATCAGGTAAAGACATCCAAAGGGTAGTGTTATATTTTTTTTCAGTAGGCTTGCTGTCTTCTTTGTATTGCCAGTATCTTCTTATAGCAGCTCTAGCTTTACCAGTTTTAGCACTTGTTATCCAATGCAAAGAAGGTGAATCTTTTTTTGAAGTTAATATTTTAACTACATCTCCATTTCGCAATATTGATTGTAGAGGACTTTCCTTTCCATTTATTTCGCATCCAATTGCAGTATCACCTACTTTAGTGTGAACAGCATAAGCAAAATCAATTGGGCTTGCTTCTTTGGGTAATTTTATGACAGACCCTTTTGGTGTAAAACAAAAAACATTTTCTTGAAACATTTGAAGTTTTGTATACTCAAAATAATGTTCAGGATTTTCATTTTTATCTATAATTTCTACCAAATCTGCTAGCCAGTCATATTCCTTCCAAGTTAAAGAATTAAACTTTTCTGACGATTTATATTTCCAATGAGATGCTATACCTCTTTGCGCAAATTCATGCATTTGTTGTGTTCTTAGTTGTATTTCAATGGGTCTTTTATTGGGACCGATCACTGCTGTATGAAGAGATTTATAATTATTTATTTTTGGAGATGAAATGTAATCTTTAAATCTACCAGGTATGCAATTCCATTTATTATGAATTACGCCTAAGGTTTTGTAACAATTTTCAATATTATCTAAAATTATTCTAAAACCAATTATGTCTGTAATTTGCTCTAGTGAAGTTCTTTTTTTTTGTATTTTTCTCCAAATAGAAAAAGGTGTTTTTTCTCTAGAATAAATTTTAAAATCAATATTATTTTCATTTAATAGATTTTCAAATTCACTAAGAACTGAATTATAATTAATCAAATTATTATCTTTTATTGTGTCTAATCTATCTTTGATCATTTTTCTTGCTTCAGGATTTAAAATATCGAAAGAAAGATCTTCAAGTTCATCTCTTATTCTATTCATTCCCATTCTATCAGCTAGAGGAGCATAAATTTCCATAGTTTCTTTAGCAATTCTTTTTCTTTTTTCCTCTTTATCAATAGCCTTCAAAGTTCGCATATTATGCAAACGATCTGCAAGTTTCACAAGAAGGACTCTAATATCTTTAGAAGTTGCCAGGATGAGTTTTCTAAAATTTTCAGCTTTTGAATTAGAAATAGCTTGGTTTTCAAAAACTGAAATTTTTGTAACTCCATCAACCAAATCAGCAACTTCTTTTCCAAATTGTTCTTCTATAGTTTTATAAGTTGCATAAGTATCTTCTATGGTATCGTGAAGTAAACCAGTTGCTATCGTTGCACTATCCAACTTAAGTTCGGTTAAAATATTTGCAACAGCAACAGGATGGATGACATAGGGATCTCCTGATTGTCGTTTTTGATCTTTATGAACTTTCACTGCAAAATCATATGCTTTGCTTAGAGTTTCTGGGTTAAGAAACTTATTGTATGATTTAACCTTATCTATTAATTCGTCAGAATTTAACATCAATTTATTATATCACTTATTTAGATAACTTTAATACTTCTTAAATTATTTTTTTTTAAAGAAGACAAGAGTTTTACTATATTTTTTTTTAATTTTGGGTGAGACCAATTTTTGCATATTTCAAATAGTGGCATAAGTACAAAGTTTCTATTATGCATTCTTGGATGTGGGATCTCTAAATTGATAAATTTTTTATTTGATTTAGTAATCTTTCCATTAAAATCTAATATATCAATATCACAATTTCTTGGATGATTTTTAGGAGCAATTTTTCTGCCTAATTTTTTTTCTATAGACTTAATTATTTTAAACAGCTCATATTGATTTAATTTCGTTTTTATCAGTAATACAGCATTAATAAATTTTGGAAAACTAGGATCTGGCCATGACTCAGTCTCATAATAACTAGATGTTTTGATAATTTTAATATCATGAGTTTCCAATAAATATTTAGATTTTTCTAAAAAATGTATTCTATTTCCTAAATTAGAACCTATTGATAGATATACATTTTTAACTTGAGCGTCTGAAATATCTAGCTTTTTCACGGTTCCAATCTTTAGTTTTTTTGGTTTGTCGCTTATCGTATTGTTTTTTGCCCTTTGCAACAGCTATTTCAACTTTAGCTTTACCTTTTTTAAAATACATTTTAGTTGGAACTAAAGTTAGACCATCCTCGTTCATTTTACCAATTAGTTTGTCAATTTCCCTTTTGTTAAATAACAATTTTCTTTCTGAGTAAGGATTGTGATTTGAATAACTGGCTTGTTTATATATGGGTATATGTGAATTAATTAAAAAAATTTCTCCTTCTTTTTCTACTGCGTATGACTCTGCAATATTTATTTTTCCATCTCTTACAGATTTTATTTCAGAACCTTTTAGTACAATTCCAGCTTCTAAGATTTCCTTAAAGAAAAAATTAAAAGATGCTTTTCGATTTATTGTAATGATCTTGATGCCAGATGTAGATTTGTCACTCATCAATAAGTTTTGCTACTTTCAATGCTTTTTCGACTTCCTTTTTTGTATTTTCAGTTATTTTTACCAAAGGTAATCTTACAGTATCGTCGCATAGACCAAGTAATTTAGCAGCATACTTAACTGGTGAAGGATTGCTTTCTATAAATAAATTTTTATGCAACGGTTGCAACATATCATCAAGTTGTTGAGCTTTTTTTAAATCATCCTCATTTGAAGATTTTGATAATTTTTGAAATTCAGAACATAATTTAGGAGCTACGTTTGCTGTAACACTAATTGTTCCAACGCCTCCTCGTTTATTAAATTCAAAAGCATTATCATCGTTTCCAGTAAGTTGAATAAAATCATTACCCATTTTTTCTTTTTGTTGATCAACACGATTTAGATCACCAGTTGCATCTTTAACTCCAACTATATTTTTTAGTTCATATAATCTAGCCATTGTTTCAACGCTCATATCGATTACTGAACGGCTTGGAATATTATAAATTATAATTGGAATTCCACAGTTATCATTGATTGATTTATAATGTTGATATAATCCTTCTTGAGTGGGTTTATTATAATATGGTGTAACTACTAAAGCACCATCCGCACCAGCTTTTTCAGCGTGTTTAGTTAATGATACGGCTTCTTCTGTAGAATTAGATCCTGTGCCGGCTATTATGGGAAGTTTACCGGTAGCTTCTTTTATACACAATTCAATTGTTCTCTCATGTTCATCATGTGATAATGTTGGTGACTCACCTGTTGTTCCAACTGGAACTAACCCATTTGTTCCATTTTCCAGATGATGATTTATTATTTTTATGTAACTTTCTTCGTCAAGCTTGTTGTCTTTAAACGGTGTAATTAATGCTACATTTGATCCTTTAAACATAATTATTTATAACATAAGTTGTTTGATTTAATAAAATGTATTTAAAATTATTAACAACAATTATCCTTTTTTTCTTATCGTTTCAATCTGCTTTTTCAAATGAAACTATACTTCCTATTAAAAAACCAGATTTAAATGAAAAAAATACAACAAAAAAAATAGCTGAAATCATTCCTCTACCAAAACCATCTGAAAAAGAAGATGAAATTCAAAAGGAAATAAAAATTACCACCACTGAGATATTTAAGAAAATTGATGGTGTAATAATTCCAAAAAATAAGCCTCTAATAGTTAAAGAAAAATTAAGAAAGATAAAAAAACAAAAATTTTATAGCGATAGAGATTTGAGATATGCAAAACAAGCTATTTCATTTATGGAGAAAAGTAATTGGAAGGATGCAAAAAAAGCTGCAAGAAAAGCAAGAGCAAAATCTATTTATGATTTTATTCAATGGAGACATCTACTTACAACTGGTAACAGGGCTACTTTTACAGAATATAAACAGTTTATCGAAAGAGTAAAAGATTATCCAAGGATAGATAGAGTTCGTTACTTAGGAGAGCATAAAATAAATTCTAAAAATCATACTAAAAATGAAATTATACAGTGGTTCGATAAACACCCACCCTTAAGTGGATTTGGAAAAATGATGCTAGGCGATGCTTTGTTATCAAAAAATAAAGAGACAGCTATAAATTTAATAAAAGAAGGATTTATTACAGCTGATTTAAGTAAAAATGATCTTATTTTTTTTAGAAAGAAATTTAAAAAATATTTGAACAGTAGTGATTATATTAAAAGAGCTGATTATTTAGCTTGGGAGAATAAATATTGGGATCTTAAAAGAATGTTAAGATATCTACCTAAAGATTATCAACTTTTATATACAGCAAGGCAACTGTTAATGAGCAGATCTTATGGTGTTGATAGCGCTATATCGAATGTGCCTGCAAGTTTAAAAAAGGATGCAGGTTTAAATTATGATAGACTCAAATGGAGAAGGAAAAGAGGAAGAGTTGATAGTTCTTTAGAAATTTTACTAAGTATAAAAAATAATAAAGACTATATGGTTCGCCCAGATAAATGGTGGGTTGAAAGATCAATAATTGCGAGATCACTTATTTATAAGAAAAGATATGAGCAAGCTTATAAAATTACAAGTAAACATGGTCTATCAGAGGGTGCCGAATTAGCTGAAGCTGAATGGATGAGTGGATGGATTGCTTTAAGTTTCTTAAAAGACCCAATTTTAGCAAAAAGTCATTTTACTAAATTTTATAATAATGTTGGATATCCAATTAGTTTATCAAGAGGTGCTTATTGGCTTGGAAAAGCGAATTTGGCACTAAATAATAAGGAAGAAGCAGATAAGTGGTTTAAAGAAGGTTCAAAATATCTAACAACCTATTATGGTCAATTATCTCATATGAAAATATATCCAAATAAAACTTTTGAACTTAAAGAGAGTACTCAAGTTGATAAAAATTATGCTGAAAGTTTTTACAAAAATAAATTAGTGGCAATAGTACATTTATTAGATGAAGTAAAAAAAGATAAATATACAAAACATATTTTAAGATTTCTAGCAAATGACAATGTTTCAGCAGGGAGTGAGGTATTAGCAGCAAAACTAGCAACTGACATTTCTAGATTTGATTTTGCTATTCAGGTTTCTAAAATAGCATCTTATCAAAAAAGGTTTCATAACAAATATAATTATCCAGTAATAAGTACTCCAAATAAAGTTGGATCAAGAAAAATCCCAGAACAAGCTTTAATATTATCTATTATAAGACAAGAAAGTGAGTTTGATATATCTGCAAGAAGTAGAGTTGGAGCACAAGGCTTAATGCAATTGATGCCTTACACTGCAAAGACAGTTGCTAAGCAGGCAAAAGTTTCTTATTCAAAATCTCGTTTAACAACAAGTCCTGAGTATAATATAAATTTAGGATCTTTTTATATTGCAGGTTTAATTCTTGATTATGATGGATCCTACCCATTCGCTGTAGCAGCATATAATGCAGGACCAAAAAGAGTGAAGTATTGGAAAAAAATAAATAAAGACCCTCAAAAGAAACAAATCAATTATGTTGATTGGGTAGAACTTATTAAGTTTAAAGAGACCAGAAACTATGTTCAGAGGGTTATGGAGAATTACAATGTTTATAGATACATTTTGTCTCAAAAACCAATATTTTTAAAAGATTTTTTTAGAAATAATCCACTCTATTAATGGCGGAAGGAGAGGGATTCGAACCCTCGGTACACCTTTTCAAGCGTACGGCGGTTTAGCAAACCGCTGGTTTAAACCAGCTCACCCATCCTTCCACGATAATATGTGTAACTTGAAATCATTGAATATTCAATCATATTCAAGTAATTTCTCCAAAATATGAAAAACAAATATTCAGTATTCTCTCTAATCAAAAATGCTTTATCACAGCATGAGAATTGGCAACAAGCTTGGGGAAATCCAGAGCCAAAAAAAGAATACGATGCTATTATTGTGGGTGGTGGCGGACATGGTTTAGCTACTGCTTATTATTTAGCAAAGAAACATAATTTAAAAAATATTGCAGTCTTAGAAAAAGGTTGGATTGGTGGTGGAAATACAGGGCGTAACACTACAATCATTAGATCAAATTATTTATGGGATGCTAGTGCTGGTTTATATGATCATGCGCTTAAGCTATGGGAAAATTTATCTCAAGAGCTAAACTACAATGTGATGTTCAGTCAAAGAGGTGTAATGAATTTAGCTCACAACCTTCAAGATGTAAGAGATTTAAAAAGAAGAACACATGCTAATAGACTAAACGGAATTGACGCTGTTTGGTTAAATACTGAGGAAGTTAAAAAATTTTGCCCAATTATAAATACATCTCCTGATATCAGATACCCGGTTTTGGGAGGAACATTACAAAGAAGAGCAGGAACAGCAAGACATGATGCTGTTGCCTGGGGTTATGCAAGAGGCGCAAGCGATATGGGTGTTGATATAATTCAAAACTGTGAAGTTAAAGGAATAAAAAGAAATGGTGATAAAGTTGAAGGATTAGAAACAACTAAAGGATTTATAAAAACTAATAAAATTGGAGTTGTTGCTGCGGGTCACTCAAGTGTAATTGCAAATATGGCTGGATTAAAACTGCCTCTTGAAAGCAAACCATTACAAGCATTAGTTTCAGAACCAGTAAAACCAATTATTGATACTGTTGTAATGTCAAATGCAGTTCATGCTTATGTAAGTCAATCGGATAAAGGCGAATTAGTTATAGGTGCGGGAACAGATTCATATGTTTCATATACTCAAAGAGGAAGTCATAATATTGTTGAAGGAACTTTAAAGGCTATTTTAGAACTCTACCCTATTTTTAGTAGAATGAAGATGTTAAGACAGTGGGGAGGAATTGTTGATATATGTCCAGATGCAAGCCCTATTATAAGTAAAACTAATATAAAAGGTTTATATTTTAATTGTGGTTGGGGCACCGGTGGTTTTAAAGCTACTCCAGGATCGGGAGATTTATTTGCTCACACAATCGCAAATGATGAGCCACATAAATTAAATGCAGCATTTAATTTAAATAGATTTGTAAGCGGTGATCTTGTTGATGAACATGGTGCTGCAGCAGTTGCACATTAATAATGTTTTTAATTAATTGTCCATTTTGTGGAGAGAGAGATCAAAGTGAATTTTCCTCAGGTGGCGAAGCTCATATAGTTAGACCAAAACAACCAACTGAACTTAGCGATGATGAATGGGCGGAATATCTATTTATGAGAAAAAATATTAAAGGTATTCAATTTGAAAGATGGAATCATGTTCACGGATGTAGGAAATGGTTCAACGTTGTTAGAGATACATCTAATGATAAAATATTATCTGTTTATAAAATGGGTGAAAAACCTCCTGTAAATTATAAGTAATGCCCAATTATAGAATACATAAAACTGAATATATTGATGAAACTAAAAGAGTTTCATTCAAATATGATGGTAAGACTTATTTTGGATATGAGGGTGATACTTTAGCGTCAGCACTTTTAGCAAATGGTATTCATTTAGTTGGCAGAAGTTTTAAATATCACAGACCAAGAGGCATAGTTTCTTGTGGAGCAGAAGAACCTAATGCAATTTGTCAAATTGGTAGTAAAAAAGACTTAACTGAACCAAATGTAAGAGCAACTGAGTTAGAATTGTATGAAGGATTAGAAGCAAGTTCTCAAAATTGCTGGCCTAACGTAAAATTTGATATTGGGGGAATTAATAACTTTATATCACCGTTAATTCCTGCAGGCTTTTATTATAAAACATTTATGTGGCCAAAGAGTTTTTGGAAAAAAGTATATGAACCATTAATACGATTATCTGCGGGTTTGGGAAAATCTCCTACAGAACCTGATCCTGATATCTATGATCACAAATATGTTCACTACGATGTATTGGTAATCGGTGGTGGAGTTTCAGGTATTATTGCTGCAAAAATGGCTGCAAAAAATAATTTAAAAACTTTATTAGTAGATGACAAAAAAATACTAGGTGGTTCTACAATTTATCAAAACAATGAGTCTATTAAGATTGATGATAAATTATCAAGTAAATGGTTAAAAAATGAAATTCAAGAAATTAAAAAATTAAGTAATTTAACAATTAAGACAAGAACAAGTATTGCAGCTTATCATGGATACAATTTTCTTTTAGCTAAAGAAAATTTAACAGATCATTTACCAGAGGAAAAAAAGAAAAATAAGATTAGACAAAGATTATGGAAAATAAGAGCAAAAAAAGTTGTAATTGCAACTGGATCAATTGAAAGACCACTTGTATTCAATAATAATGATAGACCAGGAATATTATTATCTAATTCTATAAACAAATATTTAGATTATTACGGCGTTACCTGTGGAGAAAATATAATATTATTTACAAATAATGATAGTGCATACGAAACTTCAATTTCACTTCATAAAAAAGGTATAAAGAATATAATTGTTGATTTAAGAAAATCTGCTAGCTCTGAATTAATCAAACAAGCAGAAAGTCTAGGAATAAAAATCTACTTCAATCATGTTGTAACAAATACTTTTGGATACAGAAAAATAAATTCATTAGAAATAATGAAACTATCGGAAGATGGAAATACAACTGTAGGCAATAAAATTAGATTAAGTTGTGACTGTTTAGGAATGAGTGGTGGATGGACACCTATGGTGCATATGCATACTCAATCTGGAGGTAAATTAGATTTTAGAGATGAAGACCAAGTATTCTTACCAAAAGAAAATAGTGAAGATCAAATTTCTGTTGGTTCATGCAATGGAGATTTTGATTTAGAAAATATTATAGATAAAACAGTCAATAAAATTAATAAATTCTTAGATATAGATAATCAAGATTACCAGGATACAAATATAATTTGCTCTAAAGAAAATGATAAAAGAAATATATGGCTTTTACCAAATAAAATACCTTTAGGTAAAACAAAATGCTTTATAGATTTTCAAAATGACTCAACTGCAAAAGATATTAAATTAGCCTTAAAAGAAGGTTTTAGATCAATTGAACATGTAAAAAGATATACAACTACTGGTATGGCAACAGATCAGGGAAAGTTATCTAATATGCACGCACTTGGGATTATAGCTGATACAGCTGGTGTAAAAATGGGTACATTGGGAACAACTACATTTAGGCCTCCATTCACACCATTAACTTTCGGAACACTAGTTGGGAGAAATGTTGGAAAATTTTTTGAAGTAGTAAGAAAAACATCCATGCATGAATGGCATTTGGAAAATAATGCAGAATTTGAAAATGTTGGTCAGTGGAAAAGACCCTGGTACTATCCAAAAAACGGTGAAAATATGCATGATGCTGTTCAAAGAGAAAGTAAAGCGGCACGTGACAGTGCGGGAATCTTAGATGCATCAACTCTAGGAAAAATTGATATCCAAGGAACAGATGCATCAGAATTTTTAAATCGAGTTTACACAAATGCTTGGTCAAAACTTGCAATCGGAAAATGTAGATACGGACTTATGTTAAACGAGGATGGTATGGTTTATGACGACGGTGTTACTACAAGAATATCTGAAAATCATTATCTAATGACAACCACCACTGGGGGAGCCGCAAATGTATTAAGCAAACTTGAGGATTATTTACAAACGGAGTGGCCAGAGTTAGATGTTTATTTAACATCAGTGACAGATCATTATTCTACAGCAAGTATTTGTGGTCCAAATTCAAAAAAAATCCTTAACAAACTTTTTCCAAATTTAGATTTAAGTGATGAAAACTTCCCTCATATGTCATTTAAAGAAGATAAACTTAAAAATATAAATTGTAGAATAATGAGAATAAGTTTTACAGGTGAACTAAGCTATGAAATTAACATAGAGTCGAAATATGGACATTCATTATGGAAAATGTGTATAGAAGCTGGGAAAGAGTTTAATTTGACACCTTATGGTACCGAAACAATGCACCTACTCAGAGCTGAAAAAGGTTTCATTATTGTTGGACAAGATACAGACGGCACAATGACTCCTTCAGACTTACAGATGGATTGGATTGTAAGTAAAAAGAAATATGACTTCATTGGTAAAAGATCTTTATATAGAAGTGATACTATTAGAGAAGATAGAAAGCAATTGGTAGGACTACTTACAGATGATCCAAAAGAAATTTTGGAAGAAGGTGCTCAAATTGTTTCAGACGTTAAATCAAAGCCTATAGATATGCTAGGACATGTTACTTCCAGCTATTTTAGTCCAAACCTAAATAAATCAATTGCCTTAGCTGTAGTTAGGAGTGGAAAAACAATGAAAGGTCAAAAATTAATTATTCCAATGGAAAACAAAAATATTAATGTGACCGTTTCTGACACAATTTTTTTAGATAAGGAGAATAAAAGACTAAATGCTTGACATTTTACATCCAAATATTTCGAATATTAATAAAAACAATATCGATATTAATTTATCTGAAGAAAAAATTAAAATTAATATCAGGGGAAAAAATAAAGAATTTTTTACCAAAGTGGGTAAAATTCTATCTATTATTTTACCTTCTGAGCCAAATACCAGTTCATCAAATGAAAGCTATGATGTTTTGTGGCTAAGTCCGGATGAATGGATGATATATTTTGATGAAAATAAAAATTCAAATATTTTTGATCAACTTTATAAAGATATTTCGTCTTTAAATTTTGGATCAATTACTGATATCTCTTCACAATTAATTTGCATAAATATAAAAGGAGAAAATATATTTGAATTATTATCATCTGGATCACCTTTTAATTTCGAAAAATTTAAAAATAATGTTGGTTCATCAACACAAACAATAGTAAATCATATTGATGTAATTCTTCATCACAAGTCAAAGAATAATGTTAATTTATTTGTAAGAAGATCGTTTTCAGAGCACCTTTATGAATGGTTAGTTGATAGCTCTAATTTTGTCTAATTTATAATTCAAATAAAAATAAGTATAACCAAGATACATCAGAGAGAAAATCCAATTGAATATTACCCATAACCAAAAAAATTCAGAAAAGTCAGAATTAAAATAAATTGCAGTATAAAATACGACAAATGGAAAAATTCCATTTCGGCAAATATTAGCAATTAATGCGTTTTCAGCTTTTTTTAAAGCCATAAAAAAACCATTTGATAAAAAAAATATTGGATAAGCTGGTAGCACAAAGGCTGAAATCTCTAAATATAATTTTCCAAATTCAACGACCTCTAAATCTTTTGAAAATAATTTTGTTATCATTTCAGCACCAAAATAAATAATAAAAGAAGAAATAATCATTATAATGAAAGCATATTTTATAGCTTGGAAGTACGTTTCTTTAATTCTTAAAATATTTCGTGCACCAAAATTTTGAGCAATAATTGTGATAATTGCTGTATTTATTCCCAAAATTGGCAATAAAACCACTTGTTCTATTTTGGTGCCAGCTCCATAACCAGCTGCTGCATATTCTCCTGATAAACCTGCATATTTGAATACAATAGCAGAAGCAATAGAATAACCACAAATTGAAATTATTATTGGCATAGATTGAAAAAAAATATTTTTTAAAAAAAAAAATTTAGGAATAAAATAAGAAATAAGTATGTTTTTAATTAATTTACTTTTTAAAACTTTTTCAAATATGATTAAAAAAGCGACCGTTTGAGCAATTAGAGTCGCTATTGCAATACCCTTCATACCCAAAGCTGGTATGAAATAAAATCCAAATATTAAAATTGGATTTAACAATATGTTTAAAAAAAAAGATAATATTAAAGCATTTCTATAAGTTTTCGTATCACCTTCTGCATGAAGTAATGAATTTAATGCAACAACTAAAATAAAAATAAACGAACCAAGGAAAATGATATCTGTATATTGTAAGCCAAGATTTATTACCTCGTTAGTTGAACCCATTATTGAAAAAAGGTCTGATGCATAATTTAAACCAATAAAAGTAATCAACAGAATTATCAAAAAAGAAAAGAAAATTAATTGGCAGAAATAAATTGAAGCATTTTTATTATTTTTTTCTCCAATGCTATTACCTATCAGTGATGTACCTGCAACTGTGATACCAATAGATGAGGCAATAATAATAAAATAAATTGGAAAAGATTTTGTTAAAGCTGACAAAGCTTCAGGTGATATTTTTCCTGCAAAATATGTATCAGCAATATTATATAACGTTTGAAAGAGTGTACCTACTGATGCAGGTATCGCTAATTTTTTAATTAATTCTTTGATGTCATCACTTAATAAATTCATGATATTATTTTTTTGAATTTATCATTTGATTGTGTCTCATTGTGAAACGTTTTATTTGGTCATTTGTCAATTTATCAAAACAATTTGGACATGATAGTCCTACTTTATACTTTTTTGATTTGGTTAGTTTTTTATGCAATGGCATTCTACAACCACCACAAACAGTATAATTTCCAATTTCTAGGTTTTTTTTAATAGTAACTCTTTTATCAAAAACAAAACATTCACCATTCCAATTACTTTTTTTTGGATCAGTTTTTTTAAGATAATTCAAGATACCACCCTTAAGCATATAAACATTTTTAAAACCTTTATTATTAAGATAATTAGACGCTTTTTCACACCTGATACCTCCGGTGCAAAACATCCCTATTGATTCATCTTTATTAAATTTTGATAAATAATTTTTAAAATCTCTAAAATTTTTAGTTTCTGGATTAAGAGCATTTTTAAATGTACCAATCTTATATTCAAAAGGTTTTCTGGCATCAATCAGTTTAATATTTTTTTTAGATATAAATTCGTCCCATTTTTTAGGTGATAAATATTTCTTATTAAAAAAATTTTTAAAATTAATTTTTTCATTAATTGGAACTACTTCATCTTTTATTTTAACTTTATTTTTTGAGTATGGTAATATTTTTGAGTTAAATTTATTTTGAATATCAAATCTATCAATTGATAAGATATTCTTTATTTTTGTAATTGTAAGTTTAATTTTTTTATGACTACCTGATATTGTGCCATTAATTCCTTCAGGAGATAATATTATAAGACCTTTAATATCAAGCTTATTAGTTTCTTTTAAAATATTTTTTTTAATAATTTTTAATTTATTAAGTTTTGATATTTTATAAAAAGATAGGATTTCAAACATAATTACCAACAAACTGTAAAACCATCGCCAATTGGTAAAATATACTTATTAATAGGTGATTTTTTTATGTATTTATTAAATTCTCTTAATTTTATGGTTAATTTGTCTTTTATCTTTGGATTTGCAACATCTCCTTTCCAAAGTGTATTATCAATTAAAATTATACCCTTTTTGCTTTTTAATTTAAGAGACTGATTAAAATAATTTATATAATTTTCTTTATCTGCATCAATTAATATCACATCATATTTTTCCTTTTTCTTAATTAGATTTTCAAGAGCAATTTTTCCATTTTCACAAAGAAGATTTATTTTTTTATCTTGCTTTGCTTCTTTAAAAAACTTAATTGCCTCATTGTTAGTTTTTAAATTTTTATCTATACCAATTAATTTGCAATTCTTAGGTAAGGCAAGAGCAGCAGATAAAATGCTGTAACCTGTAAAAGTGCCAATTTCTAAATATGATTTATAGTTATTAATTTTTATGATAAATTGTATGAAGTTAGCTTGTAGAATTGAAATTTGTAATTTTTTAATATGACCAAGTTTTTCGTTATATTTTAATAATTTTTTTTGTACTTTGTGAAGATTATTTGTATGTGAAAAAATATAATTGATCATATTTTGATCAATTATGAAATTTTTATCCATTCAACTTTTCTTTTAATATTTTGTTTATTAATTGAGGATTGCCTTTTCCTTTACTTTCTTTCATGGCTTGACCAACAAAAAAACCAAATAATTTATCTTTACCAGATTTATATTCAGCAACCTTATCTGAATTATTTTCAATAACTTTATTTATCAATTCCTCTATCGCTTTTGGATCGCTTTCTTGTTTTAAACTTTTTTCTTTTACTATTATTAATGGATCTTGATCTCCATCTATCATTTGTTCAAAAACCGTTTTAGCTATTTTTCCTGATATGGTTCCATCTTTTATAAGGTTTATAAGTTTTGATAGATTTTTAGCACTAACTGGGCTTTGAGATATTTCTAAATTTTTTTCATTTAAAACTGCAAATAATTCACCTGTAATCCAGTTTGTTGCTAATTTAACATCTGAATTTTTTATAACTTCTTCAAAGAAATTTGATGTTTCAATATCAGATACCAAAATTGTTGCTTCATATGGTGAAAGATTAAATTTATCTATAAATCTTTTTTTCTTTTCATCTGGTAATTCAGGTATATCTGATTTTATTTTTTCAATTAACTCCTGGCTTATTTCAAGCGGTAATAGATCTGGATCAGGAAAATATCTGTAATCATGCGCGTCTTCTTTTGATCTCATAGATCTTGTCTCATTTCTTTTAGTGTCAAAAAGTCTTGTCTCTTGATCTATTTCTTTCCCCTCCTCTAACAAATCTATTTGTCTATTTGCTTCGGATATTATTGCCATTTGCATAAATTTTATTGAATTAACATTTTTAATTTCACACCTGGTGCCGAATTCAGTCTCCCCTTTTAATCTTACTGATACATTAACATCTGCCCTCAAAGAACCTTCTTGCATATTGCCATCACATGTTCCTAAATATCTCATTATTGATCTTAATTTTTTTATATAAACGTTGACTTCATCTGGAGATCTCAAATCAGGCTTACTTACTATTTCCATTAAAGCCACTCCAGATCTATTTAAATCAACTAATGTATTATTTGGATCAATATCATGAATACTTTTACCTGCATCTTGCTCTAAGTGTAATCTTTCAATTCCAATTTCTTTTTGACCATTCGGCATATCCAAAATTACTTTTCCTTCACCGACAATTGGATATTTGTATTGAGAGATTTGATAACCTTGGGGTAAATCTGCATAAAAATAATTTTTTCTATCAAAGACAGATTTTTTATTTATTTTGGCTTTAAGTCCTATTCCAGTTTTAATTGCTTGTTCAATACAAAATTCATTTATAACTGGTAACATTCCTGGAAATGCTGCATCTACAAGACTAACTTGTGTGTTTGGTTCTGCACCAAATTTTGTTGATGATTGAGAGAAAAGTTTTGACTCTGAAGTAACTTGAGCGTGCACTTCTAAACCAATTATCACTTCATATTGTTTATTTTCTCTTTCAATAAGATATTCACTATTTTTACTCACTTAACCACCAGTCTGAAATATCATTTTTAAAATTAATCCTATCTTCTAATGCATAAGAAATATTAAGTATATTTTGCTCATCAAAAGGTTTTCCAATTACTTGAAGGCCTAAAGGATAATTATTTTTATCTTTACCAGCTGGTATAGAAATACCTGGTAAGCCTGCTAGATTTATTGGAACTGTAAATATATCATTTAAATACATTGATACTGGATCGTTTGTTTTTTCACCAATTTTAAATGCTGAACTTGGAGTAGATGGAGTTAAAATTGCATCAACTTTAGAAAAGGCATCATCAAAATCTTTTTTTATTAATTGTCTTACTTTCTGCGCTTTTAGATAATAGGCATCATAGTAACCAGAAGATAAAACATAAGTTCCAATCATAATTCTTCTTTTAACTTCATCACCAAAACCTTCAGATCTAGTTTTTTCGTACATTTCTATTAAATTTTGACCAGGAGATCTAAATCCATATTTAACACCATCATATCTTGCTAGATTTGAAGATGCTTCAGCTGGTGCAACAATATAATAAGTTGGTAATGCGTAATTAGTATGTGGAAGCGAAATATCGATAATTTCTGCTCCGCAATCTTTTGCATATGAGATACCATTTTTCCATAGCTGTTCAATTTCGTCAGGCATATTGTCAACTCTATATTCTTTAGGAATACCAATTTTCTTTCCTTTAATATCTTTTGATAATTCTTTTGAATAACAATTTCTTTTGTAATCAATTGAAGTTGAATCTTTTTGATCAAATGAAGAGATCACCTCTAAAAGCATAGAACAGTCTCTTACATTTTTCGTCATAGGTCCTGCTTGGTCTAAAGATGAAGCAAATGCTACAATTCCATAACGAGAACAACTTCCATATGTAGGTTTAAGTCCAACAGTTCCTGTAAATGATGCTGGTTGACGAATAGATCCACCTGTATCTGTTCCAATGGTAACTGGAGTTAAATTTGCGGCGACAGCTGCAGAAGAACCTCCTGAAGATCCACCAGGGACTAAATTTTCTCCTACAGGATTTTGAACATTTCCAAAAAAACTAGTTTCATTTGAAGAGCCCATAGCAAATTCATCACAATTAAGTTTACCAAGAAGTATTGCTCCTTGACTCCACAAATTTTGAGTAACCGTAGACTCATATGTGGGAACAAAGTTATTTAATATTTTGCTACCTGCTGTTGTTCTAACTCCATTTGTACAAAATAAATCTTTAACAGCAATAGGAATACCTGGTAGTTTAAAATCTAAATTAGGATTAGAGTCAAATTTCTTTGATTGATCTATTGCTTTTTCAAAATTATCTGTAACATAAACATTTAATTTTTTTGATTTTTCAGCGCGGTTTATAAATGCTTTTGTAATTTCCTCTGAAGATAGTTTTTTTTCTTTTATATTCGATGTTAATTCGAATAAACTTTGACTTGTTATATCTGACATTATTCAACAACCTTTGGTACAACAAAAAAATCTTTATTTTCTTCAGGTGAGTTTTTTAAAATTTTTTCTCTGATATTTTCTGATTTAATTTCATCTTTTCTAAATCTTAGGGTGGTCTCAGCAATTGATGTTAAAGCTTGAACATTATCAGTATTTAATTCATTTAATTTTTCTATAAATTCAAATATATTATTCAAGTCGCCCTTTAATTTGTTAGCTTTTTCATCATCAACAGAAATTCTTGCTAATTTCGAAATGTGCTTTACTGTTTTAAGATCTATACTCATATGGTAAAAATATTGCCGCAAACTATCACTTAAGTAAATAATATACAATATGATCACAATTGAGGAATTTAAAAAGAAACAGCTAAATACATCTAGATTAATTGGTCTTGATTTAGGTTCAAAGAGAATTGGTGTAGCTATATGTGATGAAAATCAAAAAATTGCCACACCGCTTAAAACAATAAACAAATCCAAATTTGAAGATCTTATCAATGAATTAGAGGATATTATTAAAGAAAATAATATTAAAGGAATAATTATTGGTAATCCAATTAATATGGATGGTAGCTTAGGTAAATCCTCTCAATCAGTAAATGATGTGTCAAAAGCAATATCAAAAGAAATTGATATTCCAATAAGTCTTTGGGATGAAAGATTATCAACAGTTGGAGCGTTTAAATTAACCGAAAATTTAGGTATTAACGTAACTAAAAGAGAAAAAAATATAGATAAAAATGCTGCTGCATTTATCTTACAGGGTGCCATAGATTTTATTAATAATTAATACTTGCATTAATCAACCTTTGTGGCTATAGAGTTGGTTTTAATGGCAACTAAAACCAAAGCTATTAAAATTTCTCAAAAACATCTCCTAGGTATTCAAGATTTATCAATAAATGATGTTAATTTAATCTTAAAAGAAGCTGAAAAATTTATTGAATTAAACAAAAGCAAAAATAAAAAATTAGATTTACTTAAGGGGAAAACTCAAATTAACCTCTTTTTTGAACCATCAACAAGAACACAAAGCTCATTTGAACTAGCAGGAAAAAGATTAGGTGCAGATGTTATGTCAATGAATATAACAAACTCAGCAATTAAAAAAGGTGAAACGCTAATAGACACTGCAATGACATTAAATGCAATGCATCCTGATATAATAGTTATTAGACATCAAGATTCAGGAGCTTGTAATCTTTTATCTCAAAAAGTTAATTGTGCTGTTTTAAATGCTGGTGATGGAAGGAGAGAGCACCCTACCCAAGCATTACTTGATGCATTAACTATATTGAATAGGAAAAAAAAAATTCAAGGATTAAAGGTTGCAATTTGTGGAGATATTCTACATTCAAGAGTAGCAAGATCTAATATTTACTTGCTAAACATGTTGGGTGCCGAAGTTAATATTGTAGCTCCTTCAAACCTTTTACCAAAAGATATAGAAAAATTTGGGGTTAATATTTTTTCAAATATGAAGAAAGGTGTAAAAGATTGCGACATAGTAATGATGCTTAGACTTCAAAATGAAAGAATGAGTAGTTCATTCCTGTCATCTAATAGAGAGTATTATGAATACTATGGACTAACACAGGATAAATTAGAATATGCAAAATCAGATTCAATTATTATGCATCCTGGTCCAATGAACCGCGGTATTGAAATTGATACAAAACTAGCTGATGACACCAATATGAGTGTTGTAAAAGAGCAAGTTGAATTAGGTGTTGCGATAAGAATGGCATGTTTAAAAATTTTTTGTGAATGATGAAAAAAAAATACTTTATTAACGCAAATATAATTGATCCTCATAACAACATGAGTGAGATAGGAGGATTAATAATAGGTGAAGATGGAAAAATTGAAGGTGTTGGAAAAAAGGTGAATAAAAACAACATTCCTAGTAGAGAAAAAGTTATTGATTTAAAAGAGAATTATATTTTCCCAGGTATAGTTGATATGAGAGTATTTGTGGGTGAACCAGGTTATGAATATAAAGAAAATTTCAGAACTTTGAGCAATGCTGCATTATCTGGGGGAGTAACCTCAGTTGTAACAATGCCTAATACTGATCCAATAATCGACAACGTTTCAATAGTAGATTTTTTAAAAAGACGAGGCAGAGATAAATCAAAAATAAATATATTTCCCACAGCATCTTTAACAAAGGGTACTGAAGGTACAAATATGACAGAGTTTGGTCTTCTGCAAAGTAAAGGGATAATAGCATTTACAGATGGAATTAGAACAATTCAGAATACAAGAGTTATGTCCAGAATAATGAATTCAGCAAAAGATTTGGGATCTTTAATAATGCAACATGCGGAAGATCAAGAATTAGCTGAAAATGGCATGATAAATGATGGAATAATTTCGACAAAACTTGGTTTACAAGGCATCCCAGAAATAGCTGAACTAATAATTATAGAGAGAGATTTAACATTATTAGAAGAATATAATTGCCGTTATCACATTTCTCAGATTTCATCAGGAAAAGCAGTTGAAATTATCAGAGATAGAAAAGATAAAGTAAGATTTTCCTGTGGGGTATCAATAAATAATTTATCTTTAAATGAAAATGATATTGGTGACTTTAGAACTTTTTTAAAATTGTCTCCGCCACTCAGGACTGAAGACGATAGATTAAGTTTAGTGCAAGGATTAAATGATGGTACAATCGATGTAATAGTTTCAGATCACAAACCTGAAGATGAAGAGCAAAAAAGATTAACATTTGCTCAAGCCGCAACAGGAGCAACTGGTATTGAAACGTTATTATCCTTGTCATTAGAATTATATCACAATGGGTCTGTAAAACTTGAAAAAATTATTGCTGCATTAACCTCCAATCCAGCAAAAATTTTGAAAATTAATAAAGGTAATTTATCTGTAGGTAATGATGCAGATTTCTGCATTGTGGATATAAATAAACCTTGGATCGTAAAGCAAGAAAATTTGGTTTCTAAATCAAAAAATACGTCAATTGAAAATAAGAGATTACAAGGAAAAGTAACCAATACATTCGTAAAAGGACAAGAGCTTTACAATATTTAAATGGAAATATTTATTTTATCACTTTTATCATATTTATTAGGTTCTATTCCTTTTGGTTTTTTATTAACAAAAATTTTTTTAAAAAAAGACGTAAGAGAAATAGGATCGGGTAATATAGGCGCCACCAATGTTTTAAGAACTGGCAATAAATTTTTAGGTTACTCAACTTTATTACTAGACATTTTAAAAGCGGTTTTGCCAATAATTTATGTTAAGTTAAATTATCCAGAATTTATTTACATTTGTTCATTATCTGTTTTTTTAGGACATGTTTTTCCAATATGGTTAAAATTTAAAGGTGGTAAGGGTGTTGCAACATATGTTGGAATGTTGATTATTTTAAATTATTTTTTGGGTATTGTTTTTGGTATCGTTTGGGTAATTACATATTTAATTTCTAAATACTCATCATTAGGATCAATTCTTGGATCATTAAGTGTTCCTATTTTTATATTTTTTTTTAGCAATGATAACATTATGTTTTACTTCATAATGTTTATTTTAATTTTTTACACTCATAGAGAAAACGTTAAACGCTTGATAAATAAAGAGGAAACTAAGACAAAAATTTAATAATTTGACAGTTTAACTGTTTTAAGTACGTTCTCTAAATATGAATCTAGTAATTGTTGAAAGTCCAGCTAAAGCAAAAACAATTAATAAATATTTAGGATCAGATTATACAGTTCTTGCAAGCTATGGACATATAAGAGATCTGCCTTCGAAAAATGGTTCTGTTGATCCTGAAAATGATTTTAAAATGATTTGGGAAGTAGATAGTTTTTCAAAAAAATATTTAAAAGAAATTACAGATAGTGCTAAAGATTCAAAAAAAATTATTCTAGCTACTGATCCTGACAGAGAAGGTGAAGCAATAGCTTGGCATGTAAAAGAGTTTCTTGAAGAAAAAAAATTATTAAAAGATAAAGAAGTTGAAAGAGTTGTTTTCAACGAAATAACAAAAAAAGCAGTTACAAATGGAATAGATAATCCAAGAAAAATAGAGCCACATTTAGTTGATGCTTATATGGCAAGAAGAGCTCTAGATTATCTAGTAGGTTTTAATATCTCCCCCATTCTATGGACAAAATTACCAGGTTCTAAATCTGCTGGTCGAGTTCAGTCTGTAGCTCTAAGACTTTTAACCGAAAGAGAACAGGAAATAGAAGTTTTTCAACCAAAAGAATTTTGGACTTTAAATATAATTTTTAAAAATAACAAAAATGAAAAAATAAATACAACTATTTCACAATTAGATGGAAATAAGGTTGAGAAATTTTCATTTAAAAACAAACAAGATATTAACGACGCTTTATCAAAAATAAAAAATAAAAAATATAACATAACAGATATAAGTTCAAAAACTTATAACAGAAATCCATCAGGACCTTTTACTACATCAACATTACAACAAACAGCATCGAGTAAACTTGGTTTTGGAGCATCAAGGACAATGCAAATTGCCCAAAGACTATATCAAGGAATTGATATTGAAGGTGAAACCGTAGGATTAATTACTTATATGAGAACAGATGGAACTAATATTTCAAAAGATGCGATAACATCTTTCAGAGATTTTATAATGCAGAATTATGGTGATAAATATTTACCAGAACAACCTCTAAATTATAGTGGGAAAAAAGCAAAGAATGCTCAAGAAGCTCACGAAGCTATACGTCCAACAGAAATTATTCGAAAACCAGAAGATATGAAAAAATACTTAAGCACTGATCAATATAAACTTTATAATTTAATATGGTCTAGATCTTTATCATCACAAATGCAGTCAGCAAAATTTGATAGAAAAACTATTACCATCAACTCAGATGATGATAAAAATATATTCAAAGCTAGTGGTTCAACATTAAAATTTGATGGCTTCCTTAAACTATATAAGATTGATGAAAATGATGATGACAATGAAAATATTTTGCCAGATGTTGAAAAAGGTGATGTAAAGTTTGAAGATCATATTGATGAACAGCACTATACACAACCACCACCTAGATATTCAGAGGCAAGTCTAGTTAAAAAATTAGAGGAGCTAGGAATTGGAAGACCATCTACTTATGCAAGTATTATTTCAGTAATAGCTAATAGAGGTTATGCTGACATAAATAATAAAAGATTTTTCCCAACTGATAGAGGGAAATTACTTTCTGCTTTTTTAGAAAAATTATTTACCAAATATGTTGATTATGATTTTACTGCAAAACTAGAAGATCAATTAGATGATATAACATCAGGCAAAGAAAATTGGATAAAAGTTTTAGAGAACTTTTGGAAAGACTTTAATTCTAATGTTTCAGGTGTAAAAGAAAAAAGAACCAGAGAAGTATTAGACCTATTGAATGAAAGTCTTGGATCGCTAATATTTGAGGTCGATAAAGATGGAAATATTGATAGAAAATGCAAGCTTTGTGAATCTGGGCAACTAAGTTTAAAAAATAGTTTTAGAGGTGGTGCCTTTATTGGGTGTTCAAATTATCCAGAATGCAAATTTACAAGACCACTATCAAAATCTAAAGCAGCACAACAATTAACATTAGCAGAACCTAAATTCATTGGAAAAAATGATAAAGGTAAAGATATTTTTCTTAAAAATGGAAGATTTGGTCCATATTTGCAATTTGAGAAAGAAATCATAGAGGACGATGAAAAAACTAAAAAGAAAAAAAGAAAATTAAAGAAAGAAGAAAATAATTTAAAAAATGTTTCTATACCTAAAGGAATTGAGATTGAAAATATTGATTTAGAAAAGGCAAAATACTTATGCTCGTTACCAGTAAGTTTAGGTAAAAATCCTGAAAATGATAAAGATATTACTGTGAATGTTGGAAGATTTGGTCCTTACCTTAAATGTGAAAATAAATCTGCTAGACTAGAAAATGTGGACGAATTATTCACAATTGGATTGAATAGAGCTGTTACATTAATTGCTGAAGCTAAACCAGGAAGGATTTCATCATCTATGATAAAAGATTTAGGAGAACACCCTGAGGATAAAAAGCCAGTTAGAGTCATGAAAGGTCAGTATGGTCCTTACATTAAATACAAATCGCTAAATGCGACTATACCTGAAGAAAAAGATCCTGTTGAATTAACTATGGAAGAAGCATTAATTTTAATTGAGAAAAGAAAAGAATACGATAAAAATAAAAAGAAAAAGAAAGGCAAATAATGTCAGCAGATGAAAATTTAAAGAATTTAAATATTAAATTACCAAAAGCTAATGATCCTGTTGGCTCATATGCTGCTACAAGATTATCTGGAAATTTACTATATATATCTGGTCAAATATCAATTGATGAGAATGGAAATTTAATTAAAGGAAAACTCGGAAAAGATTATAATACTGAACAAGGTTATGAAGCAGCTAAAAGATGTGCATTAAGTATAATATCTCAAGCAAAAAAAGCATGTGGTGATGATTTATCTAAAATTAAATCATGTTTGAAACTTACTGGATATGTTAATTCTACAGATGATTTTATTGAGCAACCAAAAGTCATAAATGGAGCCTCAGATCTGATAAAAAGCGTATTTGATGAAGCTGGATCGCATGCAAGAGCTGCTGTCAGCACTAATAGCCTTCCATTGGGTGTTGCAGTTGAAGTTGATGCAATATTTGATCTTAATTAATTATCTACCAATACTAAAATAATTTATTTTATTTTTTTTCATTTCAGAAGTTGTGTAAAGATTTCTCATATCAAAAACTTTAAAATTTCTTTTTTTTGTAATTTTTCTAAAGTTGAGTTGCTTAAATTCATTCCACTCTGTATGAATAATTATTAGATCTGCGATTTTGCAGGCATCTTTTATATTTTCAAAAAAATTTATATTTTCGGATTTTAATTCCTCTTTCTTGCCAGTTGGTTCGTAATAATTAATATTTGCTCCTTTCCTTATTAAAGCTGGTATCATTTTTAATGAAGAGGATTCTCTCATATCGTCAGTACCTGGTTTAAAAGTAACACCCAAAAATGTAATATTTTTGTTTTTAATTTTGTTATTCAATATTTTACTAATTTTATTTAATAATAAATTAGTTCTTTTATCATTTGAATTTATTACTGATTTTACAACTGAAAGATTTGTTTTAAACATTCGACCAGTTGAAACAAGTGCTCTTGTATCTTTTGGAAAGCATGATCCACCATATGCTGGACCAGCACGTAGAAATCTACTACCAATCCTTTCATCTAAACCCATGCCAATTGCAACTTCTTTAACGTCTATGTTTGATTTTTCACATAAATTAGCTATTTCATTAATAAATGTAATTTTTGTCGCTAAAAAAGCGTTAGATGCATATTTAATTAATTCTGCCGATCTTCTAGAAGTATGAAAATATCTTCCACCCTTCTTAATTAATGGAAGATATAATTTTTTCATAATTTTGTTTGCTTTATTGCTGCTAGTGCCTACAACAACTCTATCTGGAAATTGAAAATCTCTAATAGCTTCACCTTCTCTTAAAAATTCAGGATTAGATACAACATCAAACTTATTTTTATTTTTATTTGATTTTAAAATTTTTGTAATTTTATCACCAGTGGTAACTGGGACTGTGGATTTAGTAACAATTATTTTATACTTGTTTAGATTAGATTTTATACTTTTGGTAACATTAAATACATATTTCAAATCAGCTTTATTATTTTTTGTAGGAGTTCCAACGCAAATAAATATGATATCTGACTTTTTTATTGAGCTAGAAATATCTGTTGTAAATAAAAGTCTTTTTTTTTTTAAATTTCTTACAACCAATTCTTGAAGACCAGGTTCATAAATTGGCATTATTCCTTTATTTAATTTTTCTATAATTTGTCTATTAATATCAACACATGTAATTGTGTTACCTAAGTCAGAAAAACAAGCTCCCGTAACCAAGCCAACATAACCAGATCCTATAATGCAAATTTTCATAGCTTAGAAATTTCAATTCCAGATTTAATATAACCTTTCATAGATCCACAATCTAAATAATTACCTCTGAATTTATGTCCAATGAATAAATATTTATCTAATATCATTCGTCTAATTGCATCTGTAATATGTATTTCACCACCTTTACCTTTTTTTTGATTTTTAAGATAATGAAAAATTTTCTTTGATAATATGTATCTACCTATAACTGCATTGTTTGAAGGAGCATCTTTAGTGTTAGGTTTTTCAATTACATCTGCAATTTTAAAATTTAATTTGTCAATATTTTTTTTAATTGAATAAATTCCCCAACGGTTTACATTATTTTTTTTAACGTTCATGCTGGCCATTACAGAACCTTTTAATTTTTTATGAATTTTTATCATATCTTTTGAACAATTCTTTTTCATAATTAAATCATCAGGTAACAACATTAAAAAATAATTATTTTTTATAAACTTTTTAGTTTTGAGTACAGCATCACCAGTTCCCATGGGTTTATTTTGATAAACAAATTTAATTCTTTTTTTAAAAAAAAGAATTTTTTTATACTCATTAATTATTCTAGGATCTTTCTTTTTTTTTATAATTAATTTATAAAAATTATCATTGTTGAAATATTTCTTTATCATCTCTTTTTTTTTTGAAATAATAAAAATTATTTCAGTTACACCAGCATCAATACATTCATCTAAAATATATTCTATTCCTGGCTTTCCATTTATTGGAAGTAGTTCTTTAGGAAAAACACTTGTTAAAGGTAGCAAACGTGTACCCAAACCAGCAAGAGGAATAATAGCTTGTTTAATCATTAAGATGTTTTACTTATAATCATATTTATTAAAAATGAAAATTTTAAAAAATGTTTTTGAACTAAATAAGGCAGTAAAAAATTACAAAAATGTTGGATTTGTACCTACAATGGGTGGAATTCATAAAGGCCATGTATCTTTAATAAAAATTTCACAAAAAAATAACAAACAAACAATAGTAAGTATTTTTGTCAATCCAACCCAATTTAACCAAAAAAAAGATTTTAAGAATTATCCTAGAAACATAAAGAGAGACATTTCAATTTTAAAAAAACTTAAAGTGAATTATTTATTTTTACCAGCAGTCAATGAAATATATAAAAAAAAAATGAAAAATTTTAAACTTAATAAATCTGACAAGATTTTATGTGCTAAATACAGGAAAGGTCATTTTGAAGGAGTATTAAACGTAATGAATAGGTTGCTATCTATTGTTAAATCTAAGCAAGTTTTTATGGGTGAAAAAGATTTTCAACAATACATGTTTATTAAAAGAATATTAGGTAAAAAATATAAAATAAATATTATTGGCTGTCCAACCATTAGAGAAATAAATAAAATTGCATTATCTACAAGAAATAAATTATTAAAAAAATCATCTATTAAAATAGCTTCAAAGATAGCCATCAAATTGGATAAAATAAAAAGATTATCAAAAATGAATAAATCTGTGGATTTGTTAAAATACAAAGTTGAGCTTGAAAATAAATTTAAAATCAAAATTGAATATCTTGAATTTAGAGATGAAAAAAAAATGAAATTAAATAATTTTAAATCTAAATACAGACTATTTATTGCTTATTATATTAATGGAGTAAGATTGATTGATAATTTTTGATTATAAAAAATAAGCTCCTACACCCAAGAAAGATACAAATCCAATTACGTCTGTTATGGTTGTAACAAATACACTAGAGGAAATTGCAGGATCAATTTTCATTTTATTTAATGTTACAGGCACTAAAATACCAAAAAGACCAGCAACTATCATAGTTAAAACCATTGAAATTGAAATTATTAGGGAGAGCTGAATATCATTAAACCATATTTGAACTATCAAAGAACTTATAATTGCAAAAATAACTCCATTTAAAACTCCAATATTAAATTCTTTAATAATATTATTCGTAAAATTATTTTTTGTTAAATCTTGTGTTGCTAACGATCGGACTGTAACAGCTAATGTTTGCATGCCAGCGTTACCACCCATTGATGCAACGATTGGCATTAAAAAAGCTAATACTACCATTTGTTCTATAGTGGCACCAAATAAACTTATGCAATAAGTTGCGAGAAAAGCAGTAAACAAATTTAGTAACAACCAATTAAATCTTCTCTTAGTTTTTGTTATTACACCATCAGTTATTTCTTCATCACCTACTCCAGCTAATCTTAGTGCGTCTTCTTCAGCTTCCTCTTTTAATACTGTTAAAACATCATCATAAGTTATCATCCCAACTAATTTGTCAGACTTATCCACTACAGCTGCTGAACTCAAATTATAATTTTCAAATAAATTACCGACTTCCTCTCTATCCATATCAACTGGTATTAAAGTTTGAGATTCTGCCATTATAGACATCATTTTTGTATCTCTTGGAGTTCTTAATACTCTTGATGAAGGAACTGTACCGATCGGTTTGAATTCTTGATCAACTATAAATATTTCTAAAAATTCTTCAGGAAGTTCTTTATTTTCTCTTAAATAGTCTATCGTTTGTCCTACAGACCAATTACTTGGAATAGCTGTAAATTCACGCTGCATTAATCTAGCAGCAGAGTCTTCCGGATAACTTAAGCTTTCAAGTAATGCAAATCGATCTTTTGGAGGTAATGAGCTAAGGATTGTATTTTTATCTTTTTCATCAACATTTTCTAAAATCTTAATTGCGTCATCTGACTCTAAATTTTTTAGTATGTTGACTATTGAATCAGAAGATAAATAAGCAATCATTTCAGATTGAATTGACTCATTTAATTCAACAAAAACTTCAGGATCAACTTTAAAACTATTTAATTTTATTAAATTTTCTCTATCATTTTGGCTTAAATGTTCAATTATATCAGCAGCATCTGCTGGATGCATGGCATTGAACGAATTTGTAATAAATCCAGCATCATTTGAGGTAATTTTATCTGTGACAACTTTGATGAATTCTTTGTTAAATTCAAAGTTAACTTTTTTATCTTTTATTTTTTTCACTATAGTCATAAAATTTACCTATAATTTAGTTGGCACTATTAATACAAAATAAAAATAATACAAATTTATAATGACAATAGAGATCAAAAAGTCAGTAAAACCAATAAAATATAAATCTGCGATAGATACACTTGAAGATAGATTGGAGCAAATCAAAGTAAATAATAATAAAGAACTTATTTGGATACTTGAACATGAAGAGATTTATACTGGTGGAACAAGTTTTAATGACAATGAGATTTTAGATAAATCCATAAACTTTATTAAAACGAATAGAGGTGGAAAAATAACTTATCATGGCCCTGGTCAATTAGTTTTTTATTTTGTGATTGACTTAAACAGAAGAGGTAGGAATATAAAAAAAATTATAACTGCAATCGAAAAGACAATTATAGATACTTTAAAAAATTACAATATAAAGTGTTTTGCTGATAGAAAAAATATTGGAATTTGGTTTGAGCACAAATCTGGTAAAATAGATAAAATTGCAGCAATAGGCATAAAAGTAAAGAAATGGATTGCTTATCACGGTTTTGCATTAAATATCTCTAATGATCTTAATGTATATAAAAAAATAGTTCCTTGTGGAGTTAGAGATAGAGGGGTTTCAAATTTAAATAAAATCAAAAAACAAAATTATAAAAATATTGAGAATGATTTGATAAAAAATTTTTTATCAAATATTAAAAATTAAGTCTTTTAGTTTTCAACATATTTCTAAAATAATCAGGTGGTGTAGCTATAAAAGTGTATTTTTTTTCATTTATCTTAAATTTTATTTCATAAGAATGTAACATTAGATTTTTATTATTTATTTTTGAGTTATTTGTTGAATTATATTTTTTATCACCAATTATTGAGTTTCCTAAATTAAATAATTGTTTTCTTAGTTGGTGTTTTCTTCCTGTAATTGGATTTAGCTGAATGAAGGTCGCATTATTATTTTTATCTAAGATTTCATATTTTGTTTCAGCTTTTTCAACAATTTTTTTTTTATTTTCAAATCTTATCAAATCACCTTTTATCACACCTTTATCGATTAAAATTAATTCACCATTACATATTGCTAAATAGGTTTTATAAACCTTTCTTAATCTAAAGAGTGAAGTGAGCAGTTGGGCTGTTTCCCTATTCTTTGCTATTATAAAAACTCCAGATGTATCCTTATCTAATCTGTGAACAGAATAAGGTTTCTCGTCTCTAAATAAATTACTTTTTGCAAATATATCGATTATATTCTTTTTAGATTTTGTACCACCCTGCACTGAAATTCCTGATTGTTTATTTAGAACAACAAAATTCTCATTATTTTCAATAATTAAATCTTCATTTTCTTTTATAATTTCATTGCTAGGATTATATTTTTCCTTACTTTGCTTGATATTTTTTTTAAATTCAAAGTTATATAATTCAATTTTATCGTTAAATTGAATTTTTTTTGAGCTTTTAATTTTTTTTTTATTTAACTTAATTCTTCCATTTCTTAAGTTTTTTTCGATTAAACTTTGTGGAATTTGACCAAAGTGATTTCTTAAAAATCTATCAATACGCATACCACTGAACGTCTTATCAACGTTTAATAGCTTTTTCATCTATCTAAGTTTAAGCAGTTGCTTCTTTTGGAGGTTCTTTTTTTTGATCTTTAGCTGGAGCTTTCTTTTTTTTATCGACTCTTTTTGCTTCAACATCCCTGTCTACAAACTCAATTACAGCCATCGGTGCATTATCACCATATCTAAATCCTGCCCTAATAATTCTCGTATATCCACCTTTTCTATTTTCATATCTCTTAGAAAGAGTTTTTTTAACTTTATTTGTAGATTTAATATCTTGCAACTTTGAAATTAATGTTTTTGTGTTAGATAATGTATCTTTCTTACCTAGTGTAATAATTTTGTCTGCTTGAGGCTTCAAAACTTTTGCTTTTGGTAATGTTGTTGTAATTTGCTCATACTTTATTAATGAATTAAGCATATTTTTAATCAGAGCCTTTCTATGTTCTGAGGTTCTGTTGAGCTTTTTATAGCCCATTTTATGTCTCATTAGATTGCTTCCTCTAGTTTTTTAGATAATTCAGCAATATTATCTGGTGGCCAGTTTGGAATTTCCATTCCAAGATATAATGACATCCCTGTTAACACTTCTTTAATCTCATTTAATGATTTTCTTCCAAAATTAGGTGTTCTTAACATTTCACCTTCTGATTTTTGTACTAAATCACCAATATAGATAATATTATCATTTTTTAGGCAGTTCATTGATCTTACAGAAAGCTCTAATTCATCAACTTTTCTCAACAAATTCTTATTAAATTCCGGTTCTGAAGGTTGTTCTTTTACAATAACTTCTTGTGGTTCGTCAAAGTTAACAAACATTCCTAATTGATCTTGAAAAATCCTTGCAGAATATGCAACAGCATCTTCTGCTGAGATTGATCCATTTGTTTCAACTTCCATAGTTAATTTATCGTAATCTAAAGCTTTTCCTTCTCTAGCTGTACTAACCGAATAAGAAACTTTTTTAACTGGACTAAATAATGAGTCTATTGGAATTAAGCCCAATGGTGGTTCCTCTGGTTTATTCATTTCTGCTGAAACATATCCTTTTCCAGTACCGACAGTCATTTCCATATGAAACTTAGTATTTTCATCTAGATTACAAATAACTAAATCTGGATTTAAAATTTCAACATCAGCAACAGATGTTATATCAGACGCCTTTATTTCTCCAGGACCTTTCGCATCAAGTATTAATTTTTTTGGTTCATCAGATGAGCTTTTAAGAGCTAAAGATTTTATATTTAATACTATATCGGTCACATCTTCTCTCACCCCTTTAATTGATGTAAATTCATGTAATACACCATCTATCTGAATAGAGGTTACAGCAGTTCCTCTAATTGAAGATAAAAGAATTCTTCTTAATGAATTACCAAGAGTTAATCCATAACCTTTTTCAAGAGGTTCGGCAGTGATCTTTGCAAAAGCTTTATCATCACTTAATTGAACATCTAGTTTTGCAGGCTTAATTAATGATTTCCAATTTTTTGAATTTACCTCTGTTTGCTCCATTAAACTCTCCTTTTTTTAGGTGGTCTTGTACCATTGTGTGGCATTGGTGTTGTGTCTTTAATTGATATAATTTTAAATCCTCTTGCTTGTAAAGCTCTTAAGGCAGTTTCTCTACCAGAGCCCGGTCCTTTAACTTCAACAGATAATATCTTCATTCCAACCTCTAAAGCTTTTGCTGCAGCTGCATCAGCAGCAACTTGAGCTGCATATGGAGTTGATTTTCTAGAACCTTTAAATCCTTTTTGTCCCGCAGATGCCCAAGAGATAACATTACCATTTGTGTCAGCGATCGATACAATTGTATTATTAAATGTAGATTGAACATACGCAATACCATTCAATATATTCTTTTTACCCTTCTTTTTCTTTGAGTAAGAACTCTTTTTTGCTTTAGACTCTGTTTTCTGTTCTTTGTTTGAAGTTTCTTCTTTTTTCATTATTTCTTAAGTGGAGTTAATTTTTTACCTGCAATTGCAATTGCTTTTCCTTTTCTCGTCCTAGAATTACATCTCGTTCTTTGACCCCTAACAGGAAGTTTTTTTCTATGTCTTGAACCTCTATATGTCGCAAGATCAATTAATCTTTTAATGCTTAAAGAAGTTTCTCTTCTAAGATCACCTTCAACAGTGAATTTTTGATCTATATATTCTCTAATTTTCAAAATTTGTTCATCAGTTAATTCATTAACTCTCTTTGATTTAGGAATTTCTAATTCAGTACAAATTTGTCTAGAAAACTTATCTCCAATGCCATAAATATAAGTAAGTCCAATATGAACTAATTTATTTTGTGGTATATTTACACCTGCGATACGAGCCATAATTTTTGTGATAAATTGTGCCTTTTATATAAGAAGATTAGTCAAAGTCAATGTCTTAAACATTCAAAAAAGCCTCTATTTTGCTTGTTATTTCATCGATTTCCATCGTTCCATCAATCTCATGAAAATTTGAATTTTTAGAATAGTGATCCAATACTGGCCTAGTTGTTTCTATATAAGTATCATACCTCTTTAATATAGTATCTAAGTCGTCATCTGATCTTTTTTCTAAAACTTTTCTTTTTTTTATTCTTTCTACAATTGTTTCTTTATTTACATTTAAGAAAAAAATATGATCAATCTTCTGATTTGAATCATTTAATAATGAGTCTAAGTTTTTAGCCTGGCTAAGTGATCTAGGATAACCATCAAATATCAATTTTTGCTTTTTATTAAGATCAAAAATATGAGTTTTTAACAAGCTATTAACAATCTGATCACTGACAAACTTTCCTTCATTCATGTTATTGATTATTTTTTTTCCTATGTCTGTATCTTTTTTTATTTCGTCTCTTAATATATCGCCTGTAGAAATTTGATATCCATTTAATTTTTTTACTAGATATTTTGCTTGAGTGCCTTTACCAGCTCCTGGTGGACCGAACAATATTATATTCACTTATCTACCAAATTTTGTTTTTTTTATTAGTTGCTCGTATTGGGAGCTCATCATCCTTGTTTGAATTTGTGTAACAGTATCAATTGCAACTACAACCACAATCAAAACAGAAGCACCACCCAAATAAAATGGAATTGGATAATTTGCAATTAGAAATTCTGGCATTAAACAAACAAGTGCAAGATATAACGCTCCTATGGTTGTAAGTCTTGTGAGAATTGTATCTATATAAAGTGCAGTACTTTCTCCAGGTCTTATTCCTGGAACAAATCCACCATATTTTCTTAAATTCTCTGCTGTTTCAGTTGGATTAAAAGTTATTGAAGTATAAAAAAAAGTAAAGAATATTATTCCTGATGCATATAAAAGCATATACAACGGTTGTCCTTGTGAAAAGTATGATGAAATGTTTAAAAATGTTTCGTTTTGCGAAACATTAAAATTTGAAAAGGTCACTGGTAATAATAATAAGGCTGACGCAAAAATTGCTGGTATTACACCTGCTGAATTAATTTTTAATGGTAAATGTGAAGAGTCTCCACCATACATTTTATTTCCCATTTGTCTCTTAGGATAATTTATAAGAATTTTTCTCAAAGCCCTTTCCATAAACACAATAAACATTATTGTTGCAACAAGCAGCACAAATATAAAAATTATCATTACTGTTGAAATCGCGCCTGTTCTTCCTAATTCAAATGTCGTTACTAAAGCTCTAGGGATTTCAGCAACAATACCTGAGAAAATAATTAATGAAATTCCATTACCAATTCCTCTTTGTGTAATTTGTTCACCAAGCCACATTAAAAAAATAGTTCCAGCAACAATAGTTGTTACGGTTGAAATTTTAAAGAATATCCCAGGATTAATCACTAAATCTGCTGAAGATTCCAATCCTACTGCTAATCCATATCCTTGTATAGTTGCTAATAAAACAGTTCCATATCTAGTAATTTGCGTAATTTTTTGTCTTCCTATTTCACCTTGAGCCTTTAAATTTTTAAAATAATCAGATACACCTGTTAATAATTGAACAATAATTGAGGATGAAATATATGGCATTATTCCAAGAGCAAATATTGCCATTCTACTTACAGCGCCACCTGCAAAAACATTAAACATACCAAGTAAACCTTTTTGGTTACCTTCCATCATTATTTGAAGTTGTTCAGGGTCAATTCCTGGTAAAGGAACAAAAGTGCCCAATCTATAAACTGCAAGTATAAATAGTGTAAATAATATTCTGTTTCTTAAATCATTAGATTGTGTTGAGGCACTCATTATTTAGATTGATTTTTAACAGTAATTTGTCCACCAGCTTTTTCAATTTTTTCTTTGGCAATTTTAGAAGAATAATCTACTTCAATATCAATTTTAGAATTAAAATCACCATTTGATAAAACTTTAAATTTATTAATCGATTTTCTAAATAGTTTAGATTTTTTAAATGTATCAATATTTATTTTCGTATCTGCATTGATTGTCTTGTTATCAATTAGTTTTTGTAAATCACCTAAATTTATTATTGCTACATCATTTTTGCTTATAGGGTTGAAGCCTCTTTTAGGTAATCTCCTATATAAAGGCATTTGACCACCTTCAAAGCTTTTTATTGCAACTCCAGATCTTGATTTTTGACCTTTTACTCCTCTTCCAGAAGTTTTACCTTTACCAGAGCCTATACCTCTTCCAACTCTAATTTTTTTAGTTTTATGATTATTTAATGTATTTAAAGATGTCATTATCCTCTTTTCTCGATTATCTCAGATATTTTTTTATTTCTTAAATTTGAAATATTTTTTGGTGAATTTTGTTTTGATAAAGCCTTAATACATGCTCTAATTACATTATGTGGGTTTGCGGTACCTAGAGATTTGGCTACTATATCTTTTATACCAAGTACTTCACACACAGCTCTAACTGGGCCACCTGCTATTATACCTGTTCCTTTAGGTGCAGATCTTAGTTTAATTTTTCCAGCACCATCTTTACCATATATGTCATGATGTATTGTTCTTCCATCTCTTAAAGGTATTTGTATCAGATTTCGTCTAGCTAGTTCATTTGCTTTTTTTATTGCATCAGGAACTTGTTTTGCTTTAGCATGTGCAATACCAATTTTCCCATTCTGGTTACCAACTACAACGAGAGCGGAAAAGCCAAATCTTCTTCCACCTTTAACGACTTTAGTTATTCTGTTTATATGAACTAATTTTTCAACAAATTCTGTATTTTTTTCCATATTTTAAAATTCCATCCCATATTTTCTTAATGTCTCTGCAAAAATTTTAACTCTTCCATGATATTTATAAATTCCTCTATCAAAGTAAATTTTTTTTATATTTTTTTCATTTGCTTTCTTTGCTAGCATTTCAGCAACAATAGTTGACAGTTCAGATTTATTTTTTTTTTGACTTTTGATTCCCTTATCTATTGATGAAGCAGAGACTAGAGTAATATTTTTTACATCATCAATTATTTGTGCACTTATATTTTTTGTAGATCTTGTGACACTTAATCTATATCTATCTTTCGACACACTTTTAAGTTTTTTTCTTACTCTAAATTTTTTTCTTTCTATTGTATTTAATCTCATTATTTTTTCTTACCTTCTTTTCTTAAAATATATTGACCTTTTTCCTTTATACCCTTTCCTTTATATGGTTCGGGTGGTCTAATACTTTTAATTTCTGATGCAACCATTCCTACTTGTTGTTTATTTGAGCCACTTATTTTTAATGTTGTTTGTTTTTCGACGGCTATTTTAATACCTTGTGGAATATTATAATTAATGTCATGACTAAATCCTAATTGCATATTTAAAACATTTCCTTTTAATGCTGCTCTGAAACCTACGCCGGTTAGTTCAAGTATTTTTTCATAACCACTACTTGCCCCGATAATAGCATTATTAAGCAAGCTTCTATTCATGCCCCATAATCTTTTAGATGTATCGTCAAGTTTTTTAGGTTTTATTGATACTTCTTTACCTTCATTAATATTAAGTTCAAACATTTCCAAATCTAATTTTATTGCTTGTTTGCCCAGTGGTCCCTCTACATTTACTATGTTACCAGATAATAAAACTTTTACTTTATCTGGAATCGGTATATTTATTTTTCCTATTTTAGACATTAAAATACCTTACAAATAATTTCACCACCAAGCTTTTTCTTTCTTGCATCAACATCTGTCATTACACCTTGTGGTGTAGATACAATTGCTATACCGAGACCATTATTAATTTTTGGAAGACTGCTTGCGCTAGAAAAAATCCTTCTACCTGGTTTGGAAATTCTTTCAATAGTATTTATTACTGGATTTCCCGAGTTATATTTTAAGTTAATTTCAATTAATGGTTTTTTTTCTTCATTTATTTTGTAGTCAATAATATAACCTTCAGATTTTAACACATCTGCTATTTTAGCCTTAAATTTTGATGATGGTAATGAAACTTTACTGTGATTTCTCACTTGAGCATTTTTAATTCTTGCTAACATATCTCCTATTGGATCACTTAAACTCATATTTTCCTTTCTACCAACTTGATTTTACCATTCCAGGAATTTTACCTTCTAAACCAAGTTGTCGAAGGGCTATTCTTGAAATTTTTAACTTTCTGTAAACTCCGTGTGGTCTACCAGTAATTTGACACCTATTCATAACTCTAACTTTTGCTGAATTTCTTGGTAATTTTGACAATTTTTGTTGAGCTTTAAACCTTTCTTCTAATGATAATTTTTTATCCATTATTATTTTTTTTAACTTCAATCTTTTCTTATAAAATTTGTCTGACAATTTTATTCTTCTGTTGTTCTTGTTAATCGCACTCATTTTAGCCATTAATTGCTCCTTGTTTCTCTAAATGGAAAATTTAAATGTTTTAATAATTCAAAACTATGTTCTACTTTTTGAGATTTAATAACTATTGTAATGTCTAAACCTCTAATTTTGTCAACTTTGTCAAAATTTACCTCTGGAAATATTATATGTTCTTTAACACCAAAAGTATAATTTCCAAAATTATCAAAACCATTTGGACTTAATCCCCTAAAATCTTTTATTCTTGGTAATGCTATGTTTGTTAATCTATCAATAAATTCATACATTTTATTTTTTCTCAATGTTACCTTCAAACCTGAATTGGTGTTTTTTCTAGTTTTAAAATTTGCAATAGATTTTTTGAATTTAGTTACTACAGGCATTTGGCCAGTGATATTTGCCAGATCTTCTTGGCAAGATTTCAAAATTTTTTGATCATTTCCATCAAGACCTAAACCCATATTTAAAACAATTTTTTGTATTCTTGGACCCATATATAAGTTTTTATAGCCAAACTTTTCTTTTAATGCTGGCTCAATATCTTTAGTAATGGTTAGTTTTAATCTAGGTGTCATTATTTTTTAGCCTCATTTTTATTTTTGGTATCAAAGACTGATAAATTCGATATATGTATAAAGTTTTCTTTTGAAACTATCCCACCTTTCTTTTCTTTTGTTGTTTTCACATGTTTTTTTACCATGTTGATACCTTTAACTTTTGCCCTATTATTTTTTCTGTCAATTTCAATTACGTCACCATCTTTTTTTTTATCCTTACCAGTCAATATCTTTACTTTAGTTCCTTTTTTAATCATTATAATACCTCTGGTGCCAATGAAATTATTTTCATTTGTCCTCTATTTCTTAATTCTCTAGTAACTGGCCCAAAAATTCTAGTGCCTATTGGCTCCCCTTTGTCATCTGTTAAAACAGCTGCATTATTATCAAATCTTACTTTAGATCCGTCATTCCTATGAATTCCTTTTTTAACTCTTACAACAACTGCTTTATGAACTGCACCTTTTTTGACTTTCCCTTTTGGAATTGCTTCTTTAACCGCTACAACGATAGTATCACCAATACTAGCATATCTTCTTTTAGATCCACCTAATACTTTTATGCATTCTATCTTTTTTGCCCCGGTATTGTCCGCAACAAATAATTCAGTCTGAACTTGTATCATTTGGAAACTCCTATCACTTCAAATTTTTTAGACTTTGAATAAGGTTTACACTCTTGTATTGATACTTTATCACCGTTTTTATATTTATTCTGCTCATCATGAACACTATATTTTTTTCTAGCTTTAATTACTTTTTTTAGTACTGGATGTTGGTATTTTCGCTCAACCAGAACTGTAATAGTTTTATTTGGCTTATCGCTTACAACTATTCCATTTAATACTTTTTTAGGCATCTTTTCTCACTACTAATGTTTTTAATCTTGCAATATTCTTCTTCGTCTCGCTTATTTTAGATGGACTTTTTATCTGACCGTTAATTTTTTGAAATCTAAAGTTAAAAAGATCTTTTTTTAATTTTTCAATATCTTTCAAAGCCTGTTCTTTAGTCATTTTTTTTATTTCACTTTTTTTCATTTAAATTCTCTTAATAAATTTACATTTAATTGGCAGCTTTGCTGATGCTTTATATAAAGCCTCTCTAGCAATTTCTTCTGTTACTCCATCAACTTCAAATAAAATTCTTCCTGGTTTAACTCTGCATGCCCAAAATTCAGGAGAACCTTTACCTTTACCCATTCTTACCTCGGTAGGTTTTTTTGATACAGGTATATTTGGAAACATTCTAGTCCAAACTCTGCCTTGTCTTTTCATGTGTCTTGTTAATGCTACTCTAGCTGCCTCTATCTGTCTTGATATAATTCTTTCGGGCTGAATTGCTTTCAATCCAAAAGAACCATAATTCATAGCATTACATCTTGAAGCATTTCCATGAATTCTTCCTTTATGTGCTTTTCTAAACTTAGTTCTAGTTGGTTGTAACATTGTTATGCTTTGTTCCTCTCTTGGCTAAATTCTTTTGTAAAAATTTCCCCTTTATATATCCAAACTTTTATTCCAATTATTCCATAAGTGGTGAGAGCCTCGGCTTCGGCGTAATCAATATCTGCTCTTAAAGTATGGGATGGAATACTACCATCTCTTAACCATTCTGTTCGTGCAATTTCGTTTCCTCCAAGTCTTCCACTACAAGAAACTTTAATTCCTTTTGCTCCTAATCTTAATGCAGATTGCATTGCTCTCTTCATCGCTCTCCTGTACGAAACACGTTTAACTAGCTGTTGAGCAATGTTCTCAGCAACTAAAAATGAATTTGTCTCTGGTTTTTTAACCTCTTTAATATTTAGCACTATTTCATTTGCGCTCAGTCTTGATAATTTTCCTTTAATTTTTTCTATGTCACTTCCCTTTTTTCCAATCACAAATCCAGGTCTAGAGGTGTAAATTGTTACAAAACATTTTTTTGCTGATCTCTCTATCATTACTTTTGAAACACCTGAATTGATAACATTTTTTTTGATGAATTCTCTAATTTTAAAATCTTCAATTAAATAATTTCCAAAATCTTGTTTCTTTGCATACCAGACGGAGTCCCATCCTCTATTGATACCCAATCTTAAACCTACTGGATTAACCTTTTGTCCCATGTTCCTTCTCTTTTTGTTTCATTTGCTCACTCAAAACAATTGTTACGTTTGAGTATGGTTTCATAATTTCTGCAGCTCTACCTTTGGCTCTAGCTCTAAATCTTTTCATTATTACCTGTTTTCCACAGAAAGCTTCTTTAACTACTAAATTGTCAATATCGTATTGAAAATTATTTTCTGCATTAGCAACTGCTGATGAAATTGTTTTCTTAACATCTTTAGAAATTCTTTTTTCTGAGAAAGACAAGTCTCTAATCGCAATTTCTACTTTTTTACCAACTATTGACTTAAGTATAGGTTTTAATTTTCTTACACTAGATCTTACATTTTTATTTATTGATCTAACTTGTTTTAAATCTATATCTTTATTTTTACTCATATTTATTTCTTATCAGCTCCTTTTGCTCCACCCTCAACTTTTGCTTTTTTATCAGCTGGTGTATGACCAAAAAACTGTCTTGTCGGAGCAAATTCCCCAAATTTATGTCCTACCATGTCTTCAGAAACAGTTATTGGTATAAATTTTTTACCGTTATAAATTAAAAAACTAAATCCTACAAAGTCAGGTATTATTGTAGACTTTCTAGACCAAGTTTTTATAGGTTTTTTATTAGGATCATTTTTAATCTTTTCAACTTTTTTAATTAAACTTTCCTCAACAAAAGGTCCTTTCCAAACAGATCTTGCCATAAATTAAGCTCTCTTCTTCTTTCTTCTTCTTATTATAAATTTATCAGTTCTTTTATTGTCTCTCGTTTTTAATCCTTTGGCTGATTGTCCAGTAGGTGAAACTGGATGTCTACCACCTGCAGATTTTCCTTCACCACCACCGTGAGGGTGATCTACTGGATTTTTAACAACTCCTCTAGTATGAGGTCTTCTGCCCAACCATCTTGATCGACCAGCTTTTCCAATTTTAATGTTTTTTTGATCTGGATTAGATAATACTCCAATTGTAGCCAACGCTCTTGAATCTATTTTTCTAACTTCACCTGAAGTCATTTTTATAATAGAGTAATTTCCATCAATACCAGAAATCGTTACAGAAGAACCAGCTGCTCTTGCAATTTTTCCACCAGCACCCGGCTGTATTTCAACATTATGTATATCAATACCCACTGGAATATCCTGTAATGGTAAACAATTTCCTATTTTTATTTCTGAAGAAGATCCATTTTGAATATAATCGCCAACTTTTATTTTTTGCGGAGCAAGATAATAGAATTTTTGATTGTCTTCAAATTTAACTAACATTATATGGCATGATCTATTTGGATCATATTCAATTCTTTCCACAATAGCTTTCATATCGTTCTTTTTTCTATAAAAATCAATTTTTCTATACTTGTGCTTATGTCCTCCACCATGATTTCTAGATGTTATACGACCATAATTATTTCTTCCTTTTGATGAATAATTAGCACTTGTTAATGGCTTGTATGGTTTGCCTTTCCATAAGCCTTCTCTACTCGTTAAGATGGTTCCTCTAGTAGATTTTGTGTAAGGTTTAAATGTTTTTAAAGCCATAATTTAAATTCCTGTTGTTAAGTCAATATTTTGACCTTTTTTAAGGGTAACAATTGCTTTTTTAAAACCCTTCTTTTTAACTTTTTTTCCTCTGGTAGATTTAATGATTGTTTTTTTATTAATAATATTAATTTTTGTTACATTAACTTTAAAAATTTTTTCAATTGATCCTTTTAAAGTTTTTTTATTAGCACCATGAGGTACTTTAAAAACAATTTTATTTTGTTCTGATAAATTTGTTGATTTCTCAGTTACAACAGGAAACAAGATTTTATCATATAAGCTTAGTTTATCCATTATTGATACCTTTTTTCCAATTCTTTGACTGAGCTCTCAGTAAAAATAATTTTTTTATACTTAACTAAATCAAATGCACTGAAATGATTTGCATCTGTTAATTTGACATTAGGAATATTCTTAGTCGATCTTAAGATGTTATCTTTTGACTTTGTATCCATAATTAATAAAGAGTTATTTGCACCAAACTTCTTTAAAAGTTCAAACATTTCTTTTGTTTTTTCAATTTTTTTACCAAAATCATCAAAAATAATTACATTATTCGATTTATTTTTTTCAGTAATAAGTGAGGCTATGCTCATTTTTTTTTCACTTTTATTCAACTTTCTAATTTTATAATTATCTTGACCTTTTGGTCCATGAGCTATTCCTCCACCTACAAATATAGGAGCTTTTTTACTAGAGTGTCTTGCATTACCAGTGCCTTTTTGTGAGTAAATTTTAGATGTTGAGCCAGTTATTTCATTTCTTTGCTTTGTCTTTGCCTTTCTACCTTTAAAGTTTGCGTTTAATTTATAAATAGCATCACTCACTAATTGCTTGTTAACTTTAGCACTAAAAATTTTATCTAGCACTTCTATGCTTTGTTTTTTGCCATCAATACTTAATTTATCTATTTTCATTTATTTTTTCTTTTTATCAGCTGATTTTTTTTGTTTTTCAATTTGCTCAATTTTTTCTGAAATTGACATTCTGTTAATATCTTTGACCGATTTTCTAATTAAAACTTCTGTATTTTTTGATCCAGGAATAGAGCCTTTTAAATATAGTAAATTGTTTTCTTTGTCAGTTTTTATAACTTCAATATTTTGTATAGTTCTAATTTTATCTCCCATATGACCAGCCATTTTTTTTCCTTTAAAAACTTTACCTGGATCCTGCCTTTGTCCTGTTGAACCGTGTGATCTATGAGAAATTGAAACACCGTGAGTAGCCCTTAATCCACCAAAATTATGTCTTTTCATTGCACCTGCAAATCCTTTACCAATTGTCTTAGATTTAACATCAACAAATTTAACATTCTCAAATATTTCTAATCCAATTTCATTTCCTTCTTTGAAATTTTCAGTGCTTTCTAATCTAAACTCTTTAAGTATTTTTTTTGGCTCTGTATTTTTTTTGGCAAAATAACCTTTCATAGCTTTGGTTAACTTTGAGTTTTTTATTTTCCCAAATCCTATTTGAACTGCACTATATCCTCTGTTTTCTTTGTTAATCACATTTATTACTCTTCCGATCTCCATTTTTAAAACAGTTACTGGAACTGATTGGCCAGTTTTAAAAAACTCTCTAGACATTCCTATTTTTTTTCCAATTAAAGCTAAATTACCCATTATATTTTAATCTCCACATCTACTCCTGATGCTAAATCAAGTTTCATTAGTGCTTCAACTGTTGCAGGTGTAGGTTCAATAATATCAATTAATCTTTTATGAGTTCTGGTTTCGAATTGTTCTCTACTTTTTTTATCAATATGTGGTGATCTTAAAACAGTATATCTCTCTATTTTTGTAGGTAGAGGAATTGGACCTTTAATATTAGCTCCTGTTCTTCTAACAGTATTTACTATCTCCTCAGTAGACTGATCCAAGACCTTGTTATCGTATGCTCTTAATTTTATTCTAATATTTTGTTTATCCATAATTAACCTGTTTTCTTGATTACCTCATCTTGAACATTTTGTGGAACCTTGTCGTAATGATCAAAAAACATTGAGTATTGAGCTCTACCTTGTGACATAGATCTTAAACTATTTATATAACCAAACATATTTGCTAATGGCACCATTGCAGTTATTACTGTTGCATTTCCTCTTTGCTCTTGTGTACTTATTTGACCCCTTCTACTGTTCAAGTCACCTATTACATCTCCCATATAATCTTCTGGAGTTACTACTTCTACCCTCATTACTGGTTCTAAAAGTTTTAGAGTTCCTCGAGCACATGCCTCTTTAAAGCATTGTCTTGAAGCAAGTTCAAAAGCTAATACACTTGAGTCAACATCATGGTGTAAACCATCTAAGATTGTAACTTTATAGTCAATCAAAGGAAATCCGGCTAGGATACCACCGTCAGCTATTGTCTCTACACCCTTTTCAACACCTGGTATAAATTCTTTTGGTATTGCTCCACCTTTTATTTTGCTTTCAACCTCTCTGCCTTTACCAGGTTCTAGCGGTTCAACAGATAATTTTACCCTAGCAAACTGTCCAGCTCCACCACTCTGTTTTTTGTGTGTATAATCAAACTCAGCAGCATTTAATATTGTTTCTCTATATGCTACTTGAGGTGCTCCAACATTTGCCTCAACTTTAAATTCTCTTTTCATTCTATCAACAATAATATCTAAATGTAATTCACCCATACCTTTAATTATTGTTTGACCTGACTCTTCGTCTGATGACACTCTAAATGACGGATCTTCTTTAGCTAATCTTCCTAATGCTTCACCCATTTTTTCTTGATCAGCTTTTGATTTAGGCTCAACCGCAATTTCTATTACTGGGTCTGGAAACTCCATTGGTTCAAGCAATACTGGTGAGTCTTTATTCGCCAATGTATGGCCTGTTATAGTATTTTTTAATCCAGCGAGTGCAACTATATCACCCGCACTTGCTTCTTTGATGTCTTCTCTTGAATTAGCATGCATTAAAAGCATTCTTCCAACTCTTTCTTCTTTATCTGAAGAAGTGTTGTAAACTCCAGTTCCAGATTTAACTGTACCTGAATAAATTCTAATAAATGTTAGACTTCCTACAAATGGGTCGGTTGCTACTTTAAAAGCTAATGCCGAAAAAGGTGCACTATCCTCAAACTTCATTTCAATTTCCTCATCAGATCCTGGTTTTGTACCCATTATAGATCCAAGATCCTCTGGACTTGGTAAGTAATCTACAACAGCATCTAATAATGGTTGAACACCTTTATTTTTAAAAGCAGAACCTGTTAAAACTGGTACGAATTCAAAGTTTAAACATCCTTTTCTTACGCATTTAATCAAATCTTCTTGTTTAATTTCTTCACCACCTAAATAGGCTTCCATTAATTTTTCATCTTGCTCAACAGCTGTCTCAACTAATTCTTGTCTGTATTTATCACATATCTCTTTGAGATCATCTGGGATATCTTTTTCTTCCCATTCAGCGCCAAGGTCTTCATTTTTCCAAACAATTGCTTTCATCTTAACTAAATCAACAACACCTTGTAATGATGCCTCTATACCTATTGGTACCTGCATAACTAAAGGTTTAGCTCCAAGTCTATCTTTAATCATATCCACGCATCTAAAGAAATCTGCACCAGTTCTATCAAGTTTATTAACAAAGCAAATTCTAGGAACTTTATATTTATCAGCTTGTCTCCAAACTGTTTCTGATTGTGGTTCAACACCAGCAACACCATCAAATACTGCAACAGCACCGTCCAAAACTTTTAAAGATCTTTCAACTTCAATTGTAAAATCTACGTGACCTGGGGTATCAATAATATTAATTCTATGCTCTCTCCAAAAACAAGTTGTAGCAGCTGATGTAATTGTAATACCTCTTTCCTGCTCTTGTTCCATCCAATCCATTGTGGCAGCACCATCATGAACTTCACCGATTTTATGACTCTTGCCTGTATAATATAAAATTCTTTCTGTAGTTGTTGTTTTGCCAGCATCTATATGAGCCATGATACCAATGTTTCTATATTTATTTAGTGGATGAGTTTTTGCCATATTATTTACCATCTAAAATGTGCAAAAGCCTTATTTGACTCGGCCATTTTATGTGTATCTTCTTTCTTTTTTATTGCTGAACCTCTTTTTTGATAAGCATCAAAAATTTCATTAAATAATTTATCGGACATTTTTTTATCTTTTCTTTTTCTCGATGCATCAATAATCCATCTTAATGCTAATGCTTGTGATCTTTTAGCTTTAACTTCTACTGGAACTTGATAGGTAGCTCCACCCACACGTCTCGATCGAACTTCAACAGTTGGTCTTACATTATTTATTGCATCATTAAATACTGTTAAAGGTTCGTCTTTTGATTTTGATTTAATTTTGTCAATTGCATCATAAACAATTTTTTCTGCGATAGTTTTTTTACCATCTAACATTATTGAGTTGATTAATTTTGGAATTATTACTGATTTATATTTAGGGTCTACAATTGGAATTTTTTTTGGAGCTTTTCTTTTTCGAGACATAATTATTTACCTTTTTTCGTTCCATATAAAGAACGTCTCTGTTTTCTGTTTGCAACTCCTTGGGTATCTAAATTACCACGAAGTATATGATATCTTACACCAGGCAAATCTTTAACACGACCACCTCTTATTAATACTACTGAGTGCTCTTGTAAGTTATGTCCTTCTCCAGGAATATATGCTGTAACTTCAAAACCATTTGATAATCTAACTCTTGCAACTTTTCTTAGTGCAGAGTTTGGTTTCTTAGGAGTAGTAGTATAAACTTTTACACAAACACCTCTTTTCAAAGGTTGTTTTTGTAATGCTGGTACTTTATTCCTAGCAATTTGTTTTTCTCGTCCTTTTCTTAACAACTGGTTAATTGTTGGCATAATTTTATATATAAATTTGATTTTAGATGAAATAACTGTCAGGTTATTTGTGGCAGCGTTTAGTGCACTAGTCACTACATTCCAACCAAAAACACGCACAAAATACTATAGAAATTCCATTTGTCAAATTAAAAGACATGGAAAAATGACGAATTTTTATTGATTTAAGGGGCTTTCTGCTTGTTCAATCTTCTCATTCTCTGCTATGAATTTTTCATCATCTAAACGAGCTTTCTTATTCCACAAATTTTTAACAGATCCAGTTCCAGCAGGAACTAATCTACCAACAATAACATTTTCCTTTAATCCAGATAACTTATCTACCTTACCCTTTATAGCAGCGTCTGTTAAAACTCTTGTTGTTTCTTGGAAAGAGGCAGCTGAAATAAATGACTCTGTTTGAAGTGAGGCTTTAGTTATTCCCATTAAAACTCTTTCTCCAACTGCAGGGTTTTTACCATCTTTAATTAGCTTCTCATTCATATTTTCAAATCTTATTCTATCTATAATTTCTCCAGGAAGTAATGAGCTATCACCTTGTGTTTTAACTTCAATTTTTTTCAACATTTGTCTTAAAATAACTTCAATGTGCTTATCATTTATTATTACACCTTGTAACCTATAAACATCTTGTACCTGATTTACAAAATATTCAGTCAATTCTTCAATACCTAAAATTCTAAGAATATCATGCGGCAATGGTTGACCATCTAACAAATATTCACCTTTCTTAATTTTTTCACCTTGGTTAAAGTTAATGTGTTTGCCTTTTGGAATTAAATAGCTTGAGGTATCACCATTTTCGGATTCTATTGTTACTCTTTGCTTGCCTCTTACCTCTTTACCAAATATTACTTTACCATCATTCTCAGCAATAATTGCACTATCTTTTGCTTTTCTTGCTTCAAATAATTCAGCAACTCTTGGTAAGCCTCCTGTAATATCTTTAGTCTTTGTAGTCTCTTTAGGCAATCTAGCTATTACATCTCCAGCTGAAATTTTTTGACCATCTTTAACAGATAATATTGAGTCTGGAACTAAGTAGTATCTTGCTTCATTATCATCAGCTTTTTTAACGACATTTCCTTTTGAATCTCTTAAAGTAATTCTTGGTTTTAAATCTGTATTTTTAGATTGAGTTTTCCAATCTACAACTGCTTTAGTAGAAATTCCAGTTGCATCATCAGTTGTTTCGGCAATAGATACACCATCTATTAAATCTACATAGTTTGCTATCCCATCTTTTTCAGCAATAACTGGTGTTGTGTATGGATCCCACTCACATATTTTAGAACCCTTTTTAACTTTATCTCCATTCTCAAAGAAAAGTTTTGATCCATATGGAACTTTATATGCAGCTACTTGTAATCCATTATCATCTTCTATTGATAATTCAGTATTTCTACCCATTACGATTAAATTCTTTTTTGAATCTACTAATAAATTTGTGTTAACAATTTTCAATATACCATCATTATTAGATACAATTTGAGAGTCTTGTTTAACTGATGCTGTTCCACCAACGTGAAAAGTTCTCATTGTAAGTTGAGTTCCTGGTTCACCGATAGACTGAGCAGATATCATTCCAATCGCTTCACCAACATGAACCATTTTACCTCTTGATAAATCTCTACCATAACAAGTGGCGCATACGCCTTCTTTTAAACTACATGTCATTACAGAGTAAACATTCAAGTTTTTTACACCTGCAGAGTCAATTTTTTCACATGCAGCCTCATCGATCATACTATTCTTCTTTATTAAAACTTCACCAGTTAATGGATTTTTAACGTCTTTTGCGGTTACTCTTCCAAGAGCTCTTTCTGATAAGCTAACCATTATGTTTCCACCCTCTAAGACCTCGGTAAGTTTTATAAAGCTTGGGTTATCACATTTTACTTGAGTAATAGTTAAATCTTGAGCTACATCGCAAAGTCTTCTAGTTAAGTATCCTGAGCTTGCAGTCTTCAATGCAGTATCAGCTAGTCCTTTTCTTGCACCGTGAGTAGAATTAAAATATTCTAAAGCAGTTAAACCCTCTTTAAAATTAGATGTTATTGGTGACTCAATAATTTCACCAGATGGTTTAGCTATTAAGCCTCTCATACCAGCTAATTGTTTCATTTGAGCAGCAGAACCTCGTGCACCACTATCTGCCATCATAAATACTGAATTAATTTTTAAACCATCTTCAGTCATTTCTGTAGCAGAAATTCTTTTCATCATTTCAGAAGCTACTTTATCTGTACATTTTGACCACGCATCAATAACTTTGTTGTATTTTTCGCCTCTAGTTATTAATCCTTCAGCATATTGATTTTCATAGTCTGATATTAGTTTCTTTGTTTCATCAATTAATTGTTGTTTGTTATCTGGTATTACCAAATCATCTTTACCAAATGATATTCCAGCTTTAAAAGCATGTTTAAATCCAAGATCTTTTAACTTATCACAAAAAATTACTGTACTTTTTTGACCAGAAAATCTAAATACATGATCTATTACCTCAGAAACTATTTTTTTAGGTAGTAATCTATCAACAAGAGCAAATTTATTGTTTATATTTTTTGGAATTAGGTTTGCTAATAAAAATCTTCCAGCAGTACTTATATGTTTTTCAAATTTAGCATTGCCATTTTCATCAATTGTTTCAAATCTTGAGACAATTCTTGAATGAACTTTAATTTGGCCAATTTCTAAAGCATGTTCAATCTCTGAAGTATTAACGAAATATCCCTCCACTCTATCAGTCTGATATGGTGGCTGAGAGAGATAGTAAATTCCTAAAATCATGTCCTGACTTGGAACAATTATGGGTTTTCCGTTTGATGGACTTAAAATGTTATTTGTCGACATCATTAAAACTCTTGCTTCTAATTGTGCCTCTAGACTTAAAGGTACGTGAACTGCCATTTGATCACCATCAAAATCTGCATTAAAGGCTGCACATGTTAATGGATGTAATTCAATTGCATTTCCTTCAATTAATTTTGGTTCAAATGCTTGAACACCTAACCTATGTAAGGTTGGAGCCCTATTTAATATTACAGGGTGCTCTCTTACAATTAATTCTAAAGCATCCCAAACTTCATTTCTCTCTCTTTCAACAAGTTTCTTCGCTTGTTTTATTGTAGAAGCAAGCCCAAGTTTATTTAATCTTGCATATAGAAATGGTTTGAACAATTCTAAAGCCATTTTCTTAGGCAGTCCACATTCGTGTAATTTCAAGTCTGGTCCGACTACTATCACCGATCTACCTGAGTAATCTACTCTTTTGCCTAATAAATTTTGTCTAAACCTTCCCTGTTTGCCCTTCAACATTTCTGCTAAAGATTTAAGAGGTCTTTTGCCTGTACCTGTGATTACTCTTCCTCTTCTTCCATTGTCAAACAAAGCGTCAACTGACTCTTGAAGCATTCTTTTTTCATTTCTGACAATTATATCTGGAGCTTTTAGATCCATTAATCTTTTTAAACGGTTATTTCTATTTATAACTCTTCTGTACAAGTCATTTAAATCTGATGTAGCAAATCTTCCTCCATCTAAAGGAACTAATGGTCTTAATTCTGGTGGTATTACTGGTATTGTTGTTAAAATCATCCATTCAGGCTTATTTCCAGTCTCAATAAATGACTCAATTAATTTTAATCTTTTAATAGATCTTTCCTCTGAAACTTTTGATTTAGTTTCCTTGATTGATTTAATTAATGCTTCTTTTTCTTGTTCTAAATCTATCGACTTTAGTATTTCTAAAATTGCTTCAGCTCCAATTCCAGCTGTAAATGACTCTTCGCCATACTCATCTTGATATTTTATAAGTTCCTCCTCACCCAAAAGCTGGTTTTTCTTAAGACCAGTTAAGCCTGGTTCAATAACTATAAAGTTTTCAAAATAAAGTACTCTTTCTACCTCCTTTAATTTCATGTCTATTGCAAGAGATATTCTGCTTGGTAAAGATTTCAGAAACCATATATGAGCTACTGGAGTCGCTAGATTGATATGACCCATTCTTTCACGTCTTACATTTGATTTAGTTACCTCAACTCCACATTTTTCACATATAATTCCTCTGAATTTCATTCGCTTATACTTACCACAAAGACATTCATAATCTTTTATGGGTCCGAATATTCTTGCACAAAACAAACCATCTTTTTCTGGTCTAAAAGTTCTGTAATTTATTGTTTCAGGCTTTTTAATTTCTCCGTAAGTCCATGATTTAATTTTCTCTGGACTTGCAAGAGTTATTTTTATGCTATTAAAATTTTGCGCTTCAGAAATTTCTGATGATTTAAATAGATCTGTTAATTCTTTGCTCATATTAATTTAACTCCACGTTTAGCGCTAGAGATTTAATTTCTTTAACTAAAACATTAAATGACTCTGGAATACCAGACTCAAAGTTTTCCTCACCTTTTACAATAGTTTCGTATACCTTAACTCTTCCAGCAACATCATCAGATTTAACAGTTAAAATTTCTTGAAGTGTGTATGATGCTCCATAAGCTTCTAACGCCCAAACTTCCATCTCACCAAATCTTTGACCACCTAATTGAGCTTTACCGCCTAAAGGCTGTTGAGTTACTAAGCTGTATGGTCCTGTTGATCTTGCATGGATTTTATCTTCTACTAAATGGTGAAGTTTTAACATATAAATTGTTCCTACCGTAACAGGTCTATCAAATTTTTCACCAGTTCTTCCATCCCAAAGAGTTGTCTGCCCTGAATTCGGCAATTCGGCTAACTCTAACATTTTTGTAACATCATTTTCTTTAGCGCCATCAAAAACAGGTGTTGCTATTGGAACACCATTCCTTATATTTGAACATAAATCTTCAAATTCTGATTGGTTTAATTTTTCAATATCTTCATCGTATATCTCTTTACCATATACATTTTTTAAAAATGTTTTAATTTTTTCAGTTTTTTCAATTTTCTTTTGATTCTCATTTACTAATTGGTTTAATTTTTCACCTAGCTCAGTACATGACCATCCTAAGTGTGTTTCCAATATTTGACCAACGTTCATCCTACTTGGTACACCTAATGGGTTGAGAACTATATCTACAGGTTTACCATTTTCCCTATATGGCATATCTTCAACTGGAACTATTTTACTTACTACTCCTTTGTTGCCATGTCTTCCTGACATCTTATCACCGGGTCTTAATCTTCTTTTAATAGCTACAAAAACTTTCACCATTTTCATCACACTTGGTAATAAATCATCTCCTTGTCTAATTTTTAAAACTTTATCCTCAAATCTTTCTTGAATATCTTGTTTTGCACTGTTGTATTGATCTTTAATTTGAGAAAGAGAAGATAGTTTTGATTGTTCTTCAACAGAAATTTTGAATAAATCTGAAACTGGTAAACTTTCAATTATTTCGTCTGTCAATGTAGTGTTGGAATCTACATCTTTAATTTTTTTATTTATCTTTGTTCCATTTAAAATAGAGGAAAGTCTTTGTTTAATACTTCTTTCTAATATTTCCTCTTCAACTTTTTTATCTTCTTGAACACTTTCTATTTCCGCTCTCTCAATTGTTATTGATCTTTCATCTTTATCAATTCCATGTCTATTAAAAACTCTAACATCAACTACTATACCGCCACTACCACTTGGCATTTTTAACGATGTATCGGTCACATCAATTGCTTTTTCACCAAATATTGATCTTAACAATTTTTCTTCAGGACCTGAGGCTGTATCTCCTTTAGGGGTAACTTTACCTACCAAAATATCTCCAGGTTTAACTTCAGCGCCAATATAAACTATTCCTGATTCATCTAAGTTTTTTAAAGCATCTTCGTTAACATTTGGGATATCTCTGGTGATATCTTCCTCACCTAATTTAGTATCTCTTGCCATCACTTCGTATTCTTCTATATGGATAGAAGTAAATACATCATCAGTTACACATCTTTCCGAAATTAATATTGAATCTTCAAAATTATATCCTTGCCATGGCATGAAAGCCACGGTTACGTTTTTACCTAGAGCCAGTTCACCAACTTTAGTAGATGGTCCATCAGCTATAATATCTCCAGATTTTACCTTATCACCTACTCTTACTAATGGTTTTTGATTTATGCACGTATTTTGATTGGATCTTTTAAATTTCTGTAAATTATAAATATCTACACCCGATTTAGAATAATCTTTTTCTCCAGAGGCTTTTATTACTATTCTTTTACCATCAATTTTATCAACAACACCGTCACGTCTTGCAACAATTGTTACACCAGAATCAAGGGCAACATCACTTTCGATACCTGTTCCAACAAGCGGTGCTTCTGGTTTTAATAAAGGAACTGCCTGTCTCATCATGTTAGATCCCATTAATGCTCTATTAGCATCATCGTTTTCCAAAAAAGGAATCAATGAAGCTGCAACTGATACAAGTTGTTTGGGAGATACATCAATATAATCAATATTTTCAGGTTTAGCTAAAATAAAATTCAAATTCTGCCTACAAGAGACCAATTCTTCAGTAAATTTTCCATTTTTATCAATTAATGAATTAGCTTGAGCAATAGTGAACTTGGTTTCCTCCATTGCTGATAAATATTCTATATTGCTTTGAACTATTCCATCTTTTACCTTTTTATATGGGCTTTCTATGAAGCCGTATTTATTGATTTTTGAATAAGTTGATAAACTATTTATTAATCCTATGTTTGGACCTTCTGGGGTCTCTATTGGACAAATTCTTCCATAGTGAGTCGGATGCACGTCACGAACCTCAAATCCAGCCCTTTCTCTGGTCAAACCACCTGGACCTAATGCTGATACTCTTCTCTTGTGAGTAATTTCAGAGAGTGGATTTGTTTGGTCCATAAACTGAGACAGTTGTGAAGTAGCAAAAAAATCTTTAAGAGAAATTGTTAAAGGTTTAGCATTTATTAAATCTTGGGGCATTGCTGACTCAACATCTAAGGTGGTCATTTTTTCTTTTATAGCTCTCTCCATTCTATAAACACCTATTCGTGCTTGATTTTCCACAAGTTCACCAACTGATCTTACTCTTCTGTTTCCTAAATGATCTATATCATCAATTTCATCTTTGCCGTCTCTCAAGTCTAGCATTTTTTGAATTATTGCTAGTATGTCATCGTTTCTTAAAATTGTAATTTTATCAGAACATGTCAATTCTAATCGTGAATTCATTTTTACTCTTCCAACATCGGATAAATCATATCTATCGGAACTAAAAAACAAGTTATTAAATATCTGAGTGGCTATCTCAATTGTAGGTGGTTCTCCGGGTCTTAATACCTTGTAAATTTCAGTTATTGCATCATTTTTATTTTCATTTTTATCATTAAAAATACTTAATAATAAATATGGACCTTTGTTTATTGAATTTGTCTTTGAAACTTCTATTGATTTAATTTCAGCTTCTATAATTTTGCTTACTATAGTCTCATTTAATTCTGTACCTATTTTAAATTTATCTTCTCCGACAATTATATCTCTATGTAAAAATTTACCATAAAGAGACTCGTTAGAAACAAAAATCTCCTTCAAACCTTCATTTGATAATTTTTTTGCTGTTAAAAAATTTATTTTTTCACCTAATTTTACGACTACTTTGTTATTTTTTGCGTCTATAACTTCTTCTGAAAAATTCTTAGCTTTATAATTATCAGGATCAAATTTTGTTTTCCATTTATTTAAATTTTTATCAAATGTTAATATTTCCTTTTGATAAAATTCGTCAACAATATCATTTTTTGAATAACCTAAAGCTTGCAATAATGTAGAAACTAATATTTTCTTTTTTCTATCAATTCTAAAATACAATAAATCTTTGACATCAAATTCAAAGTCTAACCATGAGCCTCTATTGGGAATTACACGACAATTAAATAATAGTTTCCCACTAGCATGAGATTTTCCTTTATCGTGATCAAAAAAAACTCCTGGGCTTCTGTGCATTTGGTTTACAACAACTCTTTGAACTCCATTGGTTATAAAAGTTCCGCTATTTGTCATCATTGGAACCTCGCCCATGTAAACTTCTTGCTCTTTTGCAGACAATATATCTTTTGTATTATTTTCTTGATCTATTTCATATACGACTAATCTTAGTGTACATTTAAGAGCTGCTGAATAAGTTAAGCCTCTAGATATACATTCTTCAACATCAAATTTGGGTTTCTCTAGTTTATAGGATACATATTCTAAAGTTGCTTTATCATTCAAATCCTCAATCGGGAAAATACTTGTGAAAACTCTGTCAAAACCTTTTACAAGATGTTGCTCAACATCTTGCTTAAATTCTGTGAGTTCTTTATATGAATTTTTTTGAACTTCTATAAGATTTGGTATAGATAAGCTCTCTTTTAGCTTACCAAAACTTTTTCTTATATTTTTCTTTTCTGTAAAAGATAATTGCATCTTAACTACTGATTAAAAAATATTAACCAGTAAAAAATCCTATCTAATTTATTTTAGTTCTACTTTTGCGCCAGCTGCTTCGAGTTTTTGCTTAATCTCTTCTGCCTCTTTTTTATTTACACCAGATTTGACTTCTTTTGGTGCGCCTTCAACTAAATCTTTTGCTTCTTTAAGACCTAAAGCAGTAATTGCTCTAACTTCTTTAATAACATTAATTTTTTTATCACCTGCAGATGTAAGCATTATTGTAAATTCATCTTTTTCCTCTGCTGGCGCAGCTCCACCTGCTGCTGCTGGTGCTGCTGCTACAGCTGCTGCTGCAGTCACTCCCCATTTTTCCTCTAATTGTTTTGAAAGTTCAGCTGCTTCCACAACAGTTAAACTTGATAAGTCATCTATAATTTTATTTAAGTCAGCCATATTAAAACTTGTCCCTGGTTATTTTTTTGATTTTTCGAGCGCTAAAATAGCGATTTTTGACGCTGGCGCAAGTAAAATACTTGCTATTTTTTGTGCTGGAGACCTTAATATTCCTACTATTTTAGCCCTAGCTTCATCTAAAGAAGGAAGTGTAGCTACATTTTTGACGCCAGCAACGTCCAAAATGTCAGAACCCATGATTCCACCTAGAATCTTTAAACTTTCATTTTCTTTTGAAAAATTTGTTAAAATTTTAGCAGATGTTATTGCATCTTCGGAAAGTGCTACTGCTGTGGGTCCTGAAAACAAATTTGATAGTTCTTTACATCTTGTTTTTTGTAATGCCAACTTTGTTATTCTATTGTTTGTAATTTTAAATTTTATGCCATGTTCTCTCATTTTAGCCCTTAAGTCATCAAGTTGGTTCATTGTTAAACCTTGATAATGAGTAACAATCACAGCTTCAGATTTTTCAAACTGATTTGTCATATCAGATATGTACTGTTTCTTTTGTTCTTTATTCATCATGATTAAATACTCTTACCTAATTTAAGTTTGTATGAAACCCCCATAGTTGAAGTTAAGTACGCTTGTTTAATCAAATCTCCCTTTATTGTATTATTTGATTTTTCTTTTTCTAATGCTTCAATTACTGCATTTAAATTCTTTATTAATTTATCGTCTGTAAAGGATTTATTACCTATGCTCACACCTATATTTCCATCTTTATCATTTCTGATTTCGACTTGGCCAGATTTTGCATCAGTTACGGCTTTTTTTATATTATTAGTTACTGATCCTAATTTTGGGTTAGGCATGAGTCCTTTTGGACCAAGAATCTTTCCTAATTTTGATAGTTTTATCATCATACCTGGTGTACATATTAATTTTTCAAAATTTATATTCCCTGAACTTATTTCATCTATAAGCTCATCTCCACCTACAACCTCAGCTCCTGCATCTTTAGCTTCTTGGGATTTATTCTCTTCACAAACAACTCCTACTTTTACTTTTTTTGAACTCCCGCCTGGTAAATTAATTACTGTTCTAATATTAATCTCGCTTTTTTTTTGCTTATTGTTGATCTGTAAACTTAAATCTAAAGATTCATCAAATTTCGTTGTACAATTCTGTTTTATAACTGGGATTAATTTATCAACCGTTTCTGCTTGAAGGTCTCTAGTTTTTTCTGGTAATTTTTTAAATCTCTTTGATGACATTATTCTACAACCTCAATTCCCATAGATCTTGCAGAACCTGCAATTATTTTTGCAGCTTCATCAACATTGTGAGCATTTAAATCTGCCATTTTCTTTTCAGCAATCTCTTTCAATTGTTTTTTTGAAATTTTTGCAACAATATTTCTACCAGGTTCTTTTGATCCACTTTTTAATTTTACAGCTTCTTTTATAAAATGAGATGCTGGAGGTGATTTAATTATAAAATCAAATTTTTTATCTTTATATACTGTGATAATTACTGGCACAGGTTTACCTGCAAATGATTTTGTTTTTTCGTTAAAAGCTTTACAAAATTCCATTATATTTATTCCTCTTTGACCTAAAGCTGGGCCAACAGGAGGAGCTGGATTTGCTTGGCCTCCGTTTATTTGTAATTTAATATATCCACTTATTTCTTTTTTTGCCATTAGCTTGCCTTTTCAACTTGACTATATTCTAAATCAACAGGAGTTGGTCTTCCAAAAATAGATACTGAGACTTTTAATCTCAATTTCTCCTCGTCTATATCCTCAACTAACCCACTAAATGAAGCGAAAGGTCCATCTATAACTTGTACTTTTTCACCTACATTATATTCAACACCTGATTTGGGTTGCACAACTCCGTCCTTAATTTGACCAAGTATTTTTTCAATTTCCTTTTCAGAGACAGGGATTGGCGTTCCCTTTGTACCTAAAAATCCACTGACTTTTTTTAAATTTTTAATCATGTGATAAATTGTGTTATCCATTTCACTTTTTAACAATACATATCCCGGAAAGTATTTTTTTTTTCTTTGAACTCTCTTTCCTCTTTTAACTTCAGTAATATCATGAGTAGGAACTATAATTTCTTCAATTTTATCTGATAGGTTGGCTTTTGTTGCTTCCTCTTTTATTTCTTGAGCAACTTTATTTTCGAAGCTAGAGTGAGATTGAACTATGTACCAATTTTTCATTACAGATTTACCTTTAAGACTAACTCTAAAAAAAATTGAAGTACTTGATCTAATACAAGAAAAAATAGAGCAGCTACAATAGCCATAGCAACAACCATTAACGATCCCTGTATAACTTCTTTGCCAGTTGGCCAAGTGACTTTAAAAGCCTCTTGTTTTACATCCTGTATAAATTTTAAAGGATTTTTCATAATTTTATTTTGGCAGGAGCGGAGGGAATCGAACCCCCAACCTCCGGTTTTGGAGACCGGCGCTCTACCAATTGAGCTACACTCCTATGGAGTTTACTCTATAATTTTAGTTACTACCCCAGCTCCTACTGTTCTACCACCTTCTCTGATAGCAAAGTTTAACTTTTCAGCCATCGCTATAGGTGTAATTAATTTTACTGTAAATTTAGCATCATCACCTGGCATCACCATTTCTGTACCAGCTGGTAATTCTACTTCACCCGTTACATCAGTTGTTCTGAAATAAAATTGTGGTCTATATTTAGTAAAAAAAGGTGTGTGTCTTCCACCTTCTTCTTTTTTTAGTACATAAGCTTGAGCCTCAAATTTAGTATGTGGAGTAATAGAAGCAGGTTTACATAATACTTGGCCTCTTTCAACATCAGTTCTTTCAACACCTCTTAATAATGCACCAATGTTGTCCCCTGCTTCACCAGAGTCTAAAAGTTTTCTAAACATTTCTACTCCAGTACAGACTGTTTTTTTTGTTTCTCTTATTCCAACAATTTCTATTTCATCACCAGTTTTAATTACTCCAGATTCTACTCTACCTGTTACAACTGTACCTCTTCCTGAAATTGAGAAGACATCCTCAACAGGCATTAAGAAATCTTTATCTTTTGGTCTATCTGGTTGTGGTATAAATTCATCAACAGATTTCATTAGTTCCATGATAGAATTTTTTCCAATTTCATCATCCCTGCCTTCCACAGCAGCTAACGCTGAACCTTTGATAATTGGAGTTTTATCACCTGGAAATTTATATGATGTTAATAAGTCTTTTATTTCTTCTTCAACAAGCTCAATCATTTCTTTATCATCAACTTGGTCAACTTTATTCAAATAGACAACTATAGCTGGAACTCCAACTTGTCTTGCTAGAAGAATGTGCTCTCTAGTTTGTGGCATTGGGCCATCTGCAGCATTTACAACTAAAATTGCACCATCCATTTGTGCGGCACCTGTAATCATATTTTTTACATAGTCTGCGTGTCCTGGACAATCTACGTGTGCATAGTGTCTTTTCTCTGTTTCATACTCTACGTGAGCAGTTGAAATTGTAATACCTCTCTCTTTTTCCTCTGGAGCTTTATCAATTTGATCATAAGCAGTAAATTGTGCACCGCCAGTCTCCGCTAATACTTTTGTAATCGCAGCAGTTAATGTTGTTTTACCATGATCAACGTGACCTATAGTTCCAATATTACAGTGCGGTTTATTTCTTACGAACTTTTCTTTTGACATTACTTGTTTACCTCTTTTATTTTTTTCCTAATTTAATTTTTTGGAGCGGGTAAAGGGAATCGAACCCTTACATCCAGCTTGGAAGGCTAGCGTTCTACCATTGAACTACACCCGCAACACCCAAGTACACTCCATGTTATAAAAAAAATTATTGAATGGTGGAGGGGGAAGGATTCGAACCTTCGAAGACCGAAGTCAACGGGTTTACAGCCCGCCCCATTTGACCGCTTTGGTACCCCTCCTTAATATAATTTTAGGGGGAAGCACCCCATGTTCAATAAAGCTTTAAACAACATGCGTTTTATATATTTTTATTGTACAAATGCAATACGTGAAATATAGGAAATTAACTAAAAAAATACTGTAAATTCAACAATTATCATGGAAAAAACATCTTTTTTTATAGTAGGAAAACATGCTGTTATAGAAGCATTAAAAAATCCTAAAAGAAAAGTTTTAAAAATTTTTCTAACTGAGGAAAGTAAAAAAAATTTACATAGAGTTAGTCCAAGAAAAAATCTTCTTAAAGATTTAAAAATTTATTATAAAACTCGAAAAGAACTCGATAAATATTGTTCAAAAGACGGAATTACACATCAAGGTTATGTTGCTGAAATTGAACATTTTGAAAAAATTAATTTGAAGGAATTTATCAAATCAAAAAAAAATCTTACAATTGCATGTTTGGATGAAGTAACTGATCCTAGAAATATTGGTTCTCTAATTAGAAGTGCTGCATCATTTGACATAGATGGAATTATTATTAAAGAAAGACATTTTCCTTCTGAAAGTAAACTTATGTATAAGTCTGCGAGCGGATGCATGGAGTACATAAATATATTTGAGGTATCAAATATAAATACTATTCTTAAATTTTTAAGAGAGAAAAATTTTTGGATTTACGGTTTTGAAGCTAAAAGTGATACAAAATTTAATAATATAAAATGGGAAGGAAATAATATTTTACTATTTGGGTCTGAAGGATTTGGTATGAAAGAGCATACAAAAAAGTACACAGATTTTTCAGTGAAAATAGAGATTAATAAAAATATTGAGAGTTTAAATATATCAAACAGTGCAGCAATAGTTTTTCATCATATAAATCAATATAAAAATAAAACTTGATAATATTATAAATCGTAATAAAAAACCGTACATGCCCTTGTAGCTCAGCTGGTAGAGCAATTGATTTGTAATCAATAGGTCCGCGGTTCGAGTCCGTGCGGGGGCACCATTAATTAGTTTCGTTTCTTAACTGTTCAATTTTAATTTTTTTTTGAAGACTTCTGTTTTTATCAAATATTAAATTAAATTTAATTTTTTTGTTAGTTTTAATTGATATTGATTTTGCATTTCTTACCTCGATATTATCAGCGACAGCACTTATAGGTCTTTTTACATGATTTAAATTCTTAATTGTGATTTTAGATTTATCACTAACTATTTTTCCTTTCCATCTCCTAGGTCTGAAAGCACTAATAGGACTTATAGATAACTTATTTGAATCTATACTAAGAATAGGACCATGAACAGAAAGGTTATAAGCTGTGCTACCTGCAGGTGTTGATACTAAGACACCATCAGAAATTAAATGTTTTATAATTTGTTTTTTACCATTTGAAATCGTTAATGATGCAGTTTGTCTACTTTGTCTTAGTACTGAGATTTCGTTAATTGCAATACATTTTTTTATGATATTTGATTTATTTTTTACACTCATCTCTAATGGAGATATTGAGACTAATCTTCCTTTAATTAAATTTTTATAGTTTGTTTTTTCAGAAAATTTATTCATAAGGAAACCATAGTTTCCCGAATTTATTCCATAAAAAGGTTTTTTGTATTTATTATATTTTTTTAATGTTTCGAGCATAAAACCATCACCACCTATCACAATTATTAAATTAGATTTTGACAAAGAATATGTCTTTATTCTTTTTAAAACTGCATTTTTAATTTTAGATGATCTAGAATTTTTGTCAGAAACTAAAAAAGGATTAACCATTAGTGGTGCCCTCGGCCAGACTCGAACTGGCACTCCCAAAAGGGCAAGGATTTTAAGTCCTTTGTGTCTACCAATTTCACCACGAGGGCATTTGTAAAGTTCATCGTTATATATATTAAAATTTATATCTCAACTATATTAAATTGTATTGATATTCTCTAGCTTCAATTATTTCTTTTTGTAAATTTAGCTCAACATCATCTAATCTTATAAATTGATCTTTCATTATGTCATTCTTTAAGACTGCATTATCAGTATAACCCATAGGTAAAATTCTTTCTTGTTTAGACCTTTTGGATGAAATCAACCTTCCCCTCGCACAATAACCCCCTTCTCCATCAAGTTTTTGTCCTGCTTTTAAATCTTTTTTTGCTACACTAGCTATCTCAGCATTAAAGTTTTTTGTGTAACCTGTTGCTTTATTATCAAGCACTATGGAATAAATTGATTGAGCTAATTCTAATCCAATATAATGATAAGGCCTCCAAATGGCTGAATAACTTCCAGTCGAGTCAGTTACCATTCCGTAATCTTTAAAACAGTTTTTCACATACTCATTTTGAGCTTTAATAACAATATATACCCCCCATCTAAGATCATTTGGAATATCTTTTTTATCCAAATCAATGCTTGAAATCACTTCTACTTGACCTGAATAATCTAATAAACCACCTTCAGACTTTGGAATTAATTTTTTGGCAATGTCATAAACTCCAATTGGAGGATATGTTAATCCACTATTTGGACATTTTAAGTCTGTTGCATTACTAACAGCACACATTTCTATTGATGATTTATCCCCACATAAAAAACTATTAAACATTTTAGGGTTCATTCCAGATTCATTTTCAGCTCTTTCTTTAGTTAAGCCGTAGTGGCCCCAGACGGTTTCTGGTGTCGAATACTCAAAAGATGGATGATATTTTGTTCCTTTTCCTGCACATATAACTTCAAAACCATTTAATTTTGCCCATTCAATTTGTTCTAAAATTAATGATGGTTGATCACCATAAGCCATTGAGCAGATCACATTATTTTTCTTTGCTAAATCAGACAAATACTTTCCACATAAAACATCTGCTTCAACATTAACCATTATTACATGCTTTTTACTTTCTATGATTTTCTTTGCATGTAATGTGCCAGCTATAGGGTTGCCTGTAGCCTCAATAAATACATCAATTTCTCTGTTAAAAACTTCGTCTAAATTGTCTGTAAAATTAATTTTGTCTATAGTTTCATTAGATAATCCACTGTTTAGACAATTTTTTTTTGCTCTCTCAATATCAAGTTCTATGATTGAATCTAAAATGATTTTGTTTAATTGATTATATTGAGCAAGAAACATTGAAACAAATTTCCCACAGCCAACAAAAGCAACTCTAATTGGTTTTTTTAAATTTTGAAGTTTAGTATATAAATACACAAATCTATCTTAATAAGAAAAAAATAATAAACCAATAAGATAATAATCCTGAAACAATAGTGGCGATTACACTCCTTGAGTAAAACCCAACAACTAACGCAAAAATTGCACCATAAATTTTTGGATCTGTGATTTCTACAAACAAACCAAAATCATTAAAAAAAACACCAGGAAATATTATTGCTGGAAATACGGCTGATGGAACATAATTAAGAACTTCTTTAACTTTTGTTCCAAGCATTTCTCTATCAATTAAAGCTACCATCGCCATTCTGGAAAAATAAGTTACAATTCCAGATATTATAATTGAAAACCAGTTCATTTTTTAAATCTCAACATTATAAATGCAGCAATTAGAGCGACTAAAGGAGATAATATTATGTAAGATTTAAATGGCGCATTAAATAAAATTAATGATGCAAATCCAGATACCAACATCACAAAAACATGATCTAATTTTCTTAAGTCATTTACAATAATCGCTAAAAAAGTGAGAGGGATCGCAAATTTTAAACCCAATTCTTCAGGAATAAATGAGCCCAATATAATTCCACTAATTGTGGATAACTGCCAACAAAACCAAAGTGTTACTCCTGTACCAAGAACATAATAATGTGGATTAGATAAATTTTTATTCTGTTTAATGTACTTGTTAGACTCTGCAAAACCTTGGTCTACAATAAAATATGATATAAATAATTTTTTTATAAAACTTAGTTTTTCAAGATATTCAGATAAAACTGCTCCATATAATAAATGTCTAGAGTTTATTACTCCAACTGATGTAATAGCTACTAGTGAAGAGGCGCCGCCCGATAAAAGTTGCATAAATATTATTTGTGATGCGCCACCAAAAATTATCAATGAAGTTGCATAAACTAAAATTGGATCAAAACCTAATTCAACGCCAATAGCTCCAGTTATAATTCCAAAAGGAATTACTGATAACATATGAGGTAAAACAGCAACCGTGCCTTTAAAAAATATTTTTGATTTTGAAAGCATTAATTAAAAATTCACTAAAGCTTTTTTGAGATATTTTTGATTTAATTTACAATCTTTATAGCCTTGCTTAACAACGTTTAGATATCTTTCGGTTGGATATCTAAAAATTGTTTTTTTAGGCATTATATAAGTCATCACAGTATTGTTATAATACTTAAAATACATTTTCTTATAAAGAGATGGATAATCTTCATAAATATCAAGCTTTTTTTCATCACTTTTTGATATCTCATACAATCCACCAGGCACAATGGAATTATTTTTCTTTTCTATATCAGCTGCACGATACTTGCTTCTGAAATTAAGTGTATATCCTTTTAAATTTATCTTTTTAATAAATTTGGAATCTTTACATCTTCTTTTCATTTGAAAATGATTAAGATTACTTCCGTAAGCAAAATAAAGCATAATTATCTCTCAACTATTTCAATTTCTTTATCTTTAACAAACTTAAGTATTTCTGAATTACATTTATCAATTTTCGTTTTATCTACTGATCTCACAACAATTGATACTCCTAATTTTCCAGCTTTAAAAAAAGGATAACTTCCGATTTCAACTTCAGAATTATTATTTTGGACCTCTGTTAAAGATTTAGCTATTTCACTCTCAACAGTTCTTAAATTAATTGTTTCGCTTAATATTGGCTCCCCTCCAACTAAAAGGTTATTTAAACTTCCTAGCATAGCCTTCATAATAGATGGAACTCCTGGAAGACAAAATACATTTTCAACATAAAAGCCAGGTGCACCACTAGATGGATTTAAAATTAAATTAGCGCTAACAGGCATTTTAGCCATCTTTTGTCTACCTTCATTAAATTCTCCTGGCTTATAATAATTTTCTAGTATTGAAAAAGCCTCTTTATGAAAACCGTATTCAATATTAAATGCTTTAGATACAGACTCTGCAGTAATATCATCATGAGTTGGCCCTATTCCTCCTGTAGAAAATATATATGAATATTTTTTTCTAAGTTCGTTGATTGTGTTAATAATAATATTTTCATCATCAGGAATGACTCTAACTTCTGCAACAGGTATACCTAATGAATTTAACCAAATAGCCAATGTACTTGTATTAACATCTTGTGTTCTACCTGATAAAACTTCGTTACCGATAATTAAAATACCAGCATTTATCTCTTTTTTATTTTGCATATGTAAATATAAGTAAATTTATATGAAATTTACAAATAGCCTTATTAAAGGAAAATTATTAAAAAGATATAAAAGATTTTTCGCCGATATAAAAGTAAATAACAAGATTATAACGGCACATTGTCCTAACACTGGATCTATGCAGGGCCTCTTAGATGAAGGTAATGAAGTTTTGCTTACAGAACACAATGATCCAAAAAGAAAACTGAAATTCACATTAGAAATTATTAAAGCAAAAAAAAGATTTGTTGGTGTCAATACTCATAGAGCTAACAAAATCGTTAATCATGGATTAGAAAATAAATTAATATCAGAATTTAAAACTATTAAAAATATTAAACCAGAATTTAAATTTAGTGATAATACAAGATTCGATTTTTTATGTGATAGTTATTTAATAGAAGTAAAGAATGTTACATTATTTAGAGAAATTGATATTGCAGAATTTCCTGATGCGGTAACATCAAGAGGAACAAAACATCTAAATATGTTAATTAAATCAATTAAAAAAGGATATAAACCATATGTCTTATTTTTAACGCAAATTCAAAATATAAATAACTTTAGAATTGCAAAAGATATTGACCACATTTATTTTGAAAACTACAAAAAAGCAAAAAAGGCAGGAGTAAAATTTTTAGCTTACAGATGTAAGCTTAGTTCTAAAGAGATTAAAATTGAAAAAAAAATTAATATTATAGATGATTGATTATAAAGAAAAATTTGAAAAGATGAGAATTGCTGGAAAGCTTGCATCAAAGACTTTGGACATGCTTACAGATTATATTAAACCAGGAGTATCAACAGATAAGATCGATAAGTTGGGCTATGAATTTATAAAAGATAATGGAGGCTATTCAGCTCCATTATTTTATAGAGGTTTTGAAAAATCACTCTGTACATCATTAAATCATGTAGTTTGTCATGGAATACCTTCAGAGAGAATTTTAGAAGACGGTGATGCAGTCAATATTGATGTGACAGCAGTTGTTGATAATTATTATGGGGATACAAGTAGAATGTATGAAATTGGTAATGTACCAGTTAAGGCAAAAAATTTAATTGAAGCCACCTACGACTCATTAATGAAAGCAATATCAATTTTACAACCAGGTAAAAAACTTGGTGATATAGGATTTGAAATTCAATCTTTTGTTGAAAGCAAAGGTTATTCAGTTGTAAAAGATTTTTGTGGTCACGGAATAAGTAATGTTTTTCATGAACCTCCCAATATTCTTCATTATGGATCTAAAAATACCGGCAAAGAACTATTGCCTGGTATGACGTTTACCATTGAACCAATGATAAATTATGGAAAATATGAAACAAAAGTTTTAAATGATGGGTGGACTGCAGTAACTAAAGATAAATCATTATCAGCACAATTTGAGCATACTGTTGGTATCACAGAAGATTCATATGAAATTTTCACAGAATCTGTTAAAGGTTATACGAGGCCCCCATATAATTAATGATATCAAGATATTCTAGAAATGAACTTGTCAGTATTTGGTCTGAAGAAAATAAATATAAGATTTGGCTAGATGTAGAAATCGCTGCAGCTGAGGCTATGGAAAAATATAAAATTATTCCTAAAGGAGTTGCATCATTAGTTAAAAGAAAAGGTAAAATCAAAGTTAAAAGAATTCATGATATAGAAGCAAAAGTTAAGCATGATGTAATTGCTTTTTTGACATCAATTACAGAACAAGCCGGTCTTAAAGCAAGATATCTTCATCAAGGTATGACCTCATCTGATGTTTTAGATACAACTTTAAATGTTCAATTGGTTCAATCAGGAAACATCTTATTAAGAGATATTGATAAAATTTTGTCTGTTCTAAAAAAACAGGCTAAAAAATATAAAATGACACCTTGTATTGGAAGAAGTCATGGAATTCATGCGGAACCTATTACTTTTGGACTAAAATTAGCTTCATTTTATCAAGAATTTAAAAGAAATAAATTAAGACTAAAAGATGCAATAGAAAATGTATCAACATGTGCAATTTCAGGAGCTGTTGGAACGTTTGCAAATATAAATCCTAAAGTAGAAACTTATGTTGCAAAAAAATTAAAATTGAAAGCTGAGCCAATTTCAACTCAAATTATTCCAAGAGATAGACATGCGCATTATTTTTCAGTGCTTGGGATTATTGCTGGATCTGTTGAAAGAGTTGCAACAGAAATAAGGCATTTACAAAGATCAGAAGTTTATGAATTACAAGAATACTTTTCAAAAGATCAAAAAGGATCTTCTGCTATGCCTCATAAGAAAAATCCAATATTAAGCGAAAATCTTACAGGACTTGCAAGGATGGTGAGAAGTTATGTAATACCAGCTTTAGAAAATATTTCTTTGTGGCATGAAAGAGATATTTCTCACTCTAGTGTTGAGAGAAATATTGGCCCGGATGCAAATATAACTTTAGATTTTGCTTTAGTTAGATTGTCAGGAATTTTGGATAAAATGATTGTTTATCCAAAAACTATGATAAAAAATTTAAACCTAACTAGAGGTCTTGTTTTTTCTCAAGAGGTAATGTTGGAACTTACTAAGTCAGGAATGGCTAGAGAGAAAGCGTATAGATTGGTTCAATCTCATGCAAAAGCTAGTTTTGCAAAGAATACAAATCTATTAACACTTTTAAAAAATGATAAATCTATCAATGGTAAAATAAGTGAAAAAAGATTAGACAAAATCTTTACATATGACAAACACTTAAAAAATGTAAATTATATATTTAAAAGAGTATTTAAATAATGAAAAAAGGAAAAAAATTATACGAAGGTAAAGCAAAAATAATTTTTGCGAGTAACGATAAAAAATATGTTATCCAACATTTTAAAGATGATGCAACTGCATTTAATAATCAAAAAAAAGCTGTGATGGATGGTAAAGGTATTTTAAATAATAGAATATCTGAACATATATTAACTCAATTAAATAATGTTGGTATCAAAAATCATTTAGTAAAACGTTTAAATATGAGAGAGCAACTAGTTCAGCATGTTGAAATTATACCTATTGAATTTATTGTCAGAAATATTGCAACTGGATCATTAACTAAAAGATTGGGTATTGAAGATGGGACAGTCTTAGATAATCCATTAATAGAATATTGCTTAAAAGATGATGACTTAGGTGATCCTCTTGTAAGTACTGAACATATATTAGCTTTTAAATGGATGGAAAAAGATGAATTAAACTTAATTAATAAAGAATTAAATAGAATTAATGACTTTCTGCAAGGCATGTTTAGAGGTGTTGGAATTAAACTTGTAGATTTCAAGGTAGAATTTGGAAGATATGAAAAAAATGGAAAAAAAGAGATCATGCTCGCAGATGAAATAAGTCCAGATACTTGCAGACTATGGGACGTAAATAGTGATAAAAAATTAGATAAAGATAGGTTTAGAAAAGGCCTTGGTAATCTAATTGAGGCTTATCAAGAAGTTGCTAGAAGATTAGATATACTTCATGAACAATCAAATATTAGACCATTAAAATACACCAAGCCACAAGCAGTAAAGATTAAAAAAAAATAATGAAAATTAAAGTAATTGTAACTCTTAAAAATGGAGTTTTAGATCCTCAAGGAAAAGCTATTCAACAAACACTTAATGGAATGAACTTTGGAAATGTAGAAGATGTAAGACAAGGTAAATATTTTGAAATTGAGGTTAAAGAGAAAGATGAAAAGAAAGCAAAGTCTTTAGTAGATGATATGTGTAAAAAACTATTAGCCAATCTTGTTATTGAGGATTACAAAATAGTTTAATAAATGAGATCATCAGTCATTATTTTTCCAGGATCAAATTGTGATAGAGACATGGATGTAGCTCTAAAAAAATTTGGTTTTAAAAATCAAATGGTTTGGCACAATGATCAATCTATTCCAAAATCAGATTTAATAGTACTACCTGGTGGCTTTTCTTATGGTGATTACTTAAGATGTGGAAGCATTGCTTCTAAATCAAAAATTATAAAATCAGTGATTGATTTTGCTAATTCAGGCGGATTAGTTCTGGGAATTTGTAATGGTTTTCAAATCTTAACTGAAACAGGCTTGCTTAATGGAATTTTGCAACAAAATAAGTTTCTTAATTTTATATGCAGCAATGTTTTTATTAAAGTTAAGGATAAACAAAATAAATATTTCAAAGATTTAAAAAAAGATATTTTAGAGCTTCATATTGCTCATAATGAGGGAAATTACTTTTGTAGTGATGATGAATTAAAATCATTGGAAGATAATAATCAAATAGCTGTAACGTATTGTGGAGAAGATGGTGCAGAAAACGAAGCAACTAATCCAAACGGAGCAATTAAAAATATAGCCGGAATATTTAATAAAAATAAAAATGTACTGGGAATGATGCCTCATCCAGAAAGAATGATAGATAAATATTTATCAGGTGAAGATGGTTCATTATTTTTCAAAAACATCTTAGATAATTTTAAATAATGGAAGTCACAGAAGCAGTTGCGATAGATCACGGATTAAAAAAAGAGGAGTTTTCTAAAATATGTGAACTTCTTAAGAGAACACCTAATTTAACCGAGCTTGCGATATTTTCTGCAATGTGGAACGAACATTGCTCCTATAAGTCCTCAAGAAAACATTTAAAAAAAATGCACACCAAAGGAAAACAAGTTATTCAAGGACCAGGGGAAAATGCTGGTGTTATTGACATTGGAGATGATGATGCAATTGTATTTAAAATTGAAAGCCACAATCATCCCTCGTTTATTGAACCTTATCAAGGTGCAGCAACTGGAGTTGGTGGAATTATGAGGGATGTGTTCACAATGGGCGCAAGACCAATAGCAAATCTAAATTCAATTCATTTTGGTTCACCTCAACATAAAAAAACAAGAAACTTATTAAGAGGAGTTGTTAAAGGGATAGGTGGATATGGAAATTGTATTGGAGTTCCAACAATTGCTGGTCAAACAACATTCGATGAGTCTTACAATGGAAATATATTAGTAAATGCCATGACTCTTGGTTTAGTAAATAAAAATAAAATTTTTTACTCAAAAGCAGCTGGTTTAGATAAACCTGTAATATATGTAGGTTCGAAAACTGGAAGAGATGGAATTCATGGTGCAAGTATGGCTTCAGCAACCTTCGATGACAAAATTGAAGAAAAAAAACCAACGGTTCAAGTTGGAGATCCATTTACAGAAAAACTATTACTTGAAGCATGCTTAGAATTAATGGCTGACAATTCAATTATTGCAATTCAAGATATGGGTGCAGCAGGATTAACTTCCTCTAGTGTGGAAATGGCATCAAAAGGAAATCTTGGTATTGAATTAAATCTTAGCGAGGTTCCTTGTAGGGAAGAAAAAATGACCCCATACGAAATAATGTTGTCTGAAAGTCAAGAAAGAATGCTTATAGTTCTTGAAAAAGGAAAAGAAGAACATGCGAAGAAAATATTTGATAAATGGAACCTAGATTTTGCAGTTATAGGTAAAACAACTAATTCAAAAAAAATAGAATTAATATTTGATAATAAAAAAGTTGCTGAAATACCAATTGATCTTCTTGCTGAAAATGCACCAATTTATGATCGTCCTTGGAAAAAAACTAAATTACCTCAAAAATTAAAATTTGATAAAGATGAATTTAAATCTCTAAGACTATCAGATTGTCTAAAGAAGATTTTAAGTAATTCAAATATTTCAGATAAAAAGTGGATATGGGATCAATACGATCATACAGTAATGGGTGATACAATTCAAAAACCTGGAGGTAATGCTGGTGTTGTTAGAGTTCACGGGACCAATAAAGCAGTAGCAGCATCTGTAGATTCTTCTGCATTATATTGTTTCTCACATCCATTAACTGGAGGAAAACAAATAGTTTGTGAGAGTTATAGAAATCTTATCTCGGTTGGAGCTAAACCTATTGCTATTACAAATTGTTTAAACTTTGGAAATCCAGAAAAAGAAAAAAATATGGGTGAATTCGTAGAATGTGTTGAAGGAATTACAGAAGCAAGTAAGTATCTAGATTTTCCAGTCGTATCTGGAAATGTTTCGTTTTATAACGAAACAAAAGATAAAGGCATAAAGCCTACACCGACAATTGGAGGTGTAGGACTAATCCCTGACTATCAACAAATGCTTACTATGGATTTTAAAACTGAAGGAAACTTAGTTTATGTAATTGGTAAAACTGATGGGCATTTAGATCAAAGTATTTTTGCAAGAGAGCTTTTAAATGAAAAAAAAGGTCCTCCACCAACCGTTAATTTATTTAATGAAAAAAACATTGGTGAAACTGTATTAGATTTATCTAGAAAAAATCTTATTGTGAGTTGCCACGATGTATCATTAGGTGGAATTTTAACCGCAGTATCAAAAATGTGTATTAAAGGAAAGAAAGGAATAAAAATTAATACACTTAAAGGTTTAACAAATAAATATGAATATTTTTTTGGTGAAGATCAGGCTCGTTATATTATCGAAATACCTAAAGATAGTTTGAAGAAAGTAAATGATATTTTAAACAAATACTCTGTACATTTCGATGAATTAGGGACAGTTAATGGACAATCCATCGAATATAAAGATGACATCAATTTGCCTATTGAAGAATTGGCAGATGCACATAAATATTGGTTAAAGAAGTATATGGATAGCTAATGGCAATGGATTTAAAAGAAATTGAGAGTTTAATTAAAGAGGGGTTACCTGACGCTAAAGTTGAAATTCAAGATTTAGCAGGTGATGGAAATCACTATTCTGCTACAGTGACATCATCTGAATTTTCAGGTAAAAGTAAAATAGAACAACACAAAATGGTATATAATTCTTTAAAAGGTAAAATGGGAAACGAGCTTCACGCTTTAGCAATTAAAACAAAGGAAATTTAAATGGAACAAGAAACAAATGATTTAATAAAAAGTGAAATTGAAAATAACGATGTGTGTCTTTTTATGAAAGGTACACCTGATGCACCCCAGTGTGGATTTTCAATGGCTACATCAAACATTTTAAAAGTTCTTGAAGTAAATTTTAAAGGTGTAAATGTTTTAGCAGATCAAAAGCTGAGAGAAGGTATAAAAGTATTTAGTGACTGGCCAACGATTCCTCAATTATATGTTAAAAATGAGTTTATTGGTGGATGCGATATCGTAAAAGAAATGTATGAGAGTGGAGAACTCGCTAAACTTTTTGAGTCTAAAGGAATAAACTTTAAGGCTAAAAATTAATTATCTAGAGTAATATTCAATTACTAAATTTGGCTCCATTACAACTGGATATGGAACTTCTTCAAAAGATGGAACTCTTACAAATTTAACTTTTTTATTCTTTTCATCTAATTGTAGATATTCTGGAACTTCTCTTTCCTTGTTAGCAAGCGCAATATCAATTAAAGCAAGTTGTTTAGATTTATCTCTAATTTCAATCGTATCTTCTTCTTTCACCTGATAACTGGCAATATTTACTTTTTTTCCATTTACTTTAACATGACCATGATTAATAAGCTGTCTTGATGAAAATATAGTATTTGATAACTTTGATCTATAAATTACAGCATCCAATCTTCTCTCTAATAATCCAATTAAATTTTCAGCAGTATCACCTTTTTTCATGATTGCTTTTTTGTAAACATTTCTAAACTGCCTTTCATTCATATTACCATAATATGATTTTAATTTTTGTTTTGCTTGAAGTTGAATTCCGTAGTCTGAAGGTTTGCCAGCTTTTGTTTGTCCATGCTGACCTGGAGGATAGGCTCTCGTATTAAAAGGACTTTTAGGTCTCCCCCATAGATTTACCTTTAATCTTCTATCTACTTTATGTTTAGAGTTTAATCTTTTAGTCATTAGTATGAGGTCTTATAAGCCTAAGTTATGTTTTGTCAATCAACCTTTTCCTTACTTAAACCTGCAAATACACTTGATAAAATACGAGTTTCTTTTTCTGAAAGATTGAGTTTATAGAAAATACTTCTTAAATTTTCCATCATGATTGGTTTTTTTTCAGGTGGATGAAAAAAATTCTTATTTTCTAAATTATTAATGCATAAATTCAACATTCTTTGAATGTCATTCTTGTTTGCACTTTTAATTTTTTTTGACTTTTCAAAAGTAAACTTTTTATTTGAAATTAGCCCACTTACTATTTGAGCTACTATAATTAGACTATGAGACAAATTTAAAGATCTAAAATTCTTATTACTTGGAATTTGTAAAGTATAATCAGCATAACTAACCTCATTATTTGATAATCCAGATGCTTCTGATCCAAAAAGAAAACCAACCTTTTTTTTATAATTAATCTTATTAAGATCTGTTATTGATATATGTTTAATATTTTTATTTCTAAATCTTGCAGATGTTGCAACCAATATATCCAAATTAGTTAATGATGTTTCTATATTTTCGTATACTTTTGCTTTTTTAATAACATCTTTTGCACCTACAGATGTTGCAATAATTTTGTCATTTGGAAATGATGGTTTTGGATTAACAACTGATAGATTGGTAAAATTAAAGTTTTTTAAAGCTCTAGCACAGGCTCCTATATTTTCTGACAACTGAGGTTTATGTAAAATGAAAGTTATATTTCTTAATGACATCAAGTACTTGCGGGAGCATTATCCTTGAAAAGCTTATAATCCAAACTATCAACTAAAGCTTTAAAAGATGCATCAATAATATTTGGAGAAACTCCTATAGTAAACCAATTACCATGTTTTGAGTCTGCACTTTCTATTGAAACTCTGGTAACAGCTCCAGTTCCTGTGTTTAATATTCTAACTTTATAATCAACTAATTTTAGATCTTTTAAGTATTCTGAGTACTTTTCAAGTTTATTTACATTTTTTCTAATTGCATTATCTAAAGCATTAACAGGTCCGTTACCTTCGCCTTCACATAATATTTCATGACCATCTACTTCTAGTTTTGCTTTTGCAAATGACACAACTTCACCGGTTGAATCTTTCTTAACAGAAACATCATACTCATTAATTGAAATATATCTTGGTATTTCCCCCATCAATCTTCTCGCTAAAAGTTCAAAAGATGCATCAGCACCATCGTAACTATATCCTATGAACTCTCTATCTTTTACTTCATGAAGAAGTTTTTTAATTTTTGGATCGTCTTTTTTAATATTAATGCCAATTGCATTTAATCTAGACATTATATTAGATTGTCCTGATTGATCAGAAACAACAATATTTCTAGCATTACCTACTTCATCAGGATTAATATGTTCATAAGTTTTCGGATCTTTTTGTACAGCTGATACATGCATTCCACCTTTGTGTGAAAATGCAGATGCACCCACATAAGGTAAATGTTTATTTGGTTTTCTATTCAGTATTTCATCTAATAATCTTGAACATTGAGTTAAATTTTTAATGTTTTCAGGTTTAATATTTATTTCATATTTGTCTGAAAAATCTTTTTTTAAAAAAAAAGTTGGGATCAAAGACATTAAATTTGCATTACCACATCTTTCACCTAGTCCATTTATTGTACCCTGAACCTGTCTAACTCCTGCTTGTACAGCTACTAAACTATTGGCAACTGCATTTTCGGTATCGTTGTGGGCATGAATTCCTAGGTTTTTTCCAGGTATATGCTTTGTTACTTTTTCAACAATTTTAGAAACTTCGTGAGGCAATGTTCCTCCATTGGTATCACATAACACAATCCATCTTGCACCATTATCATATGCAGCTTTTAAACATGATATTGCATATTCAGGATTTGATTTATAACCATCAAAAAAATGTTCAGCATCAAACATAAATTCTTTACCTGAATTAACTATATGCTTTGCACTCTCGCTTATATTTTCTAAATTTTGATCATTTGAAATGCCTAAAGCCACATCCACATGAAAATCCCAACTTTTGCCAAATAAACAAACTGATGAACTCTTTGAATTAATCAAAGATGATAACATGGGGTCATTTTTTGCACTATGCTCTGATTTTTTGGTAATACCAAAAGCTGTGAGGTTTGCATTTTTAAAGTTTTGATCCTTATTAAAAAATTCTGTATCAGTTGGATTTGCTCCTGGCCAACCACCTTCTATATAATCAACTCCTAGGTTATCTAAAGATTTAGCGATTTTTTCTTTTTCATTTAATGAAAAGTCAACGCCTTGAGTTTGTGCCCCATCTCTAAGTGTTGTATCAAATATATAGATTTTTTCTTTACTCATTTTAATTTCCACGAGGTTGTACCATCTTTATCTTCAATTAAAATACCCTTATCTATAAGATCTTTCCTAATTTTGTCAGCTAATTCATAATTTTTTTCGTCCCTTGCTTTATTTCTCTCAGCTATTTTTGAATTAATTTCATCCTCTGAAAGAGAAATTGTATTTTTTTTTGTTTGTAGCCACTCTTCTGAAGTATCAGTTAATAGACCTATAAAATTGCAAGCTTTTACAAAAGTTGCTTTATCCTCGTTCGTTCCAGTTGAAGCTTTACTATATAAAGAATGTAAATTAGCAATATAGCCTGGGGTGTTTAAATCGTCATATAAAGGATCTAATAATTCATCTGGTAATATTGTACTTTTATGAACATCATAATAGGCTGAATACCATTTGCTTAAAGTTTTTTCACAATCTAATATTAGTTTTTCATTCCAGTCTAATCCTTGTCTATAGTGAGCACTAATTAATGCTAATCTTAAAACTTGGCCATTATATTTATTTTTAAAATCTTTTATTTTTAAAATATTTCCTTGAGATTTTGCCATTTTTTCATTTGAAAGAGTTATAAATCCATTATGAACCCAATAATTTGCAAACGAATTTGTTTCATTTGCACATCTTGATTGAGCAATCTCATTTTCATGATGAGGAAAAATCAAGTCTCTACCACCACCATGAATATCAAATTCTTCTCCTAAATATCTTTTTGACATAACCGAACATTCTAAATGCCAACCTGGTCTACCTTTGCCCCAAGGAGAGTCCCATGAAGGCTCTTTATCTGTTGATGGTTTCCATAATACAAAATCTTCAGGATTTTTTTTTATTTCCGAAACCTCTACACGTGAACCAGCTATTAATTCATCTAACTTTTTATTAGATAGTTTTCCATAATCGCTGAATTTTTTAACTTCAAAATAAACATGCTTATCCTTTGAGTATGCAAACCCTTTTTTCTCTAGTTCTGTGATCATTTCAATCATTTGTTTTATATTTTCTGTTGCCTTTGGTTCGCTGTTTGGTGTTTCACATTTTAAGTAATTACAATCCTTATGAAAATTTTCAGTAATTTTTGAAGTTAAGTCGTTTATAGAAATATTTTGATCAGTAGATGCTTTGATTATTTTGTCATCTATGTCTGTTATATTTCTGATATATTTTACAGATGTTGATCCATATCTATTTTTTAAAATTTTATACAGAATATCAAAAACGACTAATGGTCTAGCATTACCAATATGTGGATCATCATAAACTGTAGGACCACAAACATACATGCCTATGGATTTTTCATTTTTAGGAGTAAATTTTTCTTTCTTACCGCCTAGACTATTAGTTAAAAATATATCTTTAGCCATACAACTAGGAATATACTTAAATTATAGATTTGTGAATCTATTTGATTAATTAGGAATTTTGCATACTGGAATTGGTTCCATTTTATGCAAATTTGCACTTCGAATTGAATTATATTTATCTCTATTTACAGAATTTTCATTATCCATTGCTTCTTCTAATTCTTTATATGACAAGCCAAGCTGTCCCTCATCAGTACGACCATCATCCCATAAACCATCTGTAGGAGGAGCATCAATAATCTCTTTTAAAATTCCAAGTTCTTTACCAAGTTCCCAAACCTCGGTTTTATTACAATCTGCTATTGGAGAAATATCTACTCCACCATCACCGTATTTGGTATAAAAACCAACTCCAAAATCTTCTACTTTATTTCCCGTTCCAACAACTATTCCATTATTTGCGGCAGCTACTTGATAAAGTGTTGTCATTCTTAATCTTGCTCTCGAGTTTGCCATCCCGTGTTCACTACCAAAATTATTTAGTGTTCCCTCGAATGTTTTGAATAAACTATCTAATTCTAATGTGTGTCCCTCTACATTACTAAAATTCTTCTTTAACCATTCTTGATGCGCCAAACTTAAATCATGTTGTGCAGATTTTTGTTTAATAGGCATTGATAAAACAATTGTTTTTAATCCAGTCATTGCACTTAATGTACTTGAGACAGAAGAATCTATTCCACCAGAAATACCAATCACTAAAGATTGAGCTTTTTTTGACATAGAATTTACATAATCTGAAATCCAGTTTTTGATGTGATTCACTTTATCTTTAGGTGTCATAATTTAAATATAAGAAAAAAAATTTATTTTTAAACTGTTAAGATGCCGCTTTAATTGCAGATTTAGAATATAAACTATTCTTTTTTATCTCATCTGAAATTAAAAACGCTAATTCTATAGCTTGATCAGAGTTCAATCTTGGATCGCAGTGAGTATGATATCTGCTTGATAAATCTGCATCTGATATTTTTTTTGCTCCACCTGTACACTCTGTCACATCTTGGCCTGTCATTTCAACGTGAAGACCCCCAGCATAAGAACCTTCTGCTTGATGAACTGAAAATACATTTTTAACTTCGCTTACAACATCATTAAACGGTCTCGTTTTAAAACCAGTAGTTGATTTAATTGTATTGCCATGCATTGGATCACATGACCAAACAACATTTAAACCTTCCTTTTTAATTCCTCTAATTAATTTTGGTAAAAATTTTTCAACATTCTGATGGCCAAATCTTGAAATTAAAGTTATTTTTCCTTTTTCATTTTTAGGATTTATAACTTCACATATTTTCGCAATCTCATCAGGTTTAGAAGTTGGACCACACTTGATACCAATTGGATTTTCTATTCCTTTACAAAACTCAACATGTCCTCCATCTAATTGTCTTGTTCTATCCCCTATCCAAACAAAGTGAGCTGAAGTGTCATGATATTCACCAGTAGTTGAGTCTACTCTTGTCATACTTTCTTCAAAAGGTAAGTGTAAAGCTTCATGCGAAGTCCAAAAGTTAACTGTGTATAATCTATTATTAAAATCAGATGTAATTCCACAGGCATCCATAAAAGCTAATGCATCTGCTATTTTATCTTCTAACTCTTTAAATTTCTTAGATTGAGGACTTTTCTTAATATAATCTAAATTCCATAAGTGAACCTTATTTAGGTCAGCAAAACCACCTTTTGAAAATGCTCTTAAAAGGTTTAGAGTTGAAGCAGATTGAGAGTAAGCCTTAAACATTCTTTTTGGATCAGGTCTTCTAGCTTTTTCATTAAAATCTATTGCATTTATATTATCTCCCAAATAACTTGGTAATTCTTTATCACCTTGTTTTTCAGTTGGTGCACTTCTTGGTTTTGAAAATTGTCCAGCAATTCTTCCAAGTTTTACAATTGGTAAAGATGCCGAGTAAGTCATCACTAAAGCCATTTGAAGAATAACCTTAAAAGTATCTCTTATATTATCAGGATGAAATTCTGCAAAACTTTCAGCACAATCACCACCTTGTAATAGAAATGCTTTTCCATCATTGACCATCGCCAACTGATCTTTTAAATGTCTTGTTTCACCCGCAAATACTAATGGAGGAAAGGTTTTTAATTTATTTAAAACCATCTCCAATTCCTTTTCATCTTCATATTGAGGAATATGTTTGACGGGGTATTTTCTCCAACTATTTATTTTCCAATTTTTCATTTCAACTCAGAATTGTTTTAACAGACTTTATTATTTATTCAACAGTGACAGATTTAGCTAAGTTTCTTGGTTTATCTATATCGTATCCTTTATCTAGTGCAGAGTAATAAGCTAACTTTTGTAAAGGTATAGTGGTCAAAAAAGGAATAAGTTCATCAGATATAGCATCAACTTCTATTTGCTCCCAAATATTTTCTGAATAAATTTCATCAGTATTTTTATTTGTTATTAGTAAAACTTTTGCGCCTCTAGATATAACTTCTTGCATATTTGAAATAGTTTTTTTGTAATGCTCATCTCTTGGAGCAATTACTACTACTGGCATACCATCTTCTATAAGTGCAAGAGGTCCGTGCTTCATTTCCCCTGCTGGATAACCTTCAGCATGAACATAAGCAAGCTCTTTTAGTTTTAAAGCACCTTCAAGTGCAATTGGATATGAATAACCTCTCCCCAAAAACATTGATCCTTTAGAATTAGCAAAATCTTTTCCAAGTGTTTGAATTTTATCTTCAATACTCAATGTATTTTTTGCAGATTTAGATAAAGATAGTAAATCTTTTATCTTTCTTTGATAGTCCTTTTTATTAATTGATTTTTGTTCATAAGAAAGCTTGGTGCATAATAGATAAAGGACTAACATTTGCCCTAAAAAAGCCTTTGTCGATGCAACACCGACTTCTGGACCACAATGAATAGGTAAAACTAGATTTGCATCTCTAGCAATTGAACTTTCAACAACATTTACTACTGCACAAGTTTTAACATCATTCTTTTTGCATAAATCTAATGCAGCAAATGTATCTGCAGTTTCTCCCGATTGTGAAACAAACACATAAAGACAGTCTTTTTTAAATTTGATTTTTCGATATCTAAACTCAGAAGCTATATCAACACTGACATCTAAACTGGTATTTTGTTCAAACCAATACTTAGCTACAAGGCATGAGTGATATGCTGTTCCACATCCAATTAAAACTACTGATGAGATTTCATTGATCTTCCAAGGAAAATTATAAATATTTATTTCTTTGTTATGTTTGTCAATGTACTCATTGACACAATTTTTTAAAGTAATTGGCTGCTCGTCTATTTCTTTAGCCATATAATATTTGTAATCTCCTTTTTCGTAATTTTGATCATCTTTAGAAAGATTTAAAATCTTTTTGTTAACTTTAGTTCCATCATTATCAAAAAATTCTACTTGATCCTTTTTTAAAATACAAAACTCTCCATCATTTAAATATGAAATTTTATTTGTCATTGACTTTAATGCATAGGAATCTGAACCAAGGTAGTGTTCATTTGGACCATAACCAACTGCAAGCGGAGAACCTCTCCTTGCCCCAACTATTAAGTCTGGTTGATCTTTGAATATTATTCCTAGTGCAAAACTACCGTGTAATTTTTTTAAAATTTTTATTATTGTTTTTTTAAGGTTATTTTTTTTTAAATAATCAGTTACCAAATGAACAATTACTTCCGTATCTGTTTGGGATTTAAACTTATAGCCTTTATTTTCTAATAGCTTTTTTAAAATCGTTGAATTTTCAATTATACCATTGTGAACTACAGATACATATTCTGATGAATGAGGATGTGCATTTATAGAACTAGGTTTGCCATGCGTGGCCCATCTAACGTGTCCGATACCAATAGAGCCAGATATTTTAGTTTGTATAATGTTTTTCTCTAAAGCGTCTACTCTACCCTCACATTTGACCTCATTTATATTTCCATTTGAAAGAGTTGCTAAACCTGCAGAGTCGTAGCCTCTATACTCAAGTTTTTTTAATGAACTTATAATTCTGGGAGTAACCTCTTTAGAGCTTGTAATTCCAACTATTCCACACATTGCTTATTATTTCCTTTTATAATTTTTCTTTTCTTTTTGATATGATCTGGTTAATGCCAACGACCCTTTGCTTACATTTTTAGTAATTACTGAACCTGCACCTATAACACTTTTTTCATTTAAAGTAACGGGTGCTACTAAAGATGTATTTGAACCTACAAATACTTTATCCTTAATATTTGTTTTACTTTTTTTTCTTCCATCATAATTACAAGTTATTGTTCCAGCTCCAATATTAACTTCCTTCCCCACTAGTGCATCTCCAATATATGATAAATGATTAACTTTAGAATTTTTATTTATTATAGATTTTTTTACCTCAACAAAATTTCCAATTTTTGATCCAGATTTTATTTTTGTTCCAGGTCTTAAGCGAGCGTATGGACCTACACTTACATCATTATCTATTTTAACACCCTCAAGATGAGAGAAAGATAAAATTTTTACATTGTTTCCTATTTGCACTTTATCGGCAAACACAACATAAGGTTCTATTTCTACATTTTTTCCAATTTTAGTATCTTTAGAAAAAAAAACTGTCTCAGGCCCCTTCATTTTGACACCTTTTTTTAAAAATTTATCTCTAAGTTTATTTTGTAAATTTTGACTATTCATTAGATAGTTGTATATAACTGGGTATTGATTTAATTAATTCACAATTTATTTCTTATTAATACTTTTTAAATGACACAAAAATTCACTGTTCTTTTTGATTTAGATGGTACGTTAGTAGACACAGCACCCGATCTAATGCTTGCTCATAACCATGTTATGAAGAAGTTTGGATACCCCACAAAATCTCTTGATGAACTTAAAAATACTGTTGGTCAAGGAGCTGGAACAATGATTGGTAGATCTATATGGAGCCAGGCCAAAAAAGAATTAACTTCGATTAATGAGAAAATTAAAAATGAAATGACAGATGAATTTATTTCTTATTATGGAAAAAATATTTTAAATGAAAGTACTCTGATGCCTGGTGTAAAAGATTTTTTAAATTGGTGTAAAAAAGAAAATATATCAATGGCTGTATGTACGAATAAAACGGAACATCTTGCAGTAGATCTTCTAAAAAAAATTGGGATATATGATTACTTCGAGTATGTAGCGGGTTATAATACTTTTGATTATTGTAAACCTGATCCGAGACATATAACAACAATCATAGAAATTTTAGATGGTAGTAAAAATAAAGCAATTATGATCGGTGATAGTGAGTCGGATGCAAATGCAGCTAAAGCGGCAGATATTCCAATGATTTTATTAGAGGATGGATATACTGAAAAAAATATTGATGAAATTTATCATAATCACTTAATAAAAGACTTTGTAGGTATTGAAAAAATTGTATCTCAATATCTTTAATATTGATTAATTTATTTTAACTATTAAAACAAAATCTCAAATTAGGAGTTATTTTGTTATCGCATACAATTAAAGTATATCCATCTAAGATAAATCTTCCAAAGAAGAAACAGCTTGCTTGGAAAATAGCAGAGATAGCAAGTGATAATGCTAAATTAAATAAAAATTCAGTAGAAATGGTTATTAATAGAATTATTGATAACGCTTCTGTTGCTATAGCTTCCTTAAATAGAAGACCTGTAATATCTGCAAGAGAAATGGCAAAAAAACATGTTAGAAAAAATGGAGCTAATCTTTTTGGCATAAATTCAAAACTTAAATTTGATTGTGAATGGGCTGCGTGGGCAAATGGAACTGCTGTTAGAGAATTAGATTTTCATGATACATTTCTAGCGGCTGATTACAGCCATCCTGGTGATAATATTCCTGCTCTTTTAGCAGTGGCACAACAATTAAAAAAAAATGGAAATGATTTATTAAGAGGAATTATAACTGCTTATGAAGTTCAAGTTAATCTAGTAAAAGCTATTTGTCTTCATAAACACAAAGTTGATCATATCGCTCACTTGGGACCAAGTGTTGCTGCTGGTATTGGATCTATGTTGAAATTAAATACAGAAACTATTTATCAAGGTGTTCAACAAGCATTACATGTGAGTGTTTCAACGAGACAATCAAGAAAAGGAGAGATTTCAAGTTGGAAGGCATATGCTCCAGCTCATGCAGGAAAATTGGCTATTGAAGCTGTAGATAGAACGATGAGAGGTGAAGGAGCCCCAAGTCCTATTTATGAAGGTGAAGACAGTGTAATTGCAAGAATATTAGATGGAAAAAATGCTAAATACTTTGTTCCTTTGCCTAAAAAGAACGAAGAAAAGAAAGCCATTCTCGAAACATATACAAAAGAATATTCTGCAGAATATCAAGCTCAAGCATTAATTGATATTGCAAAAGCACTTAATAAAAAAATTGATAATTTAAATACAATTAAAAAAATAGATATATATACAAGTCATCATACGCATTATGTAATAGGGACTGGAGCTAATGATCCACAAAAAATGGATCCGAATGCTAGCAGAGAAACTTTAGATCACTCAATAATGTATATTTTTGCAGTAGCTTTAGAAGATGCAGATTGGCATCATGTAAAGTCTTATACTAAAAGAAGAGCTAACAAAAAAAGTACAATTAAAATATGGAGATCAATTAAAACTCATGAGGATAAAAAATGGACAAAGAAATACCATGATCCTGATCCAAAAAAGAAATCTTTTGGTGCAAAGGTTATAGTAACATTAAATAATGGGAAAAAAATTATTGAGGAATTAGAAAGAGCAGATGCTCATCCTTATGGCAAAAGACCTTTTAAAAGAAAAAATTATATAAATAAATTTAAAATTTTAACGGAAAATATTATTTCTAAAAAAGAAAGTGATAGATTTTTAAAAGATGTTCAAAATTTAAAAAAATTAAAAAATAATCAGCTTACAAAACTAAATATTGAAGTAAGTAGAAGATACTTAAAATCTAATAATAAAAAAGGAATATTCTAGTGCACTTTGTTGAAAAAAAACCTGATGAGAAAAGAATTGACTTAGATAATAAACTAAAATCAAATAAAATTTTAAGAATACCAGGTGCATATAATCCATTAACAGCAAAAGTTATTGAAGAAATTGGATATGATGGAGTTTATGTATCTGGAGGTGTTATGTCTAATGATTTGGGTTATCCAGATATAGGATTAACAACTCTTAATGATGTCAGTAACAGATCGAAACAAATTGCACGTGTTACAAATCTTCCAACAATTGTTGATGTCGATACAGGTTTTAAATCTTGTAAAGAAACTGTTCAAACATTTGAAAATTTTGGTATTTCAGCAATTCATTTAGAAGATCAGATAGAACAAAAAAGATGTGGCCATCTAGACAATAAAGAATTGATATCAAAAGAGGATATGACAAAAAAAATTAAAGAATGTGTAGAAGCAAGATCAGATAAACAATTTAAAATCATTGCACGTTCCGATGCTAAAAGTGTAGAGGGTATTGATAAAATGATTGATCGTTGCAAATCTTATATTGATGCTGGTGCAGAAATTATTTTTCCAGAAGCATTAAAAGATGAAACTGAGTTTGAAAAAGTTAGAAAATCACTAGATTGTTATCTTTTAGCCAATATGACTGAGTTTGGTAAATCGAAGTTGCTAGATTTTAAAAAATTAGAGGAGCTTGGTTACAATATTGTAATTTATCCAGTTACTACACAAAGATTAGCGATGAAAAGTGTTGAAGATGGTCTACGTGCCATTTTTGCGGATGGACATCAAAATAATATTATAGATAAGATGCAAACTAGAAAAAGATTATATGATCTAGTTGAGTATGAAAAATACAACTCTTTAGACGAAAAAATATATAATTTTAGTACTGAGGGACATGAATAATGAGTGAAGAAGTAAAAAAAGGTTTATTAGGAATTGTTGTTGATGAAACAGAAGTTTCTAAAGTTATGCCTGAGATTAACTCATTAACTTATAGGGGTTATGCTGTTCAAGATTTGTGTGAATTTTGTAGATTTGAAGAAGCTGCATATCTTATTTTAAAGGGTGATTTACCAAACAGTATAGAGCTAAGACAATTTGAAAAAATTGAACGAGGACATAGGGATTTATCGAAAAATCTTTACGAGATAATTAAACACATGCCAAAGAAATCTCATCCTATGGATGTTGCTAGAACAGCGGTTAGCGTAATGGGATTAGAAGATAAAGAAACCACAGATAATTCTCAGGAAGCAAACACAAGAAAAGCTTTAAGAATTTTAGCTAAAACTCCAACTGCTTTAGCAGCGTTTTATAGAATTCGAAAAGGCAAAAAGATTATTAAACCAAAAAAAGAACTGACTTTTGCAGAAAACTTTTTTTATATGTGTTTTGGAAAGGTTCCTCAAAAAGAAATCGTAAAAGCATTTGATGTATCTTTAATTTTATACGCAGAACACAGTTTTAATGTTTCAACTTTTACTGCTAGAACAATAACAAGTAGTTTGTCTGATATTCATGGCGCTATAACAGGTGCTATAGCTAGTTTAAAAGGACCATTACATGGTGGAGCCAATGAAGAAGTTATGCATATGATGAATAAAATCAAAAAGCCTGAGAATGCCTTAAAATGGATCAATAATGCCTTAAAGAAAAAAGAGGTTGTGATGGGTTTTGGGCATAGAGTTTATAAAAGTGGTGACTCTAGAGTTCCAACCATGAAAGAGTATTTCAAAAAAGTTGCTAAAATCAAAAAAGATAAAAAGTTTTTAAAGATTTACGATATTGTTGAAAAAGTAATGATCAGTAAAAAGAATATTCATCCAAATGTAGATTACCCAACAGGACCTACTTATCATTTAATGGGTTTTGATACAGATTTCTTTACACCAATATTTGTAATTTCAAGAATTACTGGTTGGTCAGCTCATATAATGGAACAACATTCATCTAATAAATTAATTAGACCATTAGCTAAATATAAAGGAAGTAAATACAGAAAAGTAATGCTTTTGAACCAAAGATAGGTCTAATTTACTCATTTAAAAATATTTAATCATTGCCATATATATTGTATGGAAAATCTAAATAGACATCATAAACCCCAAGACTTGAGTGATAGGATTGCTTTTGGCTTCACAAAATTTTTAAGATTCTTAGCTGACACTTTTTTTAAAAAAAAATATGGGCATAGAGCTGTTGTTTTAGAAACCGTAGCAGCTGTTCCTGGTATGGTAGCTGGAATGTTACTTCACCTAAAATCTTTAAGAAAAATGCAAGATGATAAAGGTTGGATCAAAATTCTATTAGATGAAGCTGCAAATGAAAGAATGCATTTAATGACTTTTATTAAAATTGCAAAACCTACGTTTGTAGAAAGATTAATTATAATGATTGCACAATTTATATTTATTTTGATGTATCTATTTATATATTTAATTTCACAAAAGACGGCTCATAGAATTGTTGGGTATTTTGAAGAAGAAGCGGTCATAAGCTACACTGAGTACCTAAATGAAATTGAAGAGGGTAAAATTGAAAATATTAAGGCTCCAGAGATAGCAATAAATTACTGGAACCTTCCGTTAAATTCTAGATTGAAAGATGTTGTAAAGGTTATTAGAGATGACGAAGCTGGACATAGAGATGTTAACCACAGTTTTGCGGATATTTTGAATGATAAAAAAAATAAAAAAGTTTTTGAAGAGGAGGATGAAAAAGAAAAAGAAAAAATTTAAGACATAAAAGTCTATATGAAAAAAATATTTATTGCTTACGGTCATCATAACACTAACAATTCATTTAATGCTGCAATTAGAGATACATTTATAGAAGAAGCAAAAAAACTAGGCCATACAATCGATCTACTAAATCTTTTTGAAGAAAAAGAACAATTACCTTTTTATAATCAAAATGTTAATCCGCCACCAAAACTTGTTTTAGATTATAGAAAGAGACTAGAAGAATGTGATGTTATGATGTTAATTGGTAGTTGCCATAATTTAAGGTTAAATGCAATTTTAGAGAATTGGGTTGATTGGGTATTACATCCAAAGTGGTTCTTTTCTTATAGATCTTTAATTCCAGGGAATAAATATTTTAAAAATTATGGCTACCCTGTGCCAGGTGCTATGAAAGGTAAGCTTGGAATTGTATCTATCACTTATGGTGGGCCAATGATAAGTTATCAAAGTTTCTCTATATTTGACAATATTCCTTTTAGAAGAATTAAGAAAATTGTTTTCAAATTAGGTGGATTAAAAACTAAATATATTAGATTTTATTCAGTGTTACCTAATATGGAAAAAAAAGTATTTGATAAACATATGCAAAGAGTCAGAAAGTTAGTTAAAAGCTTATAAAACTACTTCAAAACCCTCAAAATTTGGTGCTCCTAAATATAAATCTTTATGCTGACCTGCATTTTTATGAGCTAATTTAAACTCTTCTGATTTAGTCCAGTTAATAAAATCAGCTTTTGAATTCCAAATACTATGTGAGGCATATAAAGAAAATTCATCGGTTTTTTCTCCTTTGACTAAATTAAATTTCTTAAAACCAGGTACTTCACTGAGGTGAGTATCACGCTCTCTCCAAACTTTCTCAAATTCCTTTTCCTTACCAGGAACAATCTTAAATCTATTCATTGCTATGTACATAATTATAGATAAGAAATTACTTTCTGAGGATCAGGCCTTCTTCTTTCTGTTGGCTCCTCTGCTTTATGTCCGATGTAAATAAAGCCAGATATTTGGTCTTTATCTAATCTACCACCTAAATACTCTAGCATTTTATTATTGTACGAGTACCACTCTGTTAACCATTGTGCAGCATAACCTAGCGATTGAGCGCATGATAATAAATTCATACACACAGCTCCTGAAGAGAGAGCCATTTCCCATTTTGAAATTTTTGGGTGATCAACAGGTGTTGATAAAACTGCTAGAACAACAGATGCTCTTTGTAGTCTTTTTGATTCAATTTCGAGCATGTCATCACTTGCTTGAGGATTTATTTTTTTAAACTCTGATAGTATCACTTCCTCATCAGTGATTTTTAATTTTTCACCTTTAATAATTTTTATTTTCCAAGGATTTAACGCTCCATGATCTGGAACCCTTATTCCTGCTTTAACAATTAGATCTATGTGCTCATCCTTAATCGGATGATTTTTCATTTTTTTTGCTAAAACAGATCTTCTATTTAAATAAAAGTTATCACTTGCGCCCATTCATTTATCTTTCTTCCGCACATGTGTTTTTATCAACTAAAAGCGTCTATCCAGTTACCTTGTGTAGATGCTTTTGAATATTCTGTGGCTCTACCTTCAAAGAAGTTCATATGCTCTACTGCATTTAACATCGTGTCTAACCATGTTAATGGATTTTTCTGAACATCATATATTGGCTCAAGACCTAACTGAGTTAATCTTCTATTACCAATGAACCTAATGTAATCTTTAACTTCTTGAGCAGTTAAACCTTGCATTGGACCCATTTCAAAAGCTAGATCAATAAATGCATCTTCATGTTCAATTATAGTTCTGCAAGCTTCATAAAGTTCTTTTTTAAGTTTTGGTGTCCAAATCTCAGGGTTCTCTTTAATGAACTCCTTAAAAATTCTAATCATAGAATTGCAATGAAGGGTTTCATCTCTTACTGACCAAGTAACTATCTGACCCATTCCTTTGAGTTTGTTATGTCTTGGAAAGTTTAATAAAATTGCAAAACTTGCAAATAACTGAAGACCTTCTGTAAAGGCACTAAATACTGCAACAGTTTTTGCGATATCTTCTTTTGAGTTTACATTAAAGTTTTGCATGTAATCATATTTATCTTTCATCTCTTTGTATTTCATAAATGCAGAATATTCAGACTCTGGCATTCCAATAGTATCTAATAGATGTGAATAAGCTGCTACATGGACTGTCTCCATAGAAGCAAATGCTGTCATCATCATTAAAACTTCTGTAGGTTTAAATACGGTTGTGTAATGTCTTAAATAACAGTTATTAACTTCAACATCTGCTTGAGTAAAAAATCTAAAAATTTGGGTTAATAAATTTTTTTCTGACTCTGAAAGATTTTTTTGCCAATCTCTTACATCATCACCAAGTGGAACTTCCTCTGGTAACCAATGAATTCTTTGTTGTGTTAGCCACGCATCATAACACCATGGATATCTGAATGGTTTATAAACTGGGTTCTCAACTAATAGACCCATTTTTTTTGGTTCTACAATTTTTTGTTTCGTATCTTTTAGACTTTCTACTGACATGATAAACACTCCTCATATTCTGGTTGTTGATTTTCTTGTTTTTTAGATTTGTAAACATTTGCAGTTACATCTGTAGAGTTTGCATCGTTTACGTTTTCCGCTCTTTGTATTGATTTAGATCTGCAGTAATAAAGGCTCTTCAATCCTTTTTTCCAAGCTTGGAAATGAATTTGGTGTAAGTCCCTCTTATGAATATCTGCAGGTATAAATATATTTATTGATTGTGCTTGTGAAATATGAGGTGTTCTATCTGCACCTAATTCCACAATCCATTTCTGGTCTAGTTCAAAAGCCGTTTTAAATACGTCTTTTTCTTGTTGGGTTAAAAAATCAAGATGAGAAACTGAGCCTTGGTTAGTTGTTATACTTGACCATGTTTCATCATCATTTTTACCATATTTCTCTAACAATTTACTTAGATATTTATTTCTAACATTAAATGATCCAGACAAAGTTTTATGTGTATAACTATTTGCTGCAATTGGCTCAACACCTGGAGATGTTCCACCACAAATAATTGAAATTGAAGCAGTAGGAGCTATTGCAGTTTTATTTGAAAATCTTTCATTAATACCATAATCAGCAGCATCTGGACATGCACCTCTTTCATCAGCCAGATCTTTTGAAGCTTGATCAACTTGTTTTTGGATGCTTTCAAATATTTTTTTATTCCAAACTTTACTCATTACAGACTCGAAGGGAATCATTTTTTGTTGGAAGAATGAGTGAAGTCCCATAACACCTAGGCCAACACTTCTTTCTTTTAATGCTGAATAAACTGCATCACTAAATGACTCGGGTGCTTTTTCAGTAAAGTCCGTTAATACATTATCTAAAAATCTCATTACGTCTGGAACAAAGTTTTTATCATCCTTCCATTCATCATAGGTTTCTAAATTTAAAGATGATAAACAACATACTGCTGTTCTATCTCTACCCTCTTTGTCAATTCCTGTTGGTAAAGTTATTTCGCTACATAAGTTAGATGTCTTAACAGTTAAACCAGCCAGTTTATGATGTTGAGGTATCATTCTATTAACTGTATCAATGAAAACAATATAAGGTTCTCCAGTTTCAATTCTTGCAGTTAATAATCTAATCCATAAATTTCTTGCAGAGACAGTTGCTTGTACTGATTGATCTTTTGGGCTTTTTAGTGCCCATTGTTCGTCTAACTCAACAGCTCTCATAAATGCATCTGAAACTAAAACACCGTGGTGTAAATTTAATGATCTTCTATTTGGATCACCACCTGTTGGTCTTCTCATTTCAATAAATTCTTCTATCTCGGGATGATCAATTGGAAGATAACAAGCTGCTGATCCTCTTCTTAAAGAACCTTGACTGATCGCCATTGTCAAAGAGTCCATAACTTTAATGAAAGGAATTATTCCTGAAGTTTTTCCAACTCTTCCAATTTTTTCTCCAATAGATCTTAAGTTGCCCCAATAACTTCCAATACCTCCGCCTTTGGCAGCCAACCAAACATTTTCACTCCATAGATCTAATATTCCAGTTAAGCTATCCCCTGCTTCATTTAAGAAACAAGAAATTGGTAAACCTCTTTTTGTTCCACCGTTTGATAAAACTGGTGTTGCTGGCATGAACCATAAATTACTTATGTAATTGTAAAGTCTTTGCGCGTGCAAGTTGTCATCTGCATAATGACTTGCAACTCTTGCAAATAAATCTTGGAAAGACTCATTTTCTCCAAGGTATCTATCACTTAGTGTTGCTCTTCCAAAATCTGTTAAATTATTATCTCTAGATCTATCTATTTTAACAGTTATCCCTTTAGAATTTTGAAACAACTCTGTGTTGTTATTTAGTGAAAATAAGTCTGGTCTTTTGTCATTATTGCTGATTTTTTCCGCTGGTTTATAATCAGAGACAGCTTTCCTGATCGCCTGAGACAATATTTTGTTCATTAAACTCCCTTTTTATCTTTATACTAAAAAATCTAGTAAATAACTAGATATAGTGTGCAGATTTACCTGATATACTATATAAATTGTAAATCAATAGAACATTTATAGAACTTATTAAATAATTATCAATAAAAATTTTAAAAAAATGTACATATATCCACATGAATAATTCGGGAAAAATTGATCCCTACGGTTTTCGGGAATATGACGCACGATGGGTATACGAAAAAGACATAGATGATGATGGAATCGTTCAACTAGGTAAAGGTCTTGGAACTCAAATAATTAATCATACAAAAAAAAACAATCCTAGAATTATAGTTGGTCAAGACTACAGGTCTTACAGCGAACATATCAAAGAAAAATTAAAAGAGGGTTTGGTTTCAACTGGGTGCAAAATTGAGGATATAGGATTATCTTTATCCCCAATGGTTTACTTCGCACAATTTAATTTAAATTCAGATGCAATAGCTATGGTTACAGCAAGTCATAATGAAAATGGTTGGACAGGTGTAAAAATGGGCATCAAAAAAGGATTAACACATGCACCTGAAGAAATGAAAGAACTAAAAAATATTACTCTCAATCAAAATTTTATTAATGGTGAAGGAAATATGAAAAAAATTGATGGTTTCCAAGCTATTTATAAAAATGATTTGATAACAAAAAACTCATTAAATAAAAAAATTAAAGCAGTTGTTGCGTGTGGTAACGGAACAGCTGGAATATTCGCACCTGAAATTTTAAGAGGTATTGGGTGTGAGGTTATTGAACTTGATTGCAACCTTGATTGGACTTTTCCAAAATATAATCCAAATCCTGAAGATTTAGAAATGTTACATGCAATTTCTTCAGCAGTTAAAGAAAATAATGCTGATATTGGACTTGGTTTTGATGGAGATGGAGATAGAGTTGGGGTTATAGATGATAAAGGTAATGAAATCTTTTCAGATAAAATAGGGCTATTAATTGCTAGAAATCTTTCGAAAGATCATAAAAACAGCAAATTTATTGTTGATGTAAAATCGACAGGACTTTATTCTAATGACAAAATATTAAAAGAAAATAAATGTAAAACAATTTATTGGAAAACTGGTCATTCCCATATCAAAAGAAAGGTAAATAGCGATAACGCTTTAGCAGGATTTGAAAAAAGTGGTCATTTCTTTTTTAATAAACCTTTGGGATATGGCTATGATGATGGAATTAATTCGGCAATACAGGTCTGTAAGCTTCTCGATAAAAATAGCAAAAAAATGAGTGAAATACTTGCTGAATTACCAACAACTTATCAAAGCCCGACTATGGCTCCTTATTGTAAAGATAGTGAAAAATATTTAGTAGTTGAGAATTTGGTTAAAGAAATAGGAAATATTAAAGAAAATAAAATTAAAGTAGATGATCAAGAAATTAGAGAAATAAATATTGTTAATGGAGTAAGATTTTCTTTTGATGATGGGTCTTGGGGATTAATAAGAGCATCTTCTAATAAACCCTCTTTAGTTGTAGTTACCGAAAGTCCAACATCCGAAGATAGAAAAAAGAAGATTTTTGACTTTATTGATAATCTCCTTCAACAAACTGGTAAAGTTGGGGATTATGATCAAAAAATTTAAAATTCAACTATAAAGAGTTAAGGAAAAATTAGAGAATCGATTAGTATATAATTGAGGTGGCGGAGGGAGACTGAAACCACCTCGTCTCCTAGGTCACTAAAAATCTGTATAAAAACAAAGTTCCAATAACATAAAGAAAAACACCAAATAACCTTTGTGTTTTAACTCTATCTAGATCTTGAACTGTTTTTGCTCCAATCCTTGCCATGAATGTAGTTATTGGAACAAAAATTATAAATGCAGGTATATTAATAAATCCAATACTGAGTGGGATATCGGCTTTTAACATTAAGCCAGATGTAAAAAATCCTATTGATCCAAATAAAGCTATTATAAATCCAATCGCTGCAGAACTTCCTATAGCTAAGTTAATTGGATAGCCAAAATATCTTAATATAGGAACATTCATCATAGCTCCTGTTATGCCCATAGGAGCAGATATTAATCCTGACAAAAATCCAAATATAATTCTAGGAAAAATATTAAATTTTTTTTTAATTTTTTTTTTCTTTTCACTTTGTAGTAACAAGTAAGCTCCAAAAAAGAAAACAGCTGCAGAAAAAAAAAATAATAATGTTTTAGTATTCATCAATGCTGCCATCAATGTTCCAGAAAAAACTCCTATTATTACAAATGTTCCATAATTTTTAATTATATTAAAATCAACAGCGTTATATTTTCTATGAGTTAATACTGAAGCTGTAGCAGTTAAAATTGTTATTGAGAAAGCTGTCCCTACAGATAAATGCATTAAATAATCTTTATCGACGTTAAATGCTTCAAATACAAAAAATAAAAATGGAACTGAAATCAATCCTCCACCGATACCAAAAAAACCGGCAAAAAAACCGACCGGAATAGCAGCTGCCATCATTAAAAAAATAAAATAAATATTATTAATCTCTAAAAGAGTATTATTCAATTTGACCTGCCGATTTACTTTGTGGATTAAATTTTACTTTATCCATTATGTGATCAATTTTCTTAACATCGGCATCTCTTACACACATATTTTCACTTAAATATCTTTTCCAAAAACTTGAACCAGTTTGGCCATGAAATAAACCAAGGGTATGTCTCATAATTTGATTTAATCTTGTGCCCTTTTTTATCTCTTCTTTTACATACTCAATTAATTTCTCAACAACTTCTTGTCTTGTCAAAACTTCACTATTATTAAAAATTTTATTTTCAATATCTGCTAACATGTAAGGAGAATGATAAATAGACCTTCCAATCATAACACCATCTACATTATCTAAATGTTCTTTAATTTGATCAGTGGAAGTTATGCCACCATTTATTATTATTTCTAAATTTTGAAAATCTTTCTTTAATTTATTTACGTATTCATATTTCAAAGGTGGGATATTTAAATTTTGTTTAGGTGTAAATTTTCCAAGCATTGCCTTTCTAGCATGTATTATAAAAGTTTTAACACCTGTATCTTTCAAAATATTTATAAAATTATATAAATTTTCATATTTATCAACATTGTCATATCCAATTCGAGTTTTGACTGTCACAGGAAGTGACGTTTTTGAAATCATGGATCTTAAGCAATCAGCTACAAGATTGGGTTCTTGAATTAAACAAGCACCAAATCTATTTTTTTGAACTTTTTTACTTGGACAGCCTAAATTTAAATTTATTTCATCATAGCCAAATTCTTCACCTAAATATGCTGCATTTCCTAATAATTTTGGAGAAGAACCGCCAAGTTGCAGAGCAACAGGTTTTTCCCTCATATCAAATTCTAATAGTTTCTTTTTATCTCCTCTATCAATAGCTTCTGAAACAATCATTTCAGTATAGAGAAGAACGTTTTTACTAATTAGTCTTAAGAAAAATCTTTCATGTTTGTCTGTGCAGTCCATCATAGGAGCAACAGAAACAGTTCTATTTAATCTAGACATATTTTTTTAGTTTGCTTGATATATTAATTTTTTTTTCGTTTACATACTCTTGGTGATTTTGCTCAATTTTCCCAAGTTCATATTTGTAATTAACCATGATTCCAAATGACCTTTTAAATCCTACGTCAGAAACGTTAGCATTAACTACAATATCATCAATTTCAGCTCCATTTTTTAAATGAAACCTACACACATCGTTTATAGGAAAACCTAGATCATTTTTTTGAACAGCCAAGTAATTTAAAGCGAGTTTTGTAAGTAAATCTTTATTATCAATAAATTTTCTATCACCGATTTTAAGATCTAATGATTTTAAAAACTCAACTTTTACAAAATTATCTTTTTGAACTATCTCACTTATTTTGTCATTTTCTGATGATTTAACCCAATCAGCAAAACCTTGCATTGGCGACAAGGTTCCAAAATTTTTTACATCAGGTAACTCTTCTTGTAACTCATATACCACTCTTTTGATTAAGAAGTTCCCAAGTGTAACTCTTGATAGTCCCTCTTGACAGTTACTAATTGAATAAAAAGTAGCTGTATCATAATCTTCTTTTTTTCCATCATTGGGTCTTGTCAATTCTTGTATTGATTTAGCTAGTCCTTTTGTTAATGCAATCTCAACAAAAATTATCGGCTCATCTTCTAATGCTGGATGAAAGTATGCAAAAAATCTTCTATTTTCGCCTAATCTAATTTTCAATTCATTCATATCTTTCATCGAATGAACCTTTTCATATTTTAATAATTTTTCCAATATTGCAGCTTTTGTGTCCCAGGTTATTTTTCTTAATTTTAAAAATCCAGGATTGAACCAATTTTTAAAAATATCAATCAAATCATAATCTAATTCTTTTAATTCAGGATTTTTTAATAAAAACATTTGTAGATCATCTCTTAAGGAAACAATCTCAGCTGTTCCATTAGGAGCCATGTTTAATCTTATAAACAATTCCTTTCTAATTCCTGATGTAATTCTTGATAAATTTAAAATTGATCTACTATTTTTATTTTCTGTATAATCTTTAATGGCATTGTCAATATTTGCTGTATCAGGTTTATATTTTTCATTTACTTGAAGTAAGAATTTTAATTTATCTTCATGAGATAAGTTATGATATCTAAAGAGAATATCCCTTGCTAATGTAATTCCAAATGCTGCTCCTTTGGATGATAACAGGTCATCACATAGTTCAATCAAATCTCTTTTTTTAGAGAATTTTTTTAATGATTTTTTCTCTAAAATTTTTTGACCAGCATCAGCAATTGTCTCGAATATTCTTTTTATATTTAACATGGTGTTTTTTATATATTAAAAACCTAGACTTTTACCCATTATTTTGTCAGGTAACCAAGTCACAATCTCAGGAAAAATACACAAAATAAGTATAGCTAAAGCCATAATTATCATAAATGGTATCGATCCCTTTAAAATTTCCGACAAACTAACATCTGGTGTTATACCTTTTATTATATAAAGATTTAATCCAACTGGAGGGGTAATAAGACCAATTTCCATATTAATTGTAAATACAATTGCAAACCAGTACGGATCAAATCCCAGTTGAGTTATAACTGGCAATAATATTGCTGAAGTCATAACAATCACGGCAACAGGAGGTAAAAAGAAACCTGCAATCAAAAGAAATATATTTATTAAAATAAATACCACCCATTTATTAGAGCTCATCTCTACCATGCTTTGGGCTAAGGATTGAGTTACATAAAGTTGTGATAATGTAAATGCAAAAAGATAGGAAGCTGCGATGATAAACATTATCATCACACTTTCTTTCATAGAAACTTTAACAATATTCCATATTTTTTTTGGTTGGTAAATTTTGTAGACGACTGCAATCAAAACAAAAACTAAAAAGGCTCCAACCCCTGAAGCCTCTGATGGAGTAGCAACACCACCATATAAAACATATAAAACACCTGCAATGATTGCTAAGAAAGGAAGTATCCTTGGCAGAACTTCAATTTTTTCTTTGAAAGTTGGAGGTGTCCTATTCTTTAGAGCTTTAGCTGAGTCTTTATCAATAAAGTAACTGTGTATCAGTGCCCAGATAGCGAACATACCTGCAAGCATAAATCCTGGTATCAATCCGCTTAAAAATAATCTTCCAATTGATGTTCCAGTTGCAATTCCATATACAATTAAAACAATACTTGGAGGTATTAAAACTCCCAATGTTCCTCCAGCTGCTATAGTTCCTGTTGCAATTTGATCTGAGTATCCTCTTTTTCTCATTTCAGGAATTCCCATAGTGCCAATTGCAGCACAGGTTGCGGGACTTGATCCACTTAGTGCAGCAAAGATTGAACAAGCTCCTATATTAGAGATAACCAAACCTCCAGGTACCCTCCATAACCATCTGTCCAATCCTGTATATAAATCTTTTCCTGCAGGGGAATTAGCAACTGCCATCCCCATTAATATAAACATTGGTATTGAAAGTAGGACAAACGAATTTAATCCCGCATAGAAAGTTTCAGCAAAAACATCTAGCATTTGGAAACCTTCGAAAGCAACTAAAAGAGCTATTGATACAAAACTTAAACCAAAAGCAATTGGTATTCCGGAAAATAATACTATCAAAGTAAAAACAGCAACAATTATTGCAATTATTAATGGATCCATTAGTTAGTATCCTTTTCGTCTGTAAGCTTAATAATTTCTGCTATATATTGTAAAATCATTAATGCAGCACCTATCATCATTGAAGAATATGGTATCCACAATGGAGGATCCCAAACCGTTCCTGTTGAGTAATTTTTAGTAAACGCTTCCTCAACCATTAAAAAACCAAAATAGAATAAAATTAAGAAGAATAATAAACTGACTAATGAGGTAAAAATTTTAAGTCTTAATATATTTTTTTTTGATAAGAAATCATAGATCCACTCCATACTCACATGAGCTTTCTCACTTAAAACATATGCACTTCCAATAAATGTTGAAGCAACCAGAAGCATTGTAACTAGCTCAGTTTGCCATGTTATTGCTCTTTGAAAAAAATATCTTTCAAAAACTAATTCTACAATTACAAGAATTGATAACAGTAAAGCTAGAACTGCAAAAGCTCCACAAGCTCTTGCAACATAATCACAGAATTTTAAGTATTTTTCTTTCATAAAAAAACCCCTACTTACAGAGAATAAATAGGGGTTCTTTATATATTATTTTATTTAACTGCTAAAGCCATTTCCATTAGCTTATCGCCACCTGGAACTTTTTCAGCAAAAGCTTTGTGAGATGATTTTATTGCAATATCAACCCATGCAGCATGATCATCAGCATCCATATACACTAATTTAACACCTGCAGCTTTGTATGCTTCCTCAAACTTTTTATCTAAGTTTTCTACTTGAGCTGTCATATATTTCTCAGCAACTTTACCTGCTTTCATTAAAGCCACTTGTTGGCTAGAATTTAAAGCATTGTAGCTTTTCTTAGACATTAAAATTGGCTCATACATAAACCATAAACCAAATTTTCCTGGAGGAGTTGCGCATTTTACTTGTTCATAAATTTTGTAACTTACAAAACTTCCTGAACTAGTATTTGCACCTGTTAATACACCAGTTTGTAATCCAGTATAAATTTCAGATGATGGCATACTTTGAATACCTGCACCAGCAGCTTCTAACATTTGGTTGAAAGCTTTTCCTGCTGCTCTCATCACTTGTCCTTTAGCATCACTTGGATTTTTGATACATTTAGTTTTTGATGCAAAACCACCACCTAACCATGCATCAGATAGTACTACAACACCAGCATCACTGATTATTTTTTTAATCTCAGTCATCATTGGACCTTTATTAAATCTCAATGCATGCTCATGATTTTTTACAGTTCCTGGCATTAATGTAGCATCAAACTCTGGATGGAATTTTGATGCATAAGCTAATGGAAAAGCAGAAATATCTAATTGACCTGTAGTCATAGGTTTCCACTGTTCTTTTGGCTTATAAAGTGACTTAGCTGGATAAATTCTAATTTCTAAATCAACGTTTGCTTTTTTAACTTCATCAGCAATAATTTGTACCATTTCATGACGTGGGTCAAAAGAGCCATCAGCTCTAGGTGTTCCTGGCCATTGGTGACTTGCTTTTAATGTAACTGCATATGCAGATCCTACTATTGAAAAAGCTATAATTATTGAAGACAAATATAATGTTATTTTTCTTAACATAGTTTTCCCCTTTTATTTATATTGAAGTTATTAAATTGAACTTGAGAGAAAGAGTCAATATAAGGAAATGTCATACTTAATATTATGGATGGTCCTTTAAAAAATTTATTAGTTGTTGATCTTACTAGGGTTTTAGTAGGTCCATATTGTACAATGATTTTATCTGATCTCGGTGCACGTGTAATTAAAGTAGAAGCACCAGAAATTGGTGACGATTCAAGAAAGTTTGGACCTTTTGTGAAAGACTATTCAGCATATTTCATGTCACTTAACAGAGGAAAAGAAAGTATTGCTCTTAATTTAAAAAATGAAGATGACAAAAAAATTTTTGATAAAATTTTAGCAAAAGCAGATATTTTAGTAGAAAATTTTAAACCAGGTACTTTAGAAAAATGGGGATATGGTTGGAAAGATGTAAGCAAAAAATATCCAAAGTTAATATATGCATCTGCATCTGGTTTTGGTCAAACTGGACCTTTAAAAGAATTACCAGCTTATGACATGGTCGTTCAGGGAATGGGTGGACTGATGAGTGTTACAGGTCATCAAAATAGTGAACCAACAAGAGTTGGAACATCAATTGGTGATATTACAGCAGGCCTTTTTACTGCAATTGGAATTAATGCAGCTTTGTATGATAGACAAAAAACAGGTAAGGGAATGTTTATAGATGTTTCAATGTTAGACTGCCAAATTGCGATTTTAGAAAATGCAATTGCAAGATATTTATCTAAAAATGAAATTCCTAAACCAATGGGATCTAGACATCCTTCAATCGCTCCGTTTGAGGCATTTAAAACAAAAGATAGCTATATAATCATTGCCGCAGGTAACGATAAATTATACGAAAAACTTTGTGAAGTATTAGGAATACCTGAAATGGTCAGTGATAAAAGATTTAATACCAATTCACTCAGATGTGAAAATATGAATGAACTAAAATCAATTTTTGAAGATAAACTTTCTTCAAAAAATACTTCTGAATGGGTAAGTGAAATGGAAAAATTAAAGATACCTTGCGGACCAATATTTAATATTAAAGAAGCTGTAGAAAATCCTCAAGTAGAGGCGAGAAACATGATTGTTAAAGCTTATCATAAAGTGGTTGGTGATTTTAGATTGGCAGGAAATCCCATAAAAATGTCTTCATACGAAGATAAAAGTACTAGAGGGGACATTCCTGATCTTGATGAACACAGAGAACAAATATTAAAAGAGTTTTCTTAATTAAGAATTATTTTCTTCGTCGCTTACGTTATCTGAAACTTGTTCTTCTGCTTCAGAAACTTGATCTAGTGAAACATCATCACTTTCTTCAGCTTCGCTTGGAGCTTCAACGTTAACATCTGGTTGAGCTGATGGTGATAGTTCAGCAAGATCTTCTTTTGAAACTTGAATTTTTTCAGGGATTTTTCTAGCTCTTTTAGAAGGAAGAATTGGTACACCACTTTTTGATATTTCACCTTTGTACAAATTCTCAAAATCATCACCAATATCTTCATCTTCTTCAGCAGTATCATCAATTTGTTCTACATGTTTTCTTAGTTTGTAAACTGCAGCTTCTGTTAAATCTGGAACTTTAATTGTTTCTTCAGCTATTTCTCTCAAAGCAATAACTGTGTGTTTGTCGTTATCTCTATCTAATGTAGGTTCAATTCCTGAATTAAGTTGAGTAGCTCTTTCTTTAGCAACCAAAACTAATTCATAAGGGCTATCTACTTTGTCTATACAGTCTTCAACGGTAACTCTTGCCATGGGCGATTAAATATACTCCAAGATCAACAAAATCAAGTATTTTATACTAAAATTGGATTTAATTTTTTTCTTACTAAAAAAAGAAGAATTAAAGAAATAAGTATATAAAGTGCAGATATTATAGCAATTTTCTCAATTGAAAATCCGATATCAATTAAAATACCAAAAAGAGCAGTCCCGAAAGCTGTTGAAAAAACCATAAGTGCAGTGGTCAAAGCTTTAATGGATCCAATATACTTTACACCATAAACCTCAGCCCAAGTAGAAGATCCCAAAACGTTTGCCAAACCATTTGATATTCCAATTAAACCTAAAAATATAAATGCAGTAAATTGTGCATCAAAATAAATAATTACAAAAGTCGATAGAAATAAAGGAATATTCATAAAAATTAAAAGTTTTCGACTTGTGAATTTATCAATTAAAAAACCAGATATTAAAAGAGTAATTACTGAAAATACTGAATAAGACATAAAAGACTGAGCAATTACAAATGGTCCCCAGTTTTTTGATTCAGTAATAAATGACTGATAAACAAATACACCAGTTGCAATCCAAGGCATGGCTAGCATATTCATGCTTACTATATAAAATTTATAATCTTTTAATACTTCAATTCTTTTCCATTGCTTAATATTTTCCTCTTTAAATTCTTCACCTTCAGTGCTTTCTCTCGTATCAAGTTTAACAGTTCGAACTAGAAAGAATGATGCAATCGGTAAAAATATTAAAATTAATAAAGCAATTACTGTCCAAATATTTTGCCAAGTTGTTAATGACAACAAAAATACCATTAAAACAGGTAAAATAAATTCAGCACTAGATAAACCAAACCAACAAATACTTAATGCCCTGCCCCGTGATTTTGTAAAATATCTTGAAACTGTTGTTGTTGCAGTATGAGACATCATTCCCTGTCCTGAAAACCTCATTAAGAAAATTGCAATGAATAAAAAAACTATTGATGAAATTTTTGAAAAGAAAAAACAAGAAAAAGATAAAAGTAATGTTACATAGATTGCAAATCGGAAAATATTTATATCATCAATTTTCTTTCCAACCCATATTAGTAGTAAACTACTGCACAATGTTGCAGATGCATATATTGAGCCAAATTGTCCATGAGTTATCGATAGTGTCTCTCTTATACTTGTATTGAATATTCCAAGAAAAAAACTCTGTCCAAAGCTTGAAAAAAATGTAAATATGAATCCAAATACAATTACTTTTAAACTTAAATTTTTAAACATAAAAAAATATGACTTCTAAAGTTGCTTTCATAGGTCTTGGTGTAATGGGTTATCCAATGGCAGGATATATATCAAAAGCAGGACATAATGTAACTGTTTTTAACAGAACAAAATCAAAAGCAGAAAAATGGATTGGTGAATACAAAGGTAATATAGCTGATACACCATCTGAAGCTGCTAAAGATGCTGATTTTATTTTTACGTGTGTTGGGAATGACGATGATTTAAGACAAGTTTCTTTAGGTGATAATGGGTTATTTCATAATGCTAAAGAAGGAAGTGTATATATAGATAATTCAACAGTGTCTGCTGAAATTTCTAGAGAACTTTATAAAGCTGCAAAAGATAAAGGATTTGGTTTTTTAGATGCTCCTATATCGGGAGGACAATCAGGCGCTGAAGGTGGGATATTAACTGTCATGGTTGGTGGAGATGATAATGATTTTAAAAAAGCAGAGCCAATAATTGATTGTTATAGCAAAAAAGTAACTTTGATTGGACCATCAGGCAGTGGACAATTAACTAAGATGGTTAATCAAATGTGTATTGGTGGTTTAGTTCAAGGTTTATCTGAAGCAGTAAATTTTGGAATTAATGCAGGTTTAGATATGGATAAAGTTATGGAAACTATTTCAAAAGGTGCAGCTCAATCTTGGCAAATGGAAAATAGATATAAAACTATGGTAGCTGATAAATTTGATTACGGATTTGCTGTAGATTGGATGAGAAAAGATTTAAAAATTTGTATTGAAGAAGCAAAAAGAAATGGTTCACCTGTACCAGTTACTGAAATTGTTGATGGTTATTATGCAGAAGTTCAAAAAATGGGTGGAAACCGTTGGGATAGCTCAAGTTTAATAGCTAGATTAAAAAAGAAAAAATAATTGTGTCTACCACTGTTCCCTACTACGAGGATTTTTCCGAAATAAAAAAGAAAATTTGGTTAATGTTAACTGATGCAGTAACTAATAGATCGTCTCCCTTTAGAATACCTGTATTTTCATGTGGAAGTGAAAACAATATCGAAAGTAGAATTGTTGTTCTTAGAAAATCAGATGAACAAAATAATTTAGTGCAATTCCACAGTGATATTAGATCTGATAAAATTAAAGTTTTAGAAAAAAATCCTAATGCCTCGATGTTATTTTACGATAAAGATGAAAAAATTCAGGTTAGATTAAAAGTTGAAGCAATTATCAATCACAATAATGATATAACAAAACAATCTTGGGAAAAAACTCAACATATAAGTCGTAAATGTTACTTAGTAGATAATGGACCAGGTACAGAGTCTGATACTCCAACATCTGGTTTAAAACCTGAATTAGATAATTTTGATTATACAAAAGAACAAAGTGAAGAAGGATATAAAAACTTTACTGTTATACAGTGTAAAATTAAAACTATAGAATGGTTATATTTAGCTGCAAAAGGTCATCGAAGAGCTAGATTTGACCTTGATAATAGTAAAGATACTTGGTTGGTACCATAATGAAAAAATATGAAGCTATGGTTTTGTCATGTATGGATCCAAGGTTTCAGCCAAAAGTTTTTAATTATTTAAAAAAAAAAAAATTAACTGGAAAATATAGCTCATTTACTATTGCTGGATCAGCCATTGGTGTAACTTCTAAAAAATTTAAAAATTGGCAATCAACCTTTTTAGATAATTTATCAACTTCAATAAAGTTGCATAATATTAATAAATTAATAGTTATTAATCACGAAGATTGTGGTGCAGCTAAAATAGTGAATGGAAAGAAAGAATTTAATTCAACTATTGAAAAGAAAATTCACAAGGATTCTTTTAAAAAAATCAAATCAATTATGGATAGAAAGTTTCCAGAGTTAAAAATAAATTTTAAAATTTTGTCGCTAAAAGATTAATCTTTCAAAGTCCTTTAATTATTATATTTGTTCCTTCAGCATTATCTAATCTTATTTGTTTTATTGGTTTATATTCTTCCGAATTATACCACTCTAGCGCTCTTTCATAACTTGGAAATTTTAAAACTATTATTCTTGGAAATTTAGTTTCACCATCAAATATTTGATATTCACCATTTCTAACTAAAAACTCTCCATCAAATTTTTTTACAATTGGATTAACTTTTTCAATATACTCTTTATAATTTTCTGGATTGGTTACTTTTAATTGAGCAATTACATACCCTGCTGGCATATTAAAAAACAGTTTTTACGTACCTTTTCCAATTATCTTGGTAATGTTTTGCGTTCTCAGTAATTTTACCTATCTCATCATCAGTAAGTTTTCTTACTACTCTTCCTGGTGCTCCAACTACTAATGAATTGTCTGGAATTTCTTTGTTTTCAGTTATTAATGCTTTTGCACCAATGATGCAGTTTTTACCTATCTTTGCATTATTTAAAATGACAGCTCCAATACCTATTAAACTATTGTCTCCAATTGTACATCCATGAAGCATAACGATATGACCGATAGTTACGTCTTTACCAATTCTTAATGGGCAACCTGGGTCAGTATGTAAAACACTTCCATCTTGAACATTTGAACCTTCTCCAACATGAATATTTTCATTATCCCCTCTAATTACAGCATTAAACCAAACACTAGAGTTTTTTTCTAATGTGACATCTCCAATAATAGTTGCATTTGGTGCTACCCAATTTTCGCCAGAGTTTTTTGGTTTTTTATCTTCCAAATCGTAAAACATAATTTATATATTATTACATTATGCCTATTAAAACACCAGTATGTGATTTTGGAAAAAAAGCAGAAAACTTTGAATTAAAATCTACAGAGAACAAATTAATATCTTTAAATGATATTAAAGGTGAAAATGGAACTTTGGTAATGTTTATTTGTAATCATTGTCCATATGTAAAAGCAATTATTAGAGATGTAGTGGAGGACTGTACTAAGCTTAGTGATTTAGGAATAAATTCAGTTGCAATATGTTCTAATGATCCAATTAATTATCCGGAAGATTCTTTTGAAAAAATGATAGAGTTTGCAATTAAACATAAGTTTAATTTTCCATACCTAATTGATGAAACCCAAGAAATTGCAAGAAAATACGATGCTGTATGTACTCCAGATTTTTTTGGTTATGATAAAGATTTTGGTCTTCAATATAGAGGAAGAATAAGAGAATTAAGAGAACTAAAGCCTGTGAGATCTGGAGATAGTGATTTATTTTTTGCTATGAAACAAGTATCTGAAACCGGTAAAGGTCCTGAAGAACAATTTCCTAGTATGGGTTGTGGTATTAAGTGGTCATCTAATTAATGTATTTAATAATAACTAGAACTTTTCCACCCGACGTTGGTGGCATGCAAAATCTGATGTGGGGATTGGCTAGATCGTTGTCTAAACTTGATTTAGTTAAGGTATTTGCTGATTATCATGAAGATCATAAAAAATTTGATGATAAAGTTTCTTTCACTATTGAAAGAGTTAGTGGAGTAAAGCTTTTAAGAAAGTATAGAAAATCATTGTTGATTAAAGAATATTTAAGCAAAAATAAGAATGTCAATTGTATAATAGCTGATCACTGGAAAAGTTTGGAACTTATAAAGTCTCCAAAAAAGAAAATATGTTTAATTCATTCAAAAGAAATTAATCACCCAAAAGGATCTAGATTAAACAAAAAAGTTTTAGAAGTTTTAAATAATGTTGATCACGTGGTGGCAAACTCAAATTTTACAAAAAATTTAGCCATTAATCTTGGTGTTGAAGAAAAAAGACTAGTAGTGATTAATCCTGGGGTAGATCCAGTCGAAGAAATTCCAAAAGAGGATCTTAAACAAGCTGATGAAATGCTTAAAGGAAAAAAACAAAGACTAATTACAGTTTCTAGATTTGATAAAAGAAAAAATCATGAAAAAGTCATTATGGCAATCAGAAATCTAAAAGAAAAATATCCTGATATTACTTATACATGTATTGGATATGGTGATGAAGAAGAGAATTTAAAAAAATTAGTTATAGAATTAAAACTTGATAATTATGTAGTATTTTTAAGTGATATTTCAAACGAACTAAAAAATGCGTTGGTTGCAAAATCTAATATTTTTATTATGCCTTCAATAATTCATAAATCTTCTGTCGAAGGTTTTGGTATTTCTTTTATAGAAGCAGCTCAATACGGAATTCCATCAATTGGTGGAAAAGATGGTGGAGCTTCAGATGCTATTATTCATGATAAAACAGGATTAATATGTGATGGAAATAATCTTGATGAGATTTATTCAAGTATAGATAATCTATTAGAAAAAAGTAGATACTTAAATTTAGGTAAAGAGGCCAAAATTCACTCTGAAAATTTTCTCTGGGACAAGATAATTGAAAGCTATAAGAGAATATTATAAGATTTTTAAATGATCGAAAAGTTTAACGGGATAATTTATCTAATTATTTTCGTACTACACTTTATTGTTTATGCGGTTTACGCATTTAGGACTGTGATTGGCACTAAATCATTTTTAGACAAATATAATATAGATCATTCAGCAGCTGTTATGGTTAGATTTTTTGGAGCACCTTTTATAGCCTCGGTATTAGTTGCTATATATATTATGTTTATTAAAAGCGATGGATTAACCGGAACCTGGGGTTTTTTCACATTAATTTTTGCTCAAAATATTTTTTATTTTTTTATAGGGGTTTATACAATTTATATAAATAAACTTGGCCATAACGAAAAAACTAATAGTGAAGGAGTTATAGCTTCTGGAATTTTAACGATATTAAGCGCGGCACTATGTTATGGTTTGGCTGATAAAATTTATGTTTAACTTTTTTTTCTAAAAGTTGAAAATATTTGCCAACCAACAATCGTAATCGTTAATAATAAGATAATAAGAGTTATTGGTCTTTCCCATAGAAAATTTGGTGACCCATCACTAATTAATAGTGATCTTCTTAATGTTTCCTCCATAAGTCCTCCTAAAACAAAAGCTAAAATTAAGGGTGGCATTGGAAAATCATAAAGGCGAAGAAATGTTGCAACTACCGCAATTCCGATCATTAAAAAAATATCGAAATTATTAAAAGACATTAAATAGATACCTGTAACTGAGAAAAATAATATCAATGGAATTAAAAAGTTTCTAGGAACAGCTAAAATTCTAGCAATATAAGGTATTAGAGGAAGGTTAAGTATTAGTAGTATTACCATTCCGATATACATAGACATTATAACTGACCAAAAAATTTCAGGATTAGTTTGATATAGTCTTGGACCAGGTTGAATACCAAATCCTAACAGCGCTCCTAACATTACAGCAGTTGTACCACTCCCTGGAATTCCTAAAGTTAATAATGGAACAAATGATCCAGAACATGCAGCATTATTTGCTGTTTCAGGAGCAGAAAGACCATGCACACTTCCCTTTCCAAATTTCTGTTTCTCTTCGTCGTTTACGTAATTTCTTTCCATTCCATATGCTAAAAAAGATGCAATAGTTGCACCTGCACCAGGTAAAACTCCAATCAAAAAACCTAATATTGATGACCTAGGTATTGTTTTTGCCATTTTAATTGTTTCTTCTTTATTCACTTTAATTGAACCTAGTTCAGTTAAAGAAATTTGTTTTGCAGCTCTATTTGGATCTTTTCCTCTAAATATTATTGTTAAAGCTTCACTCATTGCAAAAGTTGCCATTACAATAAGAACAAAACTTATACCATCAGTTAAATTCATATTATTAAAAGTAAATCTTGTAATATCTGATAAAGAGTCTTGACCTACGGTTGCAAGCATTAATCCTAAAATAACCATCATCATTGCTTTTAAAAATTGGCCTTTTGATGAAAAAGCTGAAATTGCTGTTAATCCTAAAATCATTAGAGCAAAATAATCAGGGGACTGAAAAGATAAACTTACTTTAGATAAACTTGGTGCCGCTATAAGTAAAAATATTGCAGAAATAGTTCCACCAGCAAATGAACTATAAGCAGCAATAGCTAGCGCTTTTCCAGCTTTACCCTGTTGTGCCATTGGATAGCCATCAAAGGCAGTTGCAACAGTTCCTGGTACACCTGGAGCATTTAATAATATTGATGATGTTGAGCCACCAAAGACAGCACCATAATAAACTCCTGCCATTAAAATTAAACCTGTTGATGGATCAAAGCCATAAGTTATAGGTATCATCAAAGCAATTGCAGTCATCGGACCTAACCCTGGCAACATTCCAATTATGGTCCCTGCAAAACAACCAACCATTACCATAAGTATGTTTGTAAAAGATAAAGCTGTAGATAAACCTATTAGTATTCCCTCAATCATCCTATAATTCCTAAATATTGAAGAAGTGGATCTCTTAAATAAATATTTAAAACTCCATGTAGCAGATACATAAATATAGCAACAAACGGAAAGGATAATGTAAACATCCAAATCCAACGTCTTTCACCCAGTAAATAATAAGAAGATATTAAAAATAATGAAGTTGATAAGAAATAACCTATTTTTAAAATCACAGCGCCATAAATTACTGAAACTATGATTAAGTAAATTATACTTTTATAATCTAGAACTTTGTGATCAACAATAATTGTAGTTTTTTCAGGTAAAATTATTTTTAATGAAGATAAAAAGATACCAGCATAACCTAAATAAATTGGAAACGTTCTAGCATTAAAAGGTGCATTTTCATCAAATGCAAATACTTGAATATTGTAAGCTGAATATAAGTAAAGAACTGATAAAACTAAAAAGAGCAGTGAGATAAATTTAGTTGGACTAATTCTCACTGCTCTAATTTAAATAATCTCGAAAGATTATATTACTCCTAATTTTTTCATAAGAGCTGTCATTTCAACAGTTTGTTTCTCTAAGAAAGCATCAAATTTAGAACCTGGGTTATATATATTTACCCATGCATTTCTTTTTCTAACCGCTTCCCACTCTGGTGTTTTTTGAACATCGCCAAGCATTTTAGAGATTTTATTATAGTCACTCATACTCATGCTTTTTGGTGCAAAGAAACCTCTCCAGTTAACAAATTGCACGTCATAACCTTGCTCTTTTAAGGTTGGTGCATCAGGTGCATCACCTACTCTACTTGGTGCAGTAATACCAATAATTCTAACTTGGTCTCTTGCTCCCATTACTTCTCCCAAACCAGTTGAAAGAATTTGAGTTTCACCAGATAAAAGTCCAGCTAAAGCTTTTCCACCTGCATCATAAGGAACGTAAATCACATCATTTGGATTTGCTCCAGCAGCTTGAAATGCTAATGCTCCAATTAAATGGTCCATACTTCCTCTTACAGATCCACCAGCCATTTTAATTGATTTTGGATCTTTTTTGTATTGATCTACAGCATCTTTAAAATTTTTAATTGGCGAATTTTTAGCAACTACTATTGCACCATAATCTCCAATTACTCCTGCAATCGGTTTAACATCTTTGTAAGATAAAGTTCCACTACCTTTAACATATCCTTTATGTCTTGTGATTGATCTTAAAACCAAAGGTGTTGATTGAACTAAAACAGTATCTTTTGGGGCGTTATTTATTAAGTAAGCTAAAGCCTTACCACCTCCACCACCTGACATATTTTCAAATGATGCGCTTTTTAAAAAGCCAGCTTTAGTCAATGCTTCTCCAGTACCTCTAGCAGTTCCATCCCAACCACCACCAGCACCACCACCGATTAAGAAGTGTAACTTATCAACCGCAAATGAGCTTGTAGATGAAAAAAGAAGAGCTGCAGAAAATAAAACTGAAATAAAAGTTTTAATTAGTTTCATTATTTCCTCTCTTATTATAATTATAATTATACTGATTAAACATATATTAAGATTTAGTGTCAATGAAGAATAATGATAAACTTTGTAAGAGATATACCAATAAACAAAAAAGAATTTAAATTATTAATTTCACCGAAATTTTTTCTTGTAATTCTAGTATCGATACCAAGTGCAATTATCGCTGATTATTTTAATGTACCACTTGCTTGGATGATCGGACCTATGATTATAACTTCAATAGCCGCCTTAGCTGGTCTTAAAATAATTATGCCTCGTTTAGCTTTAAGCTCAGTTTTAATAATTCTGGGTCTTTATATAGGAAATTATATTGATCAAAATTTATTTAATCAAATGTTAGATTGGATATGGACAACTTTGATAATGCTTATTTATATAATAATAAGTATTTATGTAGTTTCAAAGTATCTACAGAAATTTTCAGGATATCAAAAAAAAGCATCTATTTTTTCTGCAGCACCTGGAGCGTTAGGTCCATTAATAATTTTAGCTGAATATGAAAAATCAGATTTGTCCCAAGTTGCCACATCTCATTTAATTAGATTAATTATTATTATTACAGTTTTTCCATTTATAATTGTGAGTTCGTCAAATCAAGAGGCTTTAATTATTAATGATTATAATTATATGGCTCAGGATCATTTCAATTTAGCTTTATTAATTGTTGGGTCATTAATTTTAATATTTATATTTGATAAGATTAAAGTTCCTGCTGCCTTACTATCGGGGACTTTAGTGGCAAGCGGAATTTTACAAATAACAGAAGTTGCTTCTTATAAGTTGCCAGAAACAACCATCAACTTTTGTTTGTTAGTGTTGGGGGCATCCGTTGGGTGCAGATTTGCAAACAAAACTATAAAAGAAATTGCAAACAACTCTCTTCATAGTGTAGTTGCTACAGTCATTTTAGTAATACTTGGTTTATTAGCAGCATACTTTGCAAATTTTTTTGTAGAGAATAGTCTTATGACTTTAATATTAGCTTTTTGTCCTGGAGGTATTTATGAAGTTGCAGTTATTGCTATTGCATTTGATTTAGAGCCAGATTTTGTGGCCTTTCATCATATCATTAGACTTTTGTTTATTCTATTTACTGTTCCTGTTTTTTTAAAAGTAATTGAAAAGTTTAAGAAATAGACGATTTTAGTTTTTCAAAAACATTTTCTGCAGATAGTTTGCTTAAATCTGAAACCTGGATAGCTTTAAAATATTCAGTTTCAATACTAACTTTTTCTGCAGTCGTATGAGATCCAAATAATACTAAACCTTTCTTATTTAAATGAGCAGCCATATGAGCTGGTCCTGTATCATTTGAAACAATAAATGAACTCTCTTTAATAAGCGAAGACAATTTAGAAATATTAACTGCTATACCATTGTCTAAAATACTTATAGCATCAAATTCATTTGTTAACTTTATTTCATTTGGTCCTGGTACGATTACAATTTGAAATTGATTAGAATATTGAGATTTAATTTTCTTAATTAAATTACTAAAGTAAGGCCATCTTTTGATAGTTAAACCCGGAGATGAAAATGGAAATAAAATAATATATTTTTTTAAGTTATAATTACGCTTTAAATCACTTATATCTTCACAACTCCAAGAAAAATCAGGTTTCAGTACATTTTTAGTAGTTATGCCAGATGATTTTAACTGATGTTCAAATCTTCTTAAAACTCCGTCTTTATCAAAGTTTTTTTTACTAGTTCCTTCAGGTAAAGTTGTTTCGGTGGAGGACCAAATATCTGATCTCGATTTCGGAAAAAGAATTTTTTTATAAAAATTTGTTCGATTTGAATTTTGAAGATCATATACTTTTGAAAATTTATATTTTTTTAATTTTCTCATTAATAAATACAAATAAACTAAATTAAATCTAGAAAGTCTTTTGTCTAAAATTATGTCTTTAAAATTTTGATTTTTTTTAAATAAATCTATGTAAGGCTTAGTTGTTAATAAGTACAAATTATCTGCTCTATGATTTTCAGATATATCTTGAATTGCCCCACTTGCTTGAGCTATATCTCCTAAAGAGCCATGTTTTATAATAAGTATATTAGACATATTTTTAACAACTTAACATAATATAAAATTATATGAATAAAATTTTAGTTGAAGTGTCTGTTGGAGAATTGTTAGATAAAATTTCAATTTTAGAAATTAAATCTGAAAAAATTAAAGATCCAGAAAAATTAAATTTTATTAAAGATGAGTATAAAATTTTAAAGAATCGATTAAATACTAGTATTAAAAATTATAATGATATTGAAAGTTTATATAATTCATTAAAAGAAATAAATTCTAAGTTATGGGTAATTGAGGATGATAAGAGACTTTGTGAAAAAAATTCTAATTTTGGTGAAAAATTTATTAAATTATCAAGAGATGTTCACTTCTTAAATGATGAAAGATCAAAATTAAAATTAGAAATAAATAATAAGACTGGTTCTAAAATTAAAGAAATAAAAGAATATACAAAGTATTAATATTACTTATAAATTTTCTAAATAAATTTAAACTAAACTTGGAATTATTTTTCTTAAATCCATTGAAAGCTTAGGGTTAATTTTTGAATAGATTACTCCCTTCCCTAATTTTTTTAGTGCCAATATTTTTCCATCTGGTGAAATAATTACTGTATGGCCAAATGTTTCTCTTTTAGGGGTATTTTTACCAGTTTGAGCTGGCGCAAAAATATAACAAAAATTTTCAATAGCTCTTGCTCTTAAAAGGGTTAACCAATGTTTTTGTCCAGTAAACTTTGTAAAAGCTGAAGGAACTGCTATAAAGCTCAAATTTTTTTTTGATAAACTTCTATAAAGTTCAGGAAATCTTAGATCAAAACAGATAGTAAATCCTAATCTACCCCAAGGTAAATTTGCTGTAACTAATTTGTTTCCTGCTTTAAAAGTTTTACTTTCTTTATGTTGTTCTTTATTTGGTATTTTTACATCAAACATATTGATTTTGTCATAATATTTGACAACTTTTCCATTTGGTCCAATCAATATTGACCTATTTCTAAGTTTATTTTTAACCTTAACGCAAATTGATCCGAGTAAAATCCATTTCTTATATTTTTTTGAAACTTCTTTAATTTTCTTCAAAATTGGATCTTTATTCATTTCAAATGAATATTTAAAAAGTGTTTCTCTACTACTGGACATCAAGGAAGAGGTTTCAGGTGTAATAATTAAATCAGATTTATTTTTTATAGCTTGATTTACATATTTAAGAATATCTTTGTAATTATTTTCATAATTTTCTCCACTAGATAATTGTATGCATGCTATTTTCATGTTTGAAATCCATATTTTTTTTCCAAATATTTAATTACATTATGAATTATAAAAGTCATAAACAAGTAAATACCTCCTGCCACAATAAATACTTCTACTGGCTTAAATGTTGTTGAAATTATATATTTAGCAACACCAGTTAAGTCCATTAGTGTGACTGTGCTTGCTAATGATGTGCCTTTAAGCATTAAAATAATTTCATTGCCATAAGCTGGCAAAGATTGTTTTATTGCAATAGGAATTTGTATTTTTGTAAAAATAATTTTAGAAGGTATGCCTAAGCTTCTTCCAGCTTCTAAATATCCAGGTTTTATAGTTTGAAAAGCTGATCTCAATATTTCTGATGTATAAGCACCTGTATTTAATGAAAATGCAATTATCGCGCACCAATATGGTTCTTTTAAAACTACCCACAAAACTGTTGTTCTTAAGTATTCAATTTGACCTAATCCAAAATATATTATGAAAATTTGAACCAATAGAGGTGTTCCTCTGAATATATAAGAATAGCCGTAAGCAAATTTATTAATTAATTTATGACTATTCATTCTCAAAATTGCAAAACCTAATCCAATAAAAAGACCGACAATAAGAGATACAGACAATAGTTTAAGAGTAATCAAAGTTGCGTTTAGCAACTTAGGAAAACTACTAATCATTAATTCAATATCCATTAATAACCTTTGCTATATTTTGTCTCTAATTTGTTTAATAATTGCATACTTAAAAATGTAAGAATTAAGTACAAAACTGCTGCAAATGAGTAAAAAAATAATGGATCTCTTGTTGATCCAGCTGCAATATAAGATTGTCTCATTATTTCAACTAGACCAGTTACAGATATAAGAGAAGTATCTTTCAAAGTAATTTGCCAAACGTTACTTAAATTTGGAATTGCTAATCTAAGCATTTGAGGCAAAATAATTTTAAAGAAGTAAATATATTTATTAAATCCTAAAACTTTTGCAGCTTCAAACTGACCTCTGTCAATTGATTGTAATGCACCTCTAAATACTTCGGTTGAGTATGCTCCCGATATTATCCCTATTGAAAATGAACCTGTTAAAAAAGCATTAATTTCGATGTAATCATTATAACCAAATATAGAAGCAACAAACATAATTGCTCCGCTACCCCCAAAGAAAAATAAATAAATTACTAGAAGCTCTGGTACACCTCTAATAACAGTGGTGTATGCATTACCAATAGAATTAAGAAATTTATTATTAGATAATTTTAATGGAGTAAATAAAGCAGCGAATATAAAGCCAATTATCATTGCGGTTATAGAGACCGCAATTGTCATTAAGGTTGCAAAGAATAACTCGTCTCCCCAACCTTTATCACCAAAATATAGAAGTTCCATAATATAGGTGGCTAATTATAGCCACCCATAACTAATTTATTACATAGAAGCGTCAAAACCAAAATGTTTTATAGCAAGCTTACTAATAATGCCATCGTCTCTAGCTTTATCAATTGCTGCATTAAAATCATTTAAAAGTTTAGAGTCACCTTTTCTAATACCTACACCAACTCCATTTCCAAAGTCTCCACCTGCAAATGTTGGTCCAGTCAATACAACTCCTTTACCAGATTTTTCTGCATAATCTGTAAAAGCAACTGCTGCAGCTAGTGCTGCATCTATTCTACCAGCAGATAAGTCTAAGTTTACTTCATCTTGAGTCTTGTAAGTTCTAATTTTTACATTACCCATTAAACCAGACTCTAAGAAATTCTGATGAATTGTTGCTGTTTGTACACCTATAGTTTTACCTTTAAAAGCTTTAGTCAAAACATCTAGTGTTGCTTGCTCATCAGCACTTATATCTGTTAAATTTATAGCTGACATTGTTTTAAGACCTTCATTTTTTGATCCCTTCATAACAGCTAGTGATGCAACTTCATCAGCATAACCTTGAGAAAAGTTTATTGTTTTCATTCTCTCACCAGTTATTGACATTCCAGCCATGATAGCATCAAATTTTCTTGAAACTAAAGCTGGTATCATTCCATCCCAATCTTGCTCTACAATAGTGCAGTCATGTTTCATTATTTTGCATAATTCATTTGCTAATTCGACTTCAAAGCCAATCAAATTTCCAGCTGCGTCTTTAGAATTCCAAGGTGGATATGCACCTTCGGTTCCTATTTTAATTTGATCTGCAATTGAAGAAATTGTTAAGAATAATGATATTAAAATACCAAGTCCTAATACTTTTAATTTTTTCATATTTTCCTCCAAAAATTTTGAAGATTATTTCATAAAATTATTGTTTTAAAAAGAAAAATTAATGATTTATTGACGAGGAAAAATTCCAAGAACAATCAAAACTTGGTATGTAAACTCTTGAAAGTTTTGTATTTCCAAAATTTTTGTTAAAAACATTTAACCAATTTTCAACTTGTTTTGGTTTTTTGTCTTGGCTTCCTACTTGAGCAGTAATTACACCTTTGGGTTTTAATATTCTTTCTAAAGATGACATATTTTTCGCTGCCAAATCTATACAAAATTGATCATCATTAAGATCTACAAAGATTTGATCATAAGTATTGTCTTTGATAGATTTAATACTTTCAAAAGCATCTCCCCAAACACATTTAACTGAATTTTTTTCTGTGGCCTTCTCACCAATTTTGCTTAAATGTTTATCACAAACATCAACAACCTCGTGATCTAATTCATACCAATCAATAAATCCAAAATTTTGTGAAATGCATTCTCTTGCAACACCTCCATCACCTCCACCAATAATTGCGGCTTTTTCTTTATTTGAGTTTAAATTAAGACCCGAATTTACAAAAGTTGAGCTATATAAATGTTCATCGCTTTCAGCTACTTGTATTTCATTATCAATAAATAAAGCTTTTCCAAACTGTTCTAAATCAAGTATTTCAATATATTGACCAACTTTAGATTTAAAATTTTCCAAAACTTTATTAACAACATATGATTTTTTTAAACCTGGGGAACTATAATTGTCATGATAAAGATCAATTGTATCTCTATTAAATTCTTTAATAATGATATTTGTATGTTCCATCTCATATTTTATTATATCCAGAGAAACTTTTGGAGATACTTTTCCACAAGTAAAAAAATCAAAGCTTACAATTTCTTTTTCTGGGAAAGTGTGAAAACTAATGTGACTTTCAGCGAGTAAGGCAACTAATGTAAATCCTTGAGGTTCAAATTTATATTTAGAAATTTTTAAAACTGTTACTTTTGCTGCTTTAGCAATTTTATAAACCAACTTTTCATAAAATTCAGGTGTGTATTCTTTTTTAGTTCCAACAATATCCAGTGTTATATGTTCGCCAACTTTTTCCATAAGAATCTAATAAATATCTTTTTTAACTAACGAAATTTTTTACTTCTTTCAAACAAAAAACTATTATAATAATTTATTGAGGATAAACATTGAAAAACAATTGGTCAGATACCGTAGCTAAAAAGTATATAAAAAAGTATAAGAAATTAGGTCATTCTGAAGATATGGCTTTAAGAGTTTATACAACTAGGCTTTTAGGAAGAAATCCAGAATTAGTATTGCATGGTGGTGGAAATACTTCAGTTAAGACTAGAATCAAAGATATAGATGGCAAATATTACGATGTTCTTTGCGTAAAAGGCAGTGGATGGGATATGGCTGAAATTGAACCAGCAGGCCTACCAGCTGTTAAATTAGATCCGTTGCTTACTATGAAAAAAAAGAAAATACTTTCAGACGACGACATGGTTGCATTTCAAAAAAAAAATTTAATAGATACAAAATCACCTAATCCATCAGTTGAAACTTTTTTACATGCATTTTTGCCATATAAATTTGTTGATCATACTCATTCAGATGCAATTATGAAAATCACTAATAGACCAAATGGAGAAATGCTATCAAAAAAAATATTTGGTAAAAAGACTGCAATAGTACCTTATGTAATGCCTGGATTTAAATTAGCACAAAAAATAAATGAAATTTATTCTAAAAACCCAAATATAAATTGTTTAATTTTATTAAACCATGGAATTTTCACATTTGCAAATAATGCAAAAGATGCATACAGTTTAATGATAAAGTATATATCCGATGCTGAAAAAACTTTAACCAAACTAAAAAAGAAAAAAATAAAACAGATCAAGAAAACTAAATTTAATTTTTCAACAGCAGACATAGCTCCTATATTGAGAGGTCTTTTATCTGAAAAAAATGATAACAAATTTATCTTAAATTTTAAAAAAAATAATAAGTTAGATTATTTTATTAATGGTAAAGATATAAATAGATATTCAAATGAAGGAACAGCTACTCCTGATCATGTGATAAGAGTTAAACCATTTCCTTTAATAATATCACCAAAACCAAAATGTAGTTTGGATGAATTTAAAAATTTAGCTGAAAAAAAATTTAAAGAATACCGGCAAAAATATAAAAAATATTTTGATGTAAACAAGAAAAAAACAAAAGAAAAAAAGGTGATGCTTGATACATCTCCTAGAGTGATACTTGTTCAGAATTTTGGTTTATTTACCGTAGGTGACAGTTTAAAAGCTGCAAAAATTGCAGGAGATTTAACTCAAACTAATGCCAATGTAATTTCAAGTGTTGAAGAGACATCCAGATATAAATTCTTATCAAAAAAAGACTTATTTGATGTCGAGTATTGGTCCTTAGAACAATCAAAATTAAACAAAGCAAAAAAGGAATTACAAGGCAACGTTGTTGTTATCACCGGTAGCACTGGTGAAATTGGTAAAGCAACTTATAAATTATTTAAAAAATATGGAGCTGAAGTTGTTTTACTTGATATTAATAAAAGTAAGATAAATGATTTACAGACTAAAATAAGCGATCTTTGTATTCACTGTGATGTAACCAACAAACAAAGTGTAAAAAAAGCATTTAGTAAAATTTTGGAAATTTATGGAGGTGTAGACATTTTAATATCAAATGCAGGCACTGCTATTGGTGGATCAATTGCAGAAGTTAATGATGAAATACTTCGAAAAAGTTTCGAAGATAATTTTTTCTCACATCAAAATTGTGCTTCAGAGGCTGTAAAAATTATGAAAAAACAAAATATAAATGGATGTTTGTTATTTAATATATCTAAGCAATCAGTTAATCCTGGTAAAAATTTTGGACCATATGGATTGCCTAAGTCTGCGCTTCTAAATTTGTGTAAACAATATGCAGTTGATTATGGACACCTTGGTATTAGATCAAATGGTGTTAATGCTGATAGAATAAGAAGTGGTCTATTAAATGATAAAATGATTAAACAAAGAGCAAAAGCTAGAGAAGTAACCACGGATCAATATATGAGTGGTAATCTACTGTTAAGCGAAGTTAAAGCAGATGATGTGGCTAAAGCTTTTTATCACCTTGCTATATCAAAAAAATCAACAGGTGCTGTTTTAACTGTTGATGGTGGAAATATTGCAGCATCTTTGCGATAGTTTTAACAATTTTATTCTTGCAATTTATAATTTTTGTCTTCAAAATTAAGAATATAAAAAATGACTGATACAATTAAATATTTTCTTGAAGAAAGCAAAATGCCTAAAACTTGGTATAATATTGCTGCTGATTTACCAAAACCAATGGAGCCACCTCTTCATCCGGGTACTTTAAAACCCATTGGTCCTGATGATTTAGCTCCGTTGTTTCCTATGGCTTTAATTGGTCAAGAAGTTTCTCAAGATAGAGAGATAGAAATCCCTGAACCAGTAAGACAAATTTACAAACAGTGGAGACCATCTCCTTTATATAGAGCAAGAAAATTAGAAAAGCATTTAGATACTCCTGCAAAAATTTATTATAAATATGAAGGCGTTAGTCCTTCAGGTAGTCATAAACCTAATACTGCTGTTGCTCAAGCATTTTACAATAAAGAGGAAGGCACAAAAAAAATTACAACTGAAACAGGTGCTGGACAGTGGGGAACTTCATTAGCATTTGCATGTAAATTATTTGGAATTGAATTAGACGTATACATGGTAAAAGTAAGTTTTGAACAAAAACCTTATAGAAAACTTGTTATGCAAACATATGGGGCAAGATGTGTTGCTAGTCCATCTAATGAAACAGATAGTGGTAAAGCAATATTAGCTAAAGATCCAGATAACACTGGTAGTTTAGGTATAGCAATATCTGAAGCAGTTGAGATGGCAGCAAAAAATCCAGATACAAAATATGCATTAGGCAGTGTATTAAATCATGTCTTAATGCACCAAACTATTGTTGGTAATGAAGCATTGTTACAAATGGAAATGGCAGATGACTATCCTGACATTTTAGTTGGTTGTACAGGTGGAGGAAGTAATTTTTCAGGTTTAGCAAATCCATTTTTAGGTAAAAATTTTAGAGAAGGTAAAAAAACAAGAGTGATAGCTTGTGAACCTAAGTCATGCCCTACATTAACAGAGGGTAAATATGTATATGATTTTGGTGATACAGGAAAATTAACACCATTAGTAAAAATGCATACACTTGGGTCTCAATTTATACCACCAGCAACACACTCTGGAGGCTTGAGATATCATGGTATGGCTCCTTTAGTGAGTCATTTAAAAGAAATAAATGCCCTTGAAGCTAAAGCTTATGGTCAAAAAGAATGTTTCGAAGCTGGTGTAAATTTTGCAAGAACTGAAGGAATTGTTCCAGCACCAGAAGCTACTCATGCTGTTAAGGGAGCTATAGATGCTGCTTTAGAATGTAAGAAAAATGGAGAGTCTAAAACAATTTTATTCAACTTATGTGGTCATGGTCATTTTGATATGAAAGCATACGGAGATTACTTCGAGGGAAATTTAGCAGAAGATAAGTTTGATAAAGGTAGTATGGATAAAGCTCTTGAGGACTTACCGAAAATTGCATAGTTATTTTGAGTCTCATAACACCATTTAGAGGAATAAGACCACAGGTTAAGTTTGCTAAAAAAATCTCATCACCAAATATAAGTTACTTAAATAATTTTAAATTTAGCAAAGACAAAAACTTTCTTAATATTTTAAATAATCCAAATATATCTTATGCAAACAAAATATTTAAAGAATTAGAAAAAAATAAAATCATATTTCAAGACAAAAAAGATAACTATTATCTTTATAAAATATCATTTAAAAAAAAATACTTGTTAGGAATAGTAGGTAAAATAAATTTAAAAAACTACGACGACAAAAAAATTTTAGGACATGAAGAGACTTTTCCTGAAAGAATAAAAAAAAGAAAACAACAGTTAATAAAGTTTAATACACAAATTAGTCCAATATATACTACATATAAGTTAAATAAGTTGTCTTTATCAACTTTAAAAAAACTTTTTAAATTTAAACCTAATTATGAATTTATTTCAAATGATAAATGTAAACACGAATTATGGGTAATTGAAGATAAAGATAAACAGACTAAAGTACAAAAATATTTAAATAAAATTAAAAAATTATACATTTGTGATGGACATCATAGACTTCAAGCGATGTTAAAAAGTAAAGAAAAAATTTCACCTATGATTATAGCTTTTCCAGATAAGCAAGTTGAAATATTGGATTACAATAGAGTCATACAATCAAATTTAAATTTTAAACAAATACATAATATAATTTCAAAATACTTTTCTATTAAAATAAAGAAAACTAAAAAACTAAAAAAAAATGAAATTGGAATGTATATAAATAATACATGGTATATTATTAAATACCTAAAAAAATCCAAAGATTTAGATATTACAATTCTTAAAAAATTTATTATTGATAAAATTTTAAAAAATAAAAAAAATATAAAGTATGTATCTGGTATTAAAGGAGATGTTATATTAAAAAAACTTGTTAATTCAGGTAAATTTAATGTTGCATTTAAATTAAATCCTACAAATCTTTTACAAGTAATGTCTTTTGCTGAGAAGAAAAAGTATATGCCTCAAAAATCCACTTGGTTTCATCCAAAACCGCTTGATGGTTTAATATTGTCAAAAGTTATTTCTTAAATAAGTTTTCTAATCCTTCAGTTGAAGCATTACAAACTCCTTTTTCTGTTATTAATGCAGTAACATATTTAGCAGGTGTTACATCAAAGGCTAAATTTAATGATTTGCTTTTTTCGGGATATATTAAAACTTTATCCACTTTATTATCTTTGTTAATTCCATCCACATGAGAAAGTTCTTTTGGATCTCTTTCTTCTATAGGAATATCTTTTGCGTTTTTTAAATTCCAATCTATCGTTGAACTTGGTAAAGCTACGTAAAAAGGTACCTTATTATCATGAGCTGCAAGAGCTTTTAAATAGGTTCCAATTTTATTGCACACATCTCCGTTAGATAATGTTCTATCTGTTCCAACAATACACATATCAACCTGTCCTCTTTGCATTAATATTCCACCTGTATTATCTGCTATAATTGTATTTGGAATTTCTTCTTCATTAAGTTCATATGATGTAAGGTTTGCTCCTTGATTTCTTGGTCTAGTTTCATCTACCCAAACATGTATAGGTATTCCTTTTTTATGTGCATGATAAATAGGAGAAGTTGCTGTTCCCCAATCTATTGTAGCTAACCAACCTGCATTACAATGTGTGAGAATATTGACGGTATCTTTCTTTTTATTATATATATCTTCAATAATATTTAATCCATTTTTACCAATACTTTCACAAAATCCCTCATCCTCTTTACAAATTTCTTTAGCTTCATTGAGTGCAACATTAAATAAATCTCCAGGTTCAACAAATGACAATTTGTTATTCATTCTATGAACTGCCCACTGAAGATTTATTGCTGTTGGTCTAGATGCAACTAATTTCTCTGAACTTTTTTTTATAAAATCTAAACTGTTATTTTCTTTTATAGCTAAAACCAATCCAAATGCAGCTGTACCTCCGATTAATGGAGCACCTCTCACTTCCATTGTTTTTATAGCATTTATCGCGTCTTTAACTGAATTTAATTCTTTTATTATAAACTTATGTGGAAGCTTTGTTTGATCTATTATTTTTACAACCTGTTTTTCTTCATCAAACCAAATTGTTTTATATTTAACACCATTAATTTTCATTAAGTAAGAACTCTTCCTGCAATTGTTTTTAATTTATCTTTAGTTTTTTGAGTTCTTTTTTCTGGAGCAGTAATTATTGCTACATCTAAGCAATTATTAGTTGGATCCTTAGGATCAATGTGATTTTCAAAGTTCTCTATCAAATTTTTAATCATGTTTTTTGCTTTCGCTGCATTATCTAAGAGTACTTTTATAACTTGTTGAACATCCACATTTTCATGATCTGGATGCCAGCAATCATAATCTGTTACCATTGAAACTGAAGCATATCTAATTTCTGCTTCTCTTGCTAGTTTAGCTTCTGGCATATTTGTCATTCCAATAACATCTGCTTTCCATGATCTATATAGGTTTGACTCTGCTAATGTAGAAAATTGTGGACCTTCCATTACAACATAAGTTCCACCTCTTTGATAAGGTATGCTTTCTTTTTTTATAGCATCTTCGCAAGCATTCATCAGCCCATTTGAGGTTGGGTGTGCCATTGATACATGTGCAACAATCTCATCATCAAAAAAAGTTTTGTATCTTGCAAAAGTTCTATCAATGAATTGATCAACGATAACAAATTTACCTGGAGGCAAATCTTCCTTTAAAGATCCAACTGCTGAAACAGAAACTATATCTGTGATACCTAGTTGTTTAAGAGCATCTATATTTGCTCTAAAATTTATTTTTGATGGAGAAATAAAATGACCTTTTCCATGTCTTGGTAAAAAAAAAATTTCTTTATTATTATATTCAGCTTTTAATATTAAATCTGAGGGTTTTCCCCAAGGAGTGTTTAAATCTAAAGTTTCTCTATCTTTAAACTCTTCAACATCATATAGGCCACTTCCACCAATAATTGCTAATTTATTATTTGCCATAATACGTTTTAGATTATAATTAAGTTTTATGGATTTAAAAGAACATATTAGATCAATTCAAGACTATCCTAAAAAGGGAATTCTATTTAGAGACATCACAACTCTCATAAAAAATGAAAAAGCATTTAAAGAATGTATTGATCAAATAGTAGAGAGATCAAAAAAATTTAATTTTGATAAAATAGCAGCTGTAGAATCTAGGGGTTTTGTATTTGCTTCTGCTATTTCATACATCTTAGATAAGCCATTTATAATGTTAAGAAAAAAAAATAAACTACCCGCTGAGGTACATTCTGTTGATTTTGAGCTAGAATATGGAACGGCTACAATTGAAGTTCATAAAGACTCATTTAATGAAAGCGATAATGTATTAATTATTGATGACTTAATTGCAACTGGAGGTACTGCTGAAGCTGCAGCTAAACTAATAGAAATATCAAAAAGCAAGGTTGCAGGATTTATTTTTGTAATTAATTTGTTTGATCTTGGTGGTACTGATAATCTTTTAAAAAAAGGATATAAAGTTGAAAATCTTTTAGATTTTCCTGGTCATTGATGGTAGCGGGAAGTGGGATCGAACCACTGACCTCGGGCTTATGAGTCCCGCGCTCTAACCAACTGAGCTACCCCGCCGTAAATAATTGTTGGTTTATACTACTTTTATTTTTTGATGCAAACAAGATTTCACTTACTCTTTTTCTTATCTTTTTTAATTTTTCTTTTTTCCTTAAGAGAAAGTTTGGCTTTTTTCATTACACTAGAGTCTTTAAATGATTTACCGCTATATCTTTTTGACATTTAGTTAATTTGTTCAAAGAACTTATCTTTTAGTTGGTAGGTAAAAGGATATTCTTTTCCAAGTGGTTGAAATTTAGTTTTAATTACTATTACGTTTTGCTTATCAAGTTTAAATTTCCATGTTAATTTGATATCTCCTGAAAAAACTCTTAATTTACCTAAGTTTGTAAATCTCCATCCATCTTCTGAAATGACGTTTCCATCTTGGTATCTTTTATAATTTTTTTCATCAAATATATAAGTTACAACACCTTGATTTCTCTCATCTTCCAATGTTATTGCATAATTATTTAAAAATTCTGCAGTTTGTGATTTATTCAAACTTTTCTTAGATATAGATTTTAAAAAGTCAGTGGTTTTATCAATAGTTTCATCTATTTTATCTTTAGCTATCGAAATCGATGATAAGAATAAAGAAATAAAAAGGATACTAAATATATTTTTGATCATATTTATTTAATTTAATAAATTTATTGTAAATAAAAAGGTAAATATTGAAGCAAATGTTGAAATAAATATTGCCTTAATAATATTTTCTGGACTTACATTATACGCAGAACACATAACAATTGAGGTAGCTCCACAAGGACCAACACTAACCAACAAAGCTCCGGCAAAATTGATTGGATTTGATAAGCTAAAAAATGTGTACCCTAAAATTAGCAAAATCAGTGGTGATATAATAAGTTTTAATATTGAAATAGTAATTGTTAATTTATTGAAAACTTTTTTTGAGTAAAAAGATAGAATAATACCAATTGCAAATAACCCAACTGGCATCACACACGCTGCAAGTCTTTGGAGAATATACTCAAATGGAGTGTCGTCTATATTGATCTTTGAAATTCTTATAATCAATCCAATTAATATTGCTAATATCATCGGATTTAATATTAAATTTCTTAAAAACTGAAATAATTTGATTCTCTTTTTTACAGTAAGTTCTAAAAAGAAACTAACTATGGATATTAAAACTACACTATCCATTAAAATAATACCTGATATTTGAGTTATCGTACTCCCTGCAAAGAAAATTTCTGCAATAGGTAAAACTAATATTACGTGATTAGATAAAGCAACTGTTAAAGCCCAAATAATTGACTCTTGAATTGATCTTTTGAAAGTATTTTTAGTTAATAAAAAAGCAATTATTCCACTCGTTAATTGCATTAAAAAATATGATGAAATTTGAGACACATCTATTTCCCCAACATCACTTTGTGCAACTAGTTTTATGATTAAAGCTGGTACCGCTATATAAAATGAAAATAAATTAAATATTCTAGCCTTTTGTAAATCAAATATTTTAATATATCCTAAAAGATAACCTATAAGCGTAATGCCTATAAATGGTGTTAATCCTAGAAATACCTGAAACATTATTGGACAGTAATTCTATGCATAATTCTATTACCTTTAAAGGCCGTTGCTTGATGTAGCATAGATCTGTTATCCCAAATGGCTAATTGGTTCTTTTCCCATTCTAAAGAATATTGAAAGCTTTTTTTTAATTGGTGTTTAAATAAATAAGTTTTTAATTTTTTATCAATTTTGCTGTTATTAAAACGAATAAAGTGTCCAGGACTACAGTATAAAGTATATTTACTATTTATTTTTCTTATTAATTTATGCTTTGAAATAAGTTCTTTAGCTTTTTTTCCCTTTTCTTTCTCTCTTTCTAATCTTGTTACAGAAATAGGTCCTTCAGAAGAAAATATACATTTTTCGTCTTTCAACTTTCTTTTAAAGTTTGCTGGTAATTTCTCATAAGCTAAATATTGGGAACAAAAATCTGTGTTTGCCTGACCTTTTTTTGGAACTAATTTAGAAAGCAACATAGTAAATCTAGGCGGTTTTTTAGTATAAATTGAATCAGTATGAAATTGCTCTCCAAAACTAGGGCCTTTGTCAGTAGATTTTCTTTGAACAACAGTTATTTGAGGATATTTTTTATTCAATCCTTTAAGTCTTGGATAATTTGCAAGTTTTCCAAATTTTTTTGCAAATTTTACATAATGATCAGAGCTTAATTTTTGGTTTCTAAAATAAATCATTCCATATTTTAAGAGAGCAGATTTTATTTTTTTTAATGTAGAATTATTAATTTTATTTAAATCACAGACTAATTCTGCACCTATATTTTTTTTATTAGGAATAATTTTAAGCATTTTTTAAAAAGAAACTTTTTAATTGTTTAATTGTTTCTTTGGGATTTTGCTCTGGTATAAAATGTCCAGATTTAACAGCAACTCCTAAAACTTTTTTATTTGAATATTTTTGCCAAATTTTAATAGGTTTAAATTGTTTACCTATAACACCATTTTTTCCCCATAATACTTGAACAGGAATATTTAATTTTTTCTTTCGATCGTATCTGTCATGATCAAGATCAATAGTTGCAGATGCTCTATAATCCTCACATGATCCATGTATTCTCTTTGGTTGCTTAAAGCACTTAAGATAACCCTCTTCAACTTTTCCAAATTTATGATTACCTGACCATTTATCTAAACAATTCTTCATCCATTTCCTAGGATCGCTCATTATCATTCTTTCTGGTAGCCACTTTGGCTGAATTAAGAAAAACCAATGGAAGTAAGCTTTTGCAAAATCTCTAGTTGTTAGTTCATACATATCTAATGTTGGACAAATATCTAATACACTTAGAGCAAGCACATTTTTTCTGTGGTCTCTTGCCAATCTATGAGCAACCCTTCCACCTCTATCATGTCCTGCAACAAAAAATTTAGGATATCCCAATTTTACCATCATTTGTTTCATATCACTCGCCATTTCTCGTTTTGAATAATTGAAATGTTTGCTATCAGATGGTGGAGTTAAACTATTTCCATAACCTCTTAAGTCTGCAGCAACAACTGTAAAACTTTTCGATAACTCTGGAGCTGTTTTGTGCCACATTAAATGTGTTTGAGGGTAACCATGAAGTAATAATAAAGGTGGTCCATCTCCTTTAATTTTACAAAACACTTTCCCTTTTTTAACTTGTACGTATTTGCTCTTAAATCCTTCAAACATTTATTTATTTTAATTTATATTTTTATAATTCAATCAGTAATTTTAAAATTGTTCAAATATAACGTTAATAAGGTCAATTATTAAATTGAATTATCATTCATTGAATGTATACCTTCATTTTTGTGAGAATTGAAGAAGAGCTAAAACTAGATTATTCCGACGTACTTTTTAGACCTAAAAGAAGCACTCTTAAAAGTAGAAAAGACGTTAATTTAAAACGAACTTATCGTTTTAAATACAGTAAAAATGAATGGTCTGGAATTCCTATAATGGCAGCTAATATGGACGGTGTAGGAGTACTAGGTGTAGCTGAAAAATTATCTGAATACGGAATGATTACATGCTTAACAAAACAGCATGATGTTAAAAAAATCAAACAATTTAAAAAAATTAAATCAATATATCCAAATGTAGCTTTAAGTATTGGAACAAAAAAAGAAGATTTTCAAAATTTAGATAAAGTTTTAAAAGAATTTAATTTCATTAAATTTATATGCATTGATGTTGCAAACGGTTACTCAGAGCATTTTAGTAAATTTTTAAAATCTGTAAGAGATAAATATCCAACGAAAACAATCATAGCTGGTAATGTTGTTACCGCCGATATGACTCAAGAATTAATTTTATCAGGTGCTGATATTGTCAAAGTTGGAATTGGACCAGGAAGTGTCTGTACAACCCGAATACAAACTGGAGTTGGCTATCCTCAGTTAAGTGCGGTAATAGAATGTGCCGATGCAGCTCATGGATTAGGTGCACATATAATTGCAGATGGTGGATGCACATGTCCAGGTGACGTTGCTAAAGCATTTGGTGGAGGAGCTGATTTTGTTATGCTTGGAGGAATGTTTGCAGGTCATGATGAAGGTAAAGGAAAATTGGTAAAATCTAATGGCTCAAAGTTTGTTGAATTTTACGGATCAAGTTCTGAAACTGCAAATAACAAACATTATGGTGGACTTTCAGACTACCGAAGTAGCGAAGGCAGAACAGTAAGAGTTAAGTACCGTGGTAAAATTAATGATACCATTTTAAATATTTTAGGTGGTGTGAGAAGCAGTTGTACATATGTTGGAGCGCCCTCTTTAAAACAATTAAGTAAGTGCACAACTTTTGTAAGAGTTACTAAGCAATTTAACGATACATTCACTAAATAAATGAAAGAGTATTCTATAGCTTCTATTGCTGGCGACGGCATTGGAAAAGAAGTTGTACCTGAAGCGCAAAAAATTTTAAAAGAAATTTCTCAGCAACATCAATTTAAATTAAATATAAAAGATTATGATTTCGCATCATGTGATTATTACGAAAAGCATGGAAAAATGATGCCAGATGACTGGAAAGATAAATTAACTAAACACGATGCAATTTTCTTTGGTGCGGTTGGTATGCCAGATAAATATCCTGACCATATAACACTTTGGGGATCATTGTTAAAATTTAGAAGAGAGTTTGATCAATTTATTAACTTAAGACCTGTAAAACTTTTTGAAGGTGTAAATGCCCCATTAGCTAATAAGATGCCAGGTGATATTGACATGATAATTGTAAGAGAAAATACTGAAGGTGAATACTCATCAGTCGGTGGAAGAATGTATCAGGGAACTGATAGAGAGGTGGTTATTCAAGAAACAGTAATGTCAAAATATGGAATAGATAGAGTTCAACAATTTGCATTTGAATTAGCTAAAAAAAGGAAAAGAAAAAAACTGACAAGTGCAACGAAATCAAATGGAATATCAATTACAATGCCTTATTGGGATGAAAGATTTAATGAGAATAAAAAAAATTATCCTGATGTAGAAACAGATCAGTATCATATTGATATATTAGCTGCTAGATTTGTTCTAAGTCCTGAACGTTTTGATGTGATAGTCGCATCAAACCTGTTTGGAGATATTTTATCAGATCTAGGACCGGCTTGTACTGGAACAATTGGAATTGCACCGTCAGGAAATATAAATCCAACGAATAAGTATCCATCATTATTTGAACCTGTGCATGGATCTGCCCCGGATATTGCGGGCCAAGGAATAGCTAATCCAATTGGTCAAATTTGGTCAGCTGCAATGATGTTAGATTACTTGGGTGAAAAAGAAGCTTCTGATAGAATAATAAAATCAATTGAATTAACTCTTAAAGATAAAAATAGTCGAACAAAAGATCTTCAAGGCTCTAGTAATACAGAACAATGTTCAAAAAAAATTTTAGATAATCTTAGTTCAGTCTAAAATTTAATCACAAATATGAATTTAATAAAAAAAAAATCTATTACTAAAGTCATAATTTTATCTATATCAGGATTTTTTATTCTAGTTTGCCAAGACTCTACCGCAAAATATTTAGGAACATTGATGCCATTAAATCAAGTAATTTGGGGCAGATTTTTTTTTCACTTTGTGATTATTTTAATTTTATTCGCAATATTAAAACCTAAGTTAAACCTAAAAAGCAATTTTAAAGTTAATATTATTAGATCTATATTAATGGTTTTTGCTACATTTTTTTTCATTCATTCTTTACAAAAATTTGACCTTGTAGATATCTATGTAGTTTTCTTCTCGGCTCCACTAATAGTATCAATTTTAACAGCGTTGTTTTTAAAAGATATTCTTTCACCTAAGGGTATAATTTTAATGTTGTTAAGCTTCGGATGTATAATTTATTCAATGAGTCCAAGTATGAAGGTATTAAGTTTAGACTTAATTTTTCCTTTAGTGCCGCCAGTATGTTGGGCTTTATATCAATTTTTTACAAAATTTATTTCTGGTAAAAATGATCCTTTAATAGCGTTATTTTATGCTGCTGTTGTAGGGGCTATTGTTTTCTCTATTTATGTAATGTTAGACTGGACTCCTATTGAGAATAAAGGGTTATGGGTTTGGTTGATATTTCTTGGTGTATTAGGTTTTACTAGCCACCTTTTAATTATATTTGCAATTCAGCTATCAAATTTATCTTTTGTAACTAATTTTCAATATTCACAATTAATTTGGTCAACATTAATCAATTTTTATATATTTGGAGTACCTTTTGATTTTAACAAAACCTTTGGAGTTATTGGAATAATTGTTTTTGGAGTTTTATTTGTTCAGGCCGAAAGTAGAAAAAAGAAAATTAGTTCTTAAAATCTTTATTGTTTAGAGGTTTTTCTAATACTTCAACTGGATATTTTTGTTTTTCAATTTCAATGTATATATTTTTATCTTTTAATGTTTCAATCGTATTTCCAGAATTGACATATCCAAATGATAGATTTTTATCATAACAAAAAGAATAATTTCCTGAAGTTGTTCTACCAATTATTTTTTCATCCATATAAATAGGTTCTTCATGTAGTAAAAGCGGCTCACCAGGTTTGCTGTCTTTAAGAGTAAACATCATCATTCTCTTGTCTAATTTTTGGTCTTTAATTTTTAATAGGGCATCTTTTCCAATAAAGTTGACATTTTTTTTATAACTAATTGCAAATTTTAAACCTGCTTGATACTGATTTTCTTCTGGCGAAATATCGTGACCCCAGTGAACAAATCCACTTTCCATTCTCATAATATCCATTGCATGCATTCCACAATGAGATAGTTCAAATTTTTTCCCCTCTTCAATTATAATTTCATATAAATCCTTAGCTAAACTTGAGTCAACATAAAGCTCAAATCCTAATTCACCAACGTAAGAAAGTCGTTGAGCCCAAACTTTAATACCATTTATCATTATGAACTTTCCAGTTCCAAACTTAAATTTATCATTACTAAAATCATCATTGCTTATTTTCGAGATCATCTCTCTACTCTTTGGACCAAACAATCCTAAACAACAAATATCCTCTGTTACATCTTTAAAAGATACGTCTTCATCTAAATATTTTAAGATATGGTATTTATCGTGTTCTCTAGTAGCTGCAGAGCTCACAACTCTAAAAAAGTTTTTATCCATACATACAACAGTTAAATCTGTTTCTATTCCACCATCTTCATTCAGCATATGAGTATATGTTGTTTTACCAATTTCGTTTTTAATGTTAGCGGTACATAACTTTTGAAGTTCTTGATGAGTTTTTTCCCCTTTTAAATCAAACTTTGAAAAAGTTGAAAAATCAAAAAGTCCAACATTTTTTCTTGCATTTAAAGTTTCATGCTTTGCTGATGGGTACCAATTTTGATAATTAAAACTATATTCATACTTAGCCTCTTTACCATTCAACGAATACCACATTGGTCTTTCAAATCCTCCTGCAACTCCAAAACAAGCTCCTGCTTTTTTTAATTCCTCGTGATAAGGTAAAAGCTTTTGATTTCTTGATGTATTATGCTGTTTAAATGGCCAATGCATTCCATACAGATCACCAAGAGTTTCTGTTACCCTTTCCATAATGAAGTTTTTTGAAGAGTGGAATTTTTGAAACCTTTTAATATCTAATGAAAATAAATCCTCATTTATATGTCCATTCATCATCCATTCGGCTGTTACTCTACCCGCTCCTCCAGAGCTAGCAATTCCGATGCTATTGAAGCCACAACATGTATATAAATTTTTTACTTCTGGAGTTTCTCCTAATAAATATTGTGTATCTGGGGTGAAAGACTCTGGACCTGAGAAAAATTTTCTAATTCCTGCACTTTCTAACATTGGTAATCTATGAAATGACTTTTCTAAATATGGTTCAAAATGATCGAAATCATCAGGAAGTTCGCCAAAAGAAAAATCATCAGGCACTCTTCCAGTCTCCTTGAATGCTGGTTTTGCATTTGGTTCAAAAATTCCAACAAGCATTTTTCCTGCGTCCTCTTTTAAATATAAGCATGCATTATAATCTCTTAAAACAGGAAGATTTTGAGGTAAATCTTTCATTGGCTCAGTAATTATATAAAAATGTTCATTTGGATATAAAGGAACGCTAACATTAATTTCTTCACCTAATTGTCTAGACCACATTCCTGTAGCCATAACTACATACTCACAATCTATAATACCTCTCTCTGTCTCCACTCCACTAATTCTTGAATTCTTTGTAAGTATTTTTTTTACAGGAGTTTTTTCGAAAATTTTGGAACCTTCCATTTTTGCAGCTTTTGCAAGAACGTTAGTAACTCCAACAGGATCTGCTTGTCCATCTTTTGGCATGTAAACACCACCAACAAGATCTTCACTATGGATCACTGGATACAATTCTTTTAGTCTTTTGTGATCTAAAACTTCTACTTCAACGTCAGACAATTGAGCCGTAGTTGCTTGTCTTAACAATTCTTGCATTCTTTCTTTTGTAGATGCAACTGTAATTGCACCATTCTGTTTAAGTCCTGTGGATAAACCTGTAGTTTTTTCTAACTCTTTATAAAGATCTAATGAATATTTTCTTATCTTGGTAATTGTCGATGATGCACCTAACTGACCAATTAATCCTGCTGCATGCCATGTAGTACCTGAAGTCAATTGATCTCTTTCAAGCAATATTACATCTTTCCAACCAAATTTAGCTAAATGATAAGCGCAAGATGTTCCAGCAACTCCTCCACCTATAATTACAACTTTACATGAATTAGGTAAACTCTCTGTCATTTGTTAAAATCTATGCTCGGCTATGACTTAGTAAAACGACTAAGATTATTTCTTTGTTGTGACATTTCATTTTCTATCCATTTAAAAGTTTTAGTTAGCCCATCCTTTAAGCTCATTTTATAACTCCAATTAAGAACTTTTTTTGCAAAGTCATTATTGCTTGATCTTCCCCTTACACCTTTTGGTTTGTCTAACTGGTAATTTTTTTTTAATTTTTTTACACCAGAGATTTTTTCAATTATTTCTATCATCTGATTAATTGAAACCTGTTCGTCGCTACCTATATTTACTGGCTCAGAACAGGTTGACTCAAATAGTCTTAATGTTCCTTCAATACATTCATCTACAAATAGGAATGTTCGAGTTTGTTTACCATCGCCCCAAACATCTATTGTTCCAGTATTATTTTTTTTTGCGTCTATAACTTTTCTGCATAATGCTGCTGGAGCCTTTTCACGTCCGCCATCATATGTTCCATATGGACCATAAATATTATGATACCTAGCAATTCTTACCTGCATCCCATAATCTTCCATAAAATGTCTGCACATTCTCTCGCTAAATAATTTTTCCCATCCATAACCATCCTCTGGATCAGCCGGATAAGCATCTTCCTCTTTTAAACCTTCAATAAAAACTTCCTCTTGTTTTGATTTATTATACGCACATGCACTTGAAGAAAAAAAATATTTTTCAACCTTACTCTCTTTTGAAGCAATTAATAAATTTGTATTGATTAATACAGATTGCATACATTCAGCTTTGTTATTTTCAATAAATCCCATACCACCCATATTACAAGCCATATTAAAAACATAATCAATTTCTTTGGTTACTTTTCTGCAATTAGAAATATCTTTCATATCCATTGAATAATGATTTTCAATATTTTCAAAATCTTGGAACCAATACTCCTTGGGTTTTATATCGCAAGCTACTACTTTATTACCATTATCTAAAATTTTTTTTATTAAATGACCGGCTATAAAACCTCCTGCGCCAACCACTAATACTTTTTTGTTTTTAATCATTATTTATTATATGTTTTTTGTTCTTAAAATCTAATAACCATACTAATTATAATACAAATTAACTCTAAAGATAAATTAAAAACATACAATATGATCAATATGTATAGGTCTTTTTATACCAAATTTTTCATCAGCTTCGTGTTGATGAATATGATGAGAATGAACAAAAACTGGTATTAATTTGTTACTTAATGTTTTTAAAGTATAAATAAAATTTGAACCTCTAAATTTTCTATCTACTACTTCAAGTTTGAGATTACTGGCATCATCATGTTGTAAGTCCTCTGGTTGTATTAATAGTTTTACTTTAGATCCTATTGGGAACGGTCTGGCGAAATTTCCAATTATTGTACCTAAATCTTCACTTTCAAGACTTTTCGGACTAGTAACTTCTGCTGGTATCAAAGTCCCTCTATTCAAAAAATTAACTACTTCTACTGAATTTGGTAAATGATAAACGTTATATGGATCATCATATTGCTTTAATTCACCATTTAATATTATTCCACATTTACTGCCTAGATAAAAAGCTTCATATGAGTCGTGTGTTACAATTATAGTTGTTATTTTAGAATTTATTAAAATTTGCTTTAATTCAACTTGAATTTCCTCCTTAAAACTTTGATCTACATTAGATAATGGCTCATCAAGCATAAGTAAATCTGGTTGTGAGACTAAAGATCTTGCTAAAGAAGCTCTTTGTGCTTCACCGGCACTAATCTCATGCGGAAATTTATTTAATATTTTGTTTAAATTTAAAAAATTAATTACTTCTTTAGTTTGTATTTTTTTATCATCTTTCACTCTATCTGAGCCAAGATTAATATTTTTTTCTATATTGTAATGAGGAAATAAACTGTTCTCTTGAAATGATAAAGCAATATTACGATTTTCTGGCTCTATATGAATATTTTCAGAAGAAATTGTTCTGCCTTTTAGATTAATTTTACCTTTATTAATTTTTTCTAAACCTGCAATAGTTCTTAATATTGTAGTTTTACCTATACCAGAAGGACCAAGTAAACATACAATTTCACCTTCATTTTCAATTTTTAAAGAAACATTATTAACTTTATTTTTCCCACCAGCAGCAAAAGATACATTTTCAATTTCAAAAAAATTATTAGCCATTAGTCTTTCAAAATAAATTTAGACGTAATCAAAATAAATGTACTTGCAATTAATATCAAGAATAATGATGGAACTGCTGCAGCCTCTAAGAGATCTTGAGATGCAAAAATATATGCTGTTGTAGCAAATGTTTCAAAGTTAAATGGTCTCAATATTAAAGTTATAGGTAATTCTTTTATTACTTCTATCGTAATTAATATTCCTATTAGAAATACAGAATTTTTTAAATAAGGAACATGAATTCCTAAAAAAGTTTTTATTTTCGAGTAACCGAGAAGATAAGAACTTTCATCAATTGACCTATTAATCCTATCGTAACCAGTTTTCAGTCCATTATAAGATAGTGAATAAAATCTTATAAAATAAACTATCACTAAACCGAAAATAGATCCTATAAATATTTTCTTAATAGAATTAAATTCAAAAGTTTTAACAATAGTATTATCAAACCAAGCAATAAAAGTAATGAACGCAACAGCTAAAATTACACCAGGTATCGCATATCCTGTAATAGAAAATGTTGTAAGAAAGTTTAAAAATTTACTTTTAGTTACTCTATTTCCATAATTTGAAATAAATGAAAAAACTACTAATACGATACTAGATAAAAAAACTAGATAAATGGTGTTTGAAAATAATTGAAAGGTATTTAAATCAAATAAATTTTTTGGAAAAATTATTGTCCAATATAACATTTGTAAAACGGGAAATAGAAAACTTATAAAAAATACTAAAAAACAAAAACCAAAAGCCAAAGTCCCTTTAGAAAAATTTAGTTTAATTTTCTTCTTTTCTTTGATGCCACCTTTAATTGGAGAGTGATATTGAGCACGTTTTCTCGAAATATTTTCAATAAAAAAGAGACCTAAAATAAATAATAGTAAAAAAAATGAAAGCTGATTTGCAAAAGCTAAATCATCAAATGATATCCATGAATCATATATTCCTGTAGTTAGAGTTGCTATGCCAAAAAATGATACTGCCCCAAAATCAGATAAAGTCTCCATTGCAACTAATGCTAATCCTGCAACTATTGCAGGTCTAGCTGATGGTAAAATAATCTTAAAAAAAGATTTATATTTTGAAAAACCTAAATTTTGTCCTAATTCTATTAAATTTTGAGATTGATAATGGAAAGATGCTCTCGTTAGAACGTAAACATATCCAAATAGTGAAAAAGATACTGATAAAATAGCACCAAGCATACCATCAAATTTAGGGATTGATCTATTATATTCACCAGGCCCAAATAAAGATTTTAAAATTGAGTACAGTGTTCCAAAGTTTTCAAAAAAAGCTGTTAATGAATAAGCATAAATGTAAGCAGGGACTGCAAAAGATAATATTAAGGCCCATTTAAAAAATTTAACGCCTGGAAAATCATAAAATGAAACTACATATGCACAGCCAACACCTAAGATTAATGTAAGAAATAAAACTCCTAAAAGTAATATTAAAGAATTATAAATATATTCAATTAAAAATGTATTTTTTAAAATATCAAAGTAATTAGTTGTTTCTTGGAAGAAACTTGCAAACACAGTTAAAATTGGAATTGCGACAATAAATGAAACTATAAAAGATGATAAGTACCAGGAATTAAATTTCATATATTATAATCCGCCTTATAATCATGAAAATCAAAAGTGCCCATGGTTTAGGAGACCAAACCATAGGCACAAACTTTAGAAAATCAAAAATTAAATACTTTTAGGATATGCGGAACCTCCTTAGATTTAATTTCGGACAATTTTCTATTATTTACACGTTTATTGATTTTTTCACACTCCGAAGCACATGCAGGACAGGCTTTGGTAGATTTATTATAATCAACTTCCGTAGTAAATTTTTTTTTATCAGCTGTCATTTACTTCCAACCAGCAGCTAACATTACTTCTAATGCATCTGCTTGTTTTGCACCGTATGACTTAACACTTGTTTTAGTATCCATTACAAAGTTCATCTCTTTGCCTGGAACTAAATCATTAGGTGTTACACCGCCAATCATTGGATACTCAAAAGTATTATTTACAATATGATTTTGAGCCTCTTCTGATAATAAAAACTCAACTAATTTTACAGCATTAGCTTTGTTTGGTGCATGTTTAAGCATACCAGCTCCACTAATATTGATGTGCGTTCCTCTATCTTGTTGATTAGGGAAAAAAGGCATTACTTTTTTTGCTGCTTCTTGTTGTTCAGCACCCTTTTTTCCAGATAACATCAACGCATGATAGTATGTGTTTGCAACAGCAATATCAGCTTCTCCAGCTGCAACAGCCATGATTTGAGCACGGTCGTTACCTTTTGGAGTTCTAGCCATGTTTGCTACAACAGCTTTTGACCATTCTGCAGTTTTTGCTTTACCATTATTCTTAACAAGTGAAGCAACTAAAGATTGGTTATAAATGTTGTTAGATTTTCTTATTACTAATCTACCTTTCCATTTTGGATCAGCTAGACCTTCATAAGTCATACCATTAAGTTCGTTCGCACTTACTCTTTCTGGTGAATAATAAATTATTCTAGCTCTTTTTGCTATTCCAGTCCATTTTGCTGATCTGAATTGCGATGGAACTGCATCCTTAATAGCTTTAGACCAGCCTGCATTTTGCATCATTCCTTTAGCTGCAAATGCACCTAGTCTTCCAGCATCTGCTGTGATGTATAAATCACCAACACAGTCTGCTCCCTCTTCAGTGATTCTTTTTTGAAGAGCTTTATCTTTTCCCGAAACTACATTTACTTTAATTCCAGTAGCAGCAGTAAATTTTTCATATAATTGAACGTCAGAATCGTAGTGCCTTGCACTAAAAATATTGACCTCAGCTGCAATCGTAAAACTTGAAATTAAAGCAAAAAATAACGAGATTATTGTAAGTTTTCTCATACTTCTCCTTAAGTTTATGTTAAACGTTTAATTATTACTTATAATGCGGATGATAACTATTCTCAATGATATTGATTATCAATTGCAATAATGTCGCAACTAATAATCATTTGCAAAATTAAGGATTTTGAGAATTTTTAAAATTCCCACTCTGAAATTTTACTGTATAAAAAGTTTCTGAATGCTTGAACTCTGGCAACGTTTTTTAGAGATTGAGGATACACAAAGTGTGCCTCTGTGGTTGGACCTTGAACGTTAGGTAATACTTTTACTATATTTGGTTGTTTGACAGTTAAGTAATCTGGAATTGCGGCTAATCCTACACCGCTTTGAACAGCTAAAAGTAAACCATAAACACTATTCACTCTCATGACCGTTTTTCTCTTTTTGTTATCTTTCATTCCAAGTTTTAATGCCCAGTCTGGATTAAAAACTGGAGAAGGAGCACCTCTGCCAAATGAAATAAAATTGTGCTTATTCAAATCATTAATTGTTTTAGGATATCCATGTTTTTCTAAGTATTTTGGTGATCCGTAGATATGATAATTAATATCTATCAGTTTTTTTTGAATATAATTAAGCTGTTTTGGCCTTCTCATAAATATTCCAATATCTGCCTGTCTAGTACTCAAATCTAGCTCTTTATCATCAAATATGAGTTCAACTTCAATCTCAGGATTAAGTTGCATAAATTCCTGAATTCTTGGTGTTAACCACGTTGTTCCAAAACTAACAACAGTTGTCACTGATAATTTTCCAGAAGGCTTGGTTTTTTTATCTCCTAAAGTTGTTTCTACTTCTTTTAATTTAGAAATTACCTCATGAGCTGTTTTAAATACATATTCACCATTTTCAGTTAGTGTTAAGCCTCTAGCATGACGTTCAAATAATTTTACTTTTAAATCTTCCTCTAATGACTGGATTTGTCTGCTAATAGCTGATTGGCTAAGATTTAAAATGACAGTAGCACTTGTAAAACTTCCAGCTTCCGCAACTGCATGAAATATTTTTAATTTATCCCAATCCATTATTTATTTACATCTACAACAACTTTATTTTTTAAATTACCCTTCAACATATCCGGGTATATATTAAGTAATTCCTCTAATCCTGTAGTTTTAACAGACTTTTCTAAAATGTTAAAATCTAAGAGCGCAGGAAATTCACCCCACAAATATTCTTTTCTTTTTTTACTAATATTAACTGAGTCTATCCCCCATAATTTTACAGCTCTTAAAATAAATGGAATTACTGAAGTATTTAATTTATTACCACTCGCATTACCACATATTGCAACGATACCTTTTGGTTTTGTTTGTGCTATTGCATTTGATAAAATATTTCCTCCAACAGAATCTACAACACCATCCCATGTTCCTTTATCAATCAACCTCGCCTCACCTTCAAATTCTTTACGATCTATAACGTTTTTAGCACCTAATTCTTTTAGATATTCAGCTTTATCTGGTTTACCAGTTATTGCTGTTACATTAATTCCCATTTTAGCAAGAACCATTACCGCTACCATTCCAACTCCTCCAGTTGATCCTGTAACCAAAACATCGTTAACTTTACTTTGCATTAAAAGTTCTTCGCGTGCTTTAACTGCAAAGGCACACATTAAACCAGTAAGACCTGCTGTTCCTAATATCATGGCTTGCCTACTATTTATTCCATTTGGAGCTTTTGTAATTTGATCTTTCTTTACTTTTGCATATTGTGAATACCCTCCATCAAATAATTCTCCAGCTCTGCATCCTGTTAAAATAACTTTATCCCCTTCCTTAAATTCTTCACCATCACCTTGTGCTACAGTTCCGGAGAAATCAATTCCTGGAATTCTTGGATATTCTTTTATAAGTTTGCCACCATCTTTAAGGATCATAGCATCCTTGAAATTAAGATCAGAAAAATCAATCTTGACTAGTACTTCTCCATCTTTGAAATGATCTAAATTTAATTCTTTAACTTCTCGTGTAAAATTTTCGTTTTGATTATTTAATACAACTGCTTTAAATGAGTCCGCCATTTTTTATCAGTAAATATTATTTTGCAATAAATCGCAAATATCTATTTTGATAACTTAAATCGTCTTTAAACTGTCCTAAATAAAAATTTGTAACTGTTGTAGCTTGTTCTTTTTTAATACCTCTCATAGTCATACACTGATGAGTTGAATCTATTGTTACCGCAACTCCTTTTGCATCTAAAGACTCCATTAAAGTATTAGCTATTTGAACAGTTAATCTTTCTTGCGTTTGTAATCGTTTTGAAAAAACTTCTACCACTCTTGCTATTTTACTTAATCCTACAACTCTTTCATTTGGAATATATGCAACATGAGCAATACCTATAATTGGTGCCATATGATGCTCACAATGACTTTGAACTGAAATATTTTTTTGCACAACCATATCGCTATAGCCTTCGACATCACCAAACGTTTTATCTAAAACCGCTTTAGGATCTTCTTTATATCCCTTGAAATATTCTTTAAATGCTTTTGTTACTCTTTTTGGAGTTTCCAATAAACCTTCTCTAGTAGGATCTTCACCTAACCATTTAAGGATTTTGACAAAAGCTTCTTCAGCTTCTTTGTCAGTTACTTCATTAATTTTTTTTTCGTTTTCGTTTTTTACTAATTTCATGACGTGCTTTTATATATATAAAACCTTAATTTTAAAATATTTATTATATTTATTATTATGTTAGATAATTCCACATATATGTTTAAAAAAAGAGAAAATGTAGCAGAAATAGAAGAAGGCAAGCTTTTATCTCCTAAATTCGACAATGATGGATTGATTCCAGTCATTACAACATGCTCAAAAACAAAAGAAATATTAATGCATGGGTATATGAATGTTGAAGCCTTCAAGTTAACTATTGAAACGAAAGAAGCTCACTACTGGAGCAGATCAAGACAATCAATTTGGCACAAAGGAAAAACAAGTGGATTTGTTCAAAAAGTAAAAGAGATTCGAATTGATGATGATCAAGATGCGGTTTGGATGACTGTAGATATTGGCGAAGGTGCTAGTTGCCACGTTGGGTACAGATCCTGTTTTTATAGATCTGTTCCTTTGGGTAAAATTGATAATGCAAGACAAATTGAAATGAAATTTGAAGAAGAAGAAAAAAAATTTGACCCAGAGGTTGTTTATAAAGGACAACCTAATCCAACAAAAATATAAAAAATTGATGAAAGTTTTAAGTCCGTTTGGACCAAAAATTGCTGTTATTAAAATTCCATTAAACTTGGTAAAAAAAATTAATGATGAAGTTGAAAGTATTATTAAAGATAAAAAAAAATCAAAATCAAGTGACTATTCAAAAAAATTGGTAGGTCAAGTAGAACAGGAAATTGAATTAAAAAATAAATTTATAAAAAAAAATTTAAAAAGTTTTATTTCTAAATCTGTTAATCAATATTTAAAAAAAAATCTTAATAAGAAGTCAAAAAATATTAAAATTAAGAATTTATGGGTTGTAAGACAATTTAAAAATGATTACAATCCTATTCATTTCCATGATGGTAATGTTTCTGGAGTTGGTTATTTGAAAATTCCAAATAATTTAACAAAGGGAAACAAGAAAATAAAAACTAACGGAACAATTGATTTTATTTATGGCTCTAAATCTTTTTTAAATAATTCTATATTTAATCATAAACCAAAAGTTGGCGATCTTATTTTGTTCCCAAATAATTTAATGCATACTGCATATCCATTTAAATCTGATGGTGAAAGAAGATCTTTTTCATTTAACATAGATATTGATAAAAAATTAACAGAATTATTTCATGGCTGATAAACAAAAAAATGTTTTAGATGAAGATTTGGAGTTATGCTCTAATGACCCTTTAACAGGATGGTATAGAGACGGATGTTGTAATACAGATGAAAATGATCATGGTGTTCACACTGTTTGTGCAAAAGTAAATACTGAATTTTTAGAATGGTGCAAAGAAGCAGGGAATGATTTAGTTACACCTCATCCTGAGTTTGGTTTTCCGGGTTTAAAAGATGGAGATAGTTGGTGTGTGTGTGCAGGTTGGTATGCTAGAGCTTTAGAAGCGGGAAAAGGATGTCCTATTTATTTAAAAAAAACTCACAAAAACACTTTGAAACTTATTCCAATTGAAACTTTAAAAAAGTTCGCAATCGATTTATCTTAATTACATATTTCCGTATTTAGGTCCGCCTCCACCTTCTGGGGTTACCCAAGTAATATTTTGAGACGGTTCTTTAATATCACACGTTTTACAATGTATGCAATTTTGAGCATTGATTACAAATTTTTGAACAGAATTTACTTCTTGAACTTCATAAACTCCTGCTGGACAATATCTTTGTGCGGGCTCATCAAATTTCTCTAAAGTATATTTTATAGGCAAATCTGGATCTTTAAGTTTTAAATGCACTGGTTGATTATCATCATGAATCGTACCCGTTAAATAAACCGAACTAGTTTTATCAAAAGTAATAACGTTATCAGGCTTAGGATAATCAATTTTTGGCATTTTATTTGCTGGTTTTAGAGCTTCATGATCAGCATGTTTATGTTTTAATGTGAAAGGAAGCTTTCCTCTAAATAAAATCTGGTCAATTCCAGTAAATAATATACCCAAAATTAATCCCCAAGAGAAACTTGGTTTTACATTTCTTGCCTCATGTAATTCTTTGTAAACCCAACTTTCTTTAAATTTTTGTTCATATGTAGATAAATTTAAATTTTTTGTAAGATGCTCATAAATTGTTTCAGCAGCGATCATTCCACTCTTCATCGCAGTATGAGACCCTTTTATTTTAGGCATATTTAATGTTCCTGCATCACATCCAACTAACAAAGCACCTGGCATAAACATCTGAGGTAAACTCTGTATACCACCCTCAATTAAAGCTCTTGCGCCATAAGAAATTCTTTTCCCGCCTTCAATTATTTTTTTTATATCTGGATGAGTTTTAAATCTTTGGAATTCATCGAAAGGTGAGAGATGAGGATTTTGATAATCTAATCCAATTACGTAACCAAGAAAAACTTGTTTATTTTCTGCATGATACATAAAACTTCCACCGTAGGTGTTATTGTCTAAAGGCCATCCAGCAGTATGCATTACTAAACCTTCTGTATGATTTTTTTCATCTATCTCCCAAATTTCTTTAAAACCAATTCCATATTGTTGAGGATTTTTACCTTTGTCTAATTCAAACTTCTTTATTAATTCTTTTCCTAAGTGACCTCTGCATCCTTCTGCAAATACTGTAACTTTTGCATGCAATTCCATTCCAGGTTCATAAGTATCTTTTTTATTTCCCTCTTTATCGATACCCATATCTTGAGTAGCAATACCTTTAACTGATCCATCGTCATTATATAAAACTTCACTTGCTGGAAATCCTGGGAATATTTCAACTCCTAATCCCTCAGCCTGCTCTGCCAACCATCTACAAAGATTTGCAAGACTTATAATATAATTGTTATGATTTTGTTGAACCTTGGGAAGTAACCATGTTGGCCAACTTAATGATTTTTGTTTTCCTAAAAATAAAAATTTTTCTTTTGTAACTTTTGTTTTAATTGGAGCATTTAATTCTTTCCAATTAGGTATTAGTTCGTCTAAAGCACGTGTTTCAAACACGTTCCCTGACAAAATATGCGCACCTATTTCAGATGCTTTTTCTAAAAGGCAGACATTAATATCTGGATTTAACTGCTTTAATTTAATTGCAGTTGAAAGTCCTGATGGTCCGCCACCTACGATGACAACATCGTATTCCATCACTTCTCTGGACATAATGATAATTTCTTACAGTATTTGCTATTTTTGTATAGTGTTTAATTTGTTCAATTCTGACAAAAATTGAGGAAGCGCTTCAAAAAGATCTGCTTCTAATCCGTAATCTGCGACACTAAAAATTGGAGCTTCACCGTCTTTATTTATTGCAACAATAACTTTACTTTCTTTCATTCCTGCTAAGTGCTGTATTGCACCTGAAATTCCAACTGCAATATATAAATCTGGAACTACAACTTTACCCGTTTGTCCTACTTGATGATCATTCGTAATATAACCAGCATCAACTGCTGCTCTTGATGCACCAATTGCTGCATTAAGTTTATCAGCAATATCGCTGATTAATTTGAAATTTTCACCATTTTGCATTCCTCTGCCGCCAGAAATAACTATTCTAGCTGTTCCAAGCTCTGGTCTGTCTGACTTAACTTCTTCTTTCTTTAGAAATTTAGTTGACGAACTAGCTTCTGCTGGATCAGATTTTGTAATTTCAGCAGATCCACCACTCTTATCAGCAGGATCAAATGATGTTGGTCTTATAGTAACACATTTTTTCTTGTCATTACTTCTGACCGTAGCAAAAGCATTTCCTGCATAAATTGGTCTTAAAAAAGTATCTTCAGAAATAACTTTAATTATATCGCTTACTTGCGAAGTATCTAGTAACGCTGCAATTCTTGGCATTAAATTTTTGCCAAATGTATTTGCTGAGCTTACAATGTGTGAATAATTTTCTGCATGCTTGATTATTGCTGCTGTATAATTTTCAGCAATGTAGTTTTCATAAATCTCATTATCCACATGAATAACTTTTTTAACATTTGGAACTTCAGATAAAGATTTAGCAACATCGTCAGCTTGATGACCTAAAACCAAAACATGAAGATCCTCATTTATTTGAGAAGCTGCTGTAATAGCATTATATGTAAATGGTCTTACTTCTTTATTGTTATGTTCTGCAATTAATAATACCGACATTTAAATTACTTTAGCCTCATTTTTTAATTTTTGCACCAACTCTTCAACACTAGCGACTTTTATTCCAGCTTTTCTTTTAGGTGGCTCTTCAACTTTAATCTGTTCGATTCTAGGATTAATATCAACTCCTAAATCTGAAGCATTTATCTGTTCTATTGGTTTTTTCTTAGCTTTCATAATGTTTGGAAGTGAAGCATATCTTGGTTCATTTAATCTTAAATCACATGTAACAATTGCTGGAACATTCACTTCAATAGTTTCTAAACCTTCATCAATTTCTCGTGTTACCTCTAATGCATTATCTTTTACCTCAATTTTAGATGCAAAAGTTGCTTGAGGCCAATTTAATAAAGCTGCAAGCATCTGACCAGTTTGATTACAGTCATCATCAATTGCTTGTTTTCCCATAAATACTAAATCAGGATTTTCTTTTTCTACAATTTTTTTTAAAATTTTTGAAACTGCTAATGGTTCAATTATATTATCAACTTTGACATGTATTCCCCTATCCGCTCCAACTGCCAATGCTTTTCTAACAGTTTCTTGTGCTTTTTCTTCACCAATTGTAATTGCAACTATTTCTTTAGCTTTGCCAGCCTCTTTAATTTTTACTGCTTCCTCTATTGCATTATCATCTGGTGGATTTGTTGACATTTTAACGTTGTCAGTAACAACACCTGAACCATCTTCTTTAACTCTTATTTGAACGTTGTAATCAATAACTCTTTTAACTGCGACTAGTATTTTCATTAAGCTCTTAATAAATTGTTTTCTGGATCGTAAGGACTTTCATCTAAAATTGTTGCATCGTATTTCTCACCTAATATTTCAATTTTTAGTTTTTGTCCAACATTTGCTAATTCTGGTTTAACCATTCCTAAAGCTAAAGATTTTCCAATTCTAAAACCAAAATCTCCTCCTGTTGCTCTTCCTATAACACTTCCATTTTCGTAAATTGGATTGTTTCCTAAAACATCTGCATCTTTTGGATTATGAACCTCTAAGGTAACAAGCTTGTTATCAAAGCCTTTTTCTCTCCATTTGTTCAATGCATCAAGTCCAATAAAACTTCCTTTATTAGGGTGTATAAATCTATCAAGACCACTTTCATAAGGTGAGTATTCTATTGATAGTTCTGTTCCAACTAACTTATAAGATTTTTCTACCCTCAAACTATTCATAGCTCTAATACCATAAGGCTTTAGTCCAAGATCTTTTCCTGCTTCAATAAGTTTATCAAAAATGTGATTTTGATATTCAATTGGATGATGAAGTTCCCATCCTAATTCACCAACAAAATTAACTCTCATAGCATTTACCGGTGCGTACCCTACATCAACCATTTTTGCACTTAGCCATTTAAAGTTTTCATTTGAAAAATCATCTTTTGAAACTCTTTGCATTAACTCTCTTGCTTTTGGACCTGAAACAACCAAAACTCCATTACTATTAGTTAAATTTTCAAACTGTACTGAACCATCTGAAGGCATCCATTTTAAAATCCAATCATGATCTAATCTTTGGAAAGCTCCTGCTGATACTAAATAAAAGCTATCATGTGACTCTCTCATAATAGTAAATTCAGAATGAACTCCGCCTTTAGTATTTAAAGCGTGACATAAATTAATTCTTCCAACTTTTTTTGGTAATTTGTTTGCAACTAAATTATCTAAAAATTCCTCAGCACCAGGTCCTTTAATTCTACATTTTGCAAATGCAGTCATATCTAAAAGACCAACATTTTCTTTTACGTTTTTGCATTCTTTTTCCATTGCATTGAACCATTTAGATCTTCTAAATGACCAATCATCTTTTTGATCCATTCCATCAGTTGCAAAAAAATTAGGTCTTTCCCATCCAAATTTTTGACCAAACACTGCTCCTAAATTTTTCATTCTGTCATAACATGGTGCTGTTCTTAATGGTCTTGCCGCTGGTCTTTCTTCATCAGGAAAGTGAGTTATGAAAACGTGACTGTAGGCTTCTTCATTTTTAGCTTTTAAATATGATTTAGAGCAATAATCTCCATATCTTCTTGGTTCAACACCAAGCATATCAATAGTTGGTTCACCATCTACGATCCATTCAGCAAGTTGCCATCCTGCTCCACCTGCTGCAGTGATACCAAAACTATGACCTTCATTTATCCAAAAATTTTTCAATCCCCAAGCAGGTCCAACAATAGGGTTACCATCAGGTGTGTAACAAATTGCACCATTATAAACTTTCTTTACGCCCACTTCTCCAAAAGCAGGTACTCTATGTATTGCACCTTCAATATGAGGAGCCAATCTATCTAAATCTTCTTGAAATAATTCATATTCAGAATCTTTTGATGGTCCATCTACATAACAAGCTGGTGCACCATCTTCATATGGTCCTAAAATTAATCCACCTGCTTCTTCTCTCATGTACCATCTGCTATCACTATCTCTTAAAACTCCCATCTCAGGTAATCCATCTTTTTTTCTTTTTTGAATTTCAGGATGAGGTTCGGTAACAATGTATTGATGTTCTACTGGGATAACTGGAATATCTAAGCCAACCATCTTTCCAGTTTGTCTTGCAAAATTTCCTGAACAAGAAATAATATGTTCACATTCTATAGACCCTTTATCTGTCTCAACAACCCAACCATCTTTGGTTTGTTTCATTCCAACAACATTTGTATTTCTATAAATTTCTGCTCCTCTATTTCTTGCACCTGTTGCAAGTGCTTGAGTTAAATCAGCTGGTTGAATATATCCATCTTCAGGGTGTTGTATTGCACCAACTAAATCTGATGTATTACATAATGGCCAGATTTCCTTAACTTGGTCTGGAGTTAAAAATTTTACATCAACACCAATTGTTTGAGCAACACCAGCGTATTGAAAGTATTCATCCATTCTATCTTTAGTGCTTGCTAATCTAATATTTGATACAACGCTGAAACCTACGTTCTTACCTGTCTCCTCTTCTAAAGTTTTATACAAATTGACAGCATACTTGTGGAGTTGTCCCACAGAATAACTCATATTAAATAGTGGTAATAAGCCAGCTGCATGCCAAGTTGAGCCTGATGTTAGTTCTTTTCTTTCAATTAAAACAACATCTGACCAACCTTTTTTTGCTAAGTGATAGAGTGCACTAACTCCTACTACTCCACCGCCTACTACTACAACTTTTGCTTTGGATTTCATTATCAGATTCCTACTAAATTTTAATTACTAACGAAACAAAATTCTATTATTCATCATCTGCGTCACGCCAGCCCATTCTGAACATTAAATAAGCGGCAACTACAACGGAAATTGTACCTACTACCATACCAATATTAATCCCAACTTCACTTCCCCAAAAATACCATCCAAGTTGAGTGGATGAGATTGTTGGAAAGCATAAAATAAACATTAGAATTGCGTACCTAATATACATTGGAGGTTTTTTCATTATATTGATGATCCCATTGATATTGGTTGTGAAACTGCTGTTGTTAGCCAGCAATCTAAAAGATTGCCCTCTTTATTATTTTTTTCAACTTTCCATTTAAATTTAAAATATTGTTTATCCTTATCCAAGACAACAACTTCATAAGTTGCTATGGTACTTGATTTGTAAATTTCAGTTACTGTATTTTCTTTGTGATCAATTAACATTGAGTATGAAGCACCCTTTAACATTCTTTTAAATCTATCTAAAGGACCTGTCATCCTTTGATTATTGGGATGTGCAAATTCCCATGTTTGCTCAATCCCTCTATCTTTATATGGACTGTCATTTTTCATTAAAGCATTTAATTGAATCACAACAACTTGTTTCGGATCTATATTCACACTTGGTTTTAAAACATCGGCAAATGAAGAATTAAAATAAATAAATGTAATTAAAAAAAATAAAATTTTGAATTTCATATTTTAAATTTATCTTAAATTTAAAATGAAATAAAAGGTCTTAATATCACACTTAATAATTTGATATTATATAGTTTTGAATAATCTATCGTATTCGTTTTTAATACATTTATTAGAGATATAATAAATTTTATTTTGAGAGACTAATTTAGCTGCATTTTCGTTATGAATTCCTAATTGCAACCATAATACATTTGCTCCAATTTCTATTGTTTGTTTTGCTATTTCCTCAGCCTCTTCACTGGGTCTAAAAACATTAACAATTCCAACATGATCTTTTATATCAGTTAGTTTTTTATAAACTGGTTCTCCATGTATAATTTTATTATCTGTTACTGGATTAACAGGAAAAACTTTGTAACCTGTATTTCTTAAATATTTCATTATTATATTGGAAGTTTTTTTTGAGTCTGGGCTTGCTCCAACAATTGCTATCGTCCGATAACTTAAATAAAGTTCTTTTATCTTTTCGTCTACTAGTGTTGTGTCCATAATTTAATTTAAATTTTTAGATCTAGACGCGGTTTCCAAAATGGTCTGAAGAGTTCAATTTTTGGACATCTATTCATAACTACTTTTAAACCTGCATCTTCAGCAATTTTTGCTGCATCATGATTAATTACACCAATTTGTCCCCATAATACTTTTGCTCCAATTGATATTGCCTCTTCAGCAATACCATAGAGATCCTCGGATTTTCTAAATACTTCGACCATATCAACAGGTCTATCTATTGCCGATAAATTTGGATAAACTTTTAAATTTCTAATTTCCTTTACACCTGGTTTAGGATTTACAGGTATCATGTCATAGCCAGTTTCATGCAAAACTCGTAATACACCATAACTAAATTTAGTTTTGTCTGGACTAGCGCCAACCATTGCAATTGTCTTAACTGAACTTAGAATATCTTTTAAATATTCAGCGCTATAAGGTTCATTGTGGTTCATCTTTATTTTTTTCTTCCTTTTTACTTGCGATATCTGCTTTTAATTCGTGTGGCTCTAAAGGATCAAGGAAAGGATTTCGGTATAATTTATCATGACTTTCAACTCCTATCTCTATTGTGCAATCTGTTTTTGCTTTAGCAACACATAAAATAATATATCCATCATTTATTTGTCTATTATTTAAAGCAACTTGAGAACGTTGATCCACTTCACCATTAATCAGTTTAGCTGCACATGTAATACATCCTCCATACTGACATCCGTATGGAAGATCGACACCTTGATCTCTTAATTCATTTAATAAAGGTTTTTTTCCACTTACTTCAAATGCACTGTTATTTCTGTTTGAGATTGTAATTTTTGTCATAGCCAGATGTCGCTTGTGCAATCTCCACCTGGATATCTACTTTCATGGCACCTACTAGGTCCATTTGGCTCTTTGCCAAAATCAACAATAAAATCTTTATTAATTTTCATTCCTCCATTTTCAACATCACAATCAATCATAATCATTGCTCCACCCTGTTTTCTAATTTCAGGATAAAATTGATTATCCCAAGTAGAAAATAATGATGTTGTTACATACATTCTTTTGCCATCTAAAGATAATTGATACATTTGAGGTCCACCAGCAATTTTAACACCATTTACTTCTGGAGCCTTTCCTAACAATCCACCCATCCAAACTTGACCAGTTAATTTTGGTTTATGCGGATCTGAAATATCGTATTGCCTCATATCCCCATGAAGCCAATTATTTATATATAGATATTTATCATCCATTGAAACTAATATCGCTGACATAACCCCAGGTACAGGGATTGGCCAGTCAGGATGTGGTTCATTTTCAACATCGATTATTTTTTCCCATTCCCATTTTCCTTCTTTTGATTTCCAAAAATGAATTACATTTGCACTTAGCGCTGCACCACAAAATCCATGACTACTGTCAGGATTATGCATAAATTTTACTTCTAATGGTATTAAACCATCCTCACCTAAATACATTGTTTGAACTGGCTCTTTTTTTTTAAAATCCCAAACATGAAGTCGTCTACCATATTTCAAATGACCAACTTCCTCTAAATCAAATCCAGGCATAAAAGTATTAGGGGCAGCCCATTCAGAACTAACCATCACATTATGTCTTGGTTGGTACCAGAAGTCATAACTAAAAGGTATGTCTCCCATTGAATTTTCCCATCTACCTACAATTTCAAAATCTTTGTTTAAATGTAAATATCCTCCTGGAGCTTCTCCTCTTGCATCTCCTAGAAAAGAAATGATAATTTCAGAACCTAGGCAATGAACTGTATGCGGTCCTGATAAATTAGTTTTTTTCTTTATTTCAGATCCATCTACTACTTTATGTATTTTTGGAGCTCTAGGATCGGATGCAGTATCAACAACATAAATATTATTTGATCTAACACCTGGAACTAATAAATATTTTCTGCTCATTTTTGAGTCGCCATGACAAGAAGAACATGCATTCCATCCCATATGATGCAATTCATCACCAATACCTGGCATTTCAAGTCTATGAATTACTTTAGAATAAGTAGGGCTTTGAGGATCAACATCGACGGTTGCTAAGTAGTCTGGTTTTTGTATTCCTGTCCCTGTGTAAATCGCTATAGTATATAAAAGCTTTTCTTTTGGTGCTTTTATTGCTTCTGCAGGACTAGCATATCCGGGACCACAACATCCATCCATGATTGATTTTCTCCTTTAATTACAACTTAATCTTTTTTTTAAGTGACTTCAACTTAATGGTTATTTGTTTTTCCAACTTGGATTTCTTTTTTCTATAAATGCACTTATACCCTCTTTAGCATCATAAGATGACATATTAAGTGTCATCATCTTACTTGTATAATCATAAGCTTTGTTAAGAGGCATTTCTAATTGTTTATAAAAACCCTTTTTACCTATTTTGATAGTTAAATTTGATTTTGAAGATATTTTTTTTGCGATATCTAAAATTTTTTTATTTAAAGTTTTTGGACTGTAATGATCATTAATTAATCCGATTTCCTTTGCATATTTTGCACTAATTGGATCACCGGTAAGTAGCATTTCCATCATTCTTTTTCTGCTAATTTTTCGGCTGACAGCTACCATTGGTGTACTACAAAATAATCCAATTTTTACTCCAGGTGTAGCAAAAGTTGCTGAGTTTGTGCTATATGCAAGATCACAACTGGCAGCTAATTGACATCCAGCAGCATAAGCAGCACCATGAACTTTTGCTATTACTGGTTTGTTGCCTTCTACTATTTGCATCATAAGTTTTGAACAAAGTTTAAACAATTTTAAATGATTAGATCTATTTTTTATACCTCTTACTTCTTTTAAATTATGACCTGCACTAAATCCTTTGCCAGCTCCTTCTAAAATAATAACTCTTGTATCTTTGTCATTATCTAATTTTTTAAATGCTTTTAATAAAGATGAGAGAGTTTTGTAGGATAAGGAATTATAAGTTTTTGGATCATTTATTAAAACTCTCTTAACCCCTTGTGTAACTTTATTTATTTTTACAATCACTTATTTTAATTTACCCTCTTCTCTCATCTTGGCTCTAATTTTAGTTGCGGAAATTTTTTGAATTTCTTCTGATAGAACTATTTCTTCAATTTTATATCCTACACCTCTTCCATAACAAATATTTGTAATATTAGGCACAAGTATAATTTTGAACCTGCCCTCAAACTCTGGATTAAGTTTTTCTTCTATATTTTTTTTTACAGTTTCAAAATCAAATGGATTGTCATCAACACCTTGAACATCTCTAATTTGAATACTAACTTGACCTGTTTTTTTTATAATCTCTTTAAATAAAGTGTAGTGACCATCATGAAAAGGTTGCCATCTTCCTAACATTTGTGCTGTTGGCTTTTTGTTATCCCATTGATAAGTCATTTTTTTATCTCCTCTAAAATCTTTGGTGCCCAAGACTTAGCGTCCTGAGAAGTAACGTGAAAGTCATATTTTTCTGGTTTTACAAACATTTTATTCGTATCATCAAATCTACCTTCTTTTATTGTATCTACCCAAACTACATAATCTGCTGGAAATAAACTTCTAGCTTCTGGAGTTGGACAAATAAAATCTGCAACAACATAATTTCCTTTATCTTTTAATTTTAAAGCGAAGTCTGCCATTCTTTTTGCTTGTCTTGATCTACCCTCTTCTGAAAAATCCCAATCGTTTGCAGCTTTTCTTACCTCATCTGCATTCAATCTTTTAGCATTTAATAATGGAGCAAGTTCATCAGCCAAAGTTGTTTTTCCTGCTCCTGGTAATCCCATGATTAATATAATTTTCATGTTTAAGTTTTACCTTTAAATTAAATTACCAGCAACCCACTTATGAAAATGATGAGTTGGATTATCCATTTTTGGAGAAAAATTACCACCGTTATAAGCTGGAGAGTTTCTACCTATTTGCATACTTTGAATTATGTCTACATCCTCTTTTTGGATATCTTCCCATTGTTTGTGATTTTTTTGTCTTAAAGTTTTATACTTTGTTGAAGTTGCCGCTTCTTCTCCAACATAATAAATTTCCATATGTTCTATTGTAAACTCATGATTGATTGGTTCTAACCAATAAGCATAATAATGATCTTTATGAATTCCTAACATTACATTTGGAAATAATGCTACATACTCAGCTATATTTTCTTTATCGTTTGGCCAATTAGGAAAGCAAGGAAACTTTTCTTTTCCTTCAAATCTTGGATTGTAGACCACTGTTCCTTGTCCGGCGAAACGATTTGGAAGACCTTGAATATGATAGTGATCTTCTAACTTTGAATAAGAATTTAATCCTGGATGAACCCAAGGTAGATGATAGCTTTCACAATAATTTTCAATTGCAAATTTCCAATTACATTTTGCATCTAATTTAAAATAACCATAGTCATTTGCATGATAAATTAATTCTCTATCTTTCAATGGCCAAAATTTTTCCCATCTTTCACTTAAAGGACTAATGTAATCCTCAAATGAAATTTCATTATTGTTAATATTAATCATAATAAGATCTAACCAAATATATGATCTTATCTCTTTTAAATTACTTTTTGATTTATCAAATTCAGGTGTTTGATGAATATTCATACCTCCTATATGAGGTGTGGCAACTAAATTTCCTTCTAAGTTATATGACCATGAATGATATGAGCATCTCATAACATTTCGAATTTTGCCAGCTTCTTTAACTAATTTAACTCCTCTATGACTACAAATATTATGAAAAACTTTTATTTCTTTATTTTTTGTTCTAACAATAAGTAAGGGTATCCCAAGTAAATCAATTGGTTTCACATCACCTTCGTCAGGAATAGAGCTTCCAACTCCTATTACGATCCACTTATCTTCAAATAATTTTTTTCTTTCAATTAAAGTATATTCTTTATTGATGTAACATTCATTTGGTAAACCATGAGCTTCGGTAATTGGTTTAGATACAATATCTAACTTTTGTTTATCTATAATATTGTAAATTTCTGACATGGTTTATTTTATCACTTGGTATAACCCTAACCAAGCATTTACGTCTTTGCTCGCAATGTAATCTGATTTAAAAAATTTTATTTCTTTCCATTTATTTTGCTTTTTAAGTTGTTCAATTTTTTTATCAAAACCATATTCTTCATGTATTCCCTCATTAATAGTAAAACAGATAAATCCATCGTTCTTTGTAATTCTGATAAATTCCTCCAAAGCTGGTGGCTTTACATGTCCAAAAGTAAATGTACCAACACACATAACAGAGTCATATTCATTATCTTTTTTATTAATGGGTTTATTCAAGTCTACTTGTTCAAGCTCTTCATAAAGATCATTTGGTACTAATTCTAATAACTTTTTTGAAAGATCTGCCCCATGAAAATTTTTAAAACCATATTTTTTTAATTCGACACCCACCAATCCAGTTCCACAGCCAGCATCATAAATTTTTGCATCTTTATTTTTTTGGAATTCTGAAAATACTTTTGTTGTTTCTTTTGGTCCTGTGTAATTCCAATCCACCATATCCTTGTCATATTTATTACCATCACCCCACTCATCGTAATATTTCATTACTTGATCGGTGTCTTTTAACTTATAAATGGGAATTTTGTTACCTACGTCTTTTTGTGCCATGATAAAACTTACTTCACTTTTAATAAAAAAACTCCAAAATAATTTTTTTTATCTGCAAAATATTTTAAGACTTTAAAGCCTGATTTATTAACTAATTTAATAAAGTTATTTTTTGAATATTTATGAGAATTTTCAGTATGAATGCTTTCATCTTTAGTAAATTTAATATTCTTTTTATTAATTTTTAACGTGAAATTTTTTTTCGAGATAAGATGCATTTCAATTCTATTTTTTTTTAAATTGTAGAATGCTTTATGATCAAAATTTTTAGTTTGAAAATTTGAATTACAAATTTTGTTTACTACATTTAATATATTTTTATTAAATTTTGCTGTAACTCCCAATTTATCATTATAAGCATTTTCAAGAGTTTTCTTATTTTTGATCAAATCAACCCCAATTACTAAATAAGAATTTTTGCCTATGATTTTTGAAAAATTTTTTAATATTTTTTTTGCATTTTTGGGTAAATAATTTCCTATTGTAGATCCTGGAAAAAAACTGACTATTTTTTTTTTGTTTTTTAAAATTTTATTTAATCTATTGGTCTGACTAAAGTCAGCACATATTGCTGTTACTTTTAAATCTGAGAATTTTTTTGCAATTATTGATGCATTTTCAAACAAATATTCCTTGCTAATATCTATAGGAATGTATTCTTTGGGTTCACTTAATGATTTTATAAATTTATTTATTTTTTTATTTGAGCCACTACCAAATTCTACAATTGTTGAATTAATTGGTAATTTCTTTCTTATCTCTTTTTGTAAGTTACCTAGTATTTCTAACTCTTTATTTGTTGGGTAATATTCTTTAAGATTTGTAATTTTATTAAATAACTTTGAACCTTTTTCATCATAAAAATATTTAGGTAATAAATATTTTTGTTTTTTATTTAATAATCCTTGTAAGATTAATTTTTTATCGTCTTGAATTTGATTGTTTATGTTTATTAATTTTAAATTAGTCACTAGATGTCATCAGCTAGTCTGACACCACAAAACTGCCAAGTATCACTTGGGTAAAAGAAATTTCTATAAGATGCTCTGACATGATTAATAGATGTGGAATGTGAGCCACCTTTTAAGACAAACTGATTACACATGAACTTATTATTATATTCTCCTAAATTTCCTTCATAAGGTTTATATTTTTTGTAAGGTGTATAATTACTACTTGTCCAAGCCCATAAATTTCCATAAACATCGTTTGCTTTTTCTTCTACTTCATGAAAAATTTTATTTTCTATAAAATTACCTTTTTTCTCAGATTGTTTTAAGAAATACTCTAGTTCAAATTCAGTTGGTAATCTTTTGTTTTTGTATCTTGCAAATGCATCTGCTTCATAGAAACTTATATGAGAAACTGGCTTTTCATTATCAATTTTTTTTACACCGTTTAATGTAAAATAATTATTATTATCTATCCAATACATTGGTTTTTGTAATTTGTTATTATTTACATAATCCCATCCATCAGATAACCAATACTCATGATTTTTATATCCTCCTTCATTAATAAATTCTTTCCACTCTCCATTGGTAACAAATGAATATATTTTAAAAGGATCTAATTGTGTTTCTGATGCTGGTAATTCGTTATCGTAACAAAAAATATCTTCGTCGTTTCCATATTTAAATTTTTTACTAGTTTCTAATGTCAATTCATTTTTTTCTTTAGCAGTTGGTTTATCATCATTAGAATTATAAGTCGGCATCAATGGATTGTTGTAAAAAATATTTTTAATATCCATTAACATTAATTCTTGATGCTGTTGTTCGTGATTTAAACCTAGTTCAACTAAAAAAGATGTCCTGTTATTTTTTGTCCTTTTTAAAAAATCAATAATATTTTCAGTTACATAATGTCTATATTTTACAACATCTTTTAAGATGGGTCTATTTAGTGAACCTCTCTTATTTCGAGGATTGTATTCACCTACAGAATTGTAATATGAATTAAATATATAATTATAATCTTTGTTGAAAGGTTTGTAACTTTCATCCAATTCAGACAAGATGAATTTTTCGAAGAACCATGTGGTGTGACCAAGATGCCACTTAAGAGGACTAACATTTTTGCTGGGCTGTATGACCATATCCTCAGCCTCTAAGTTTTCGCACAGGGATAGAGTTTGTTGTCTTGTTTTGGAGAATAATTCTGTAATTTGAGATGATTTGTTTTCCATGACTAAATTTAATTAAATTTTCAGATCATGACAATGGGTTACAATGTGTTCAGCTGTTTAATATTTTTATAGACACGGAATATAAAATAATTAAGAATTTACTTATGAATTTTTCTTTAGAAATAGGTCCTAAAACTGATTTAAGTACATTGCCAAAGGTAAAAGATGTTTATGTTACAATGCTACCTGGAGGTGATTATAAAGAGACTGCTCAACAATCTGGAGAGTTAGTTAAAGAGGGATTTAATCCAGTTCCTCACTTCCCAGCAAGGTCAATAAATGATGAAAATCAGCTTAAAGATTATGTTTCTAGATGTAAAGATTTGGGTGTTAAGCAGGTCTTGGTGATAGGTGGAAGTCGTGACCCGATCGGAAAATTTGATAGCTCATATCAAATGTTAGAGACAGGATTTTTTGATGGTATCAAGATTGGAATTGCTGGACATCCAGAGGGGAGTCCTGATATATCCGACTCTGATTTAGAAAAAGCTATGATAGATAAAAAGCCTTATGCTGATTATATAGTTACACAGTGGCTAATGGATACTCAGCCTATTATAGATTTTATCTTAAAACAAACAATACCAGTTCATGTTGGAATAACTGGGCCAATGAAAATATCTAGCTTAATTAAATTTGCTAATATTGTAGGGGCAAAAAATTCCATTAACTTTCTTAAATCTAATTTTAGTAAGGCATTAGATTTATTGAAACCTAAAGACCCTAATGATTTAATTGGGAAAGTTAAATCGCATACTGATTATTTCCACATTTATACATTCGGCGGCTTGAAGGAAACTAACAAGTGGTTGAAGGAGAATAACTATGTCTAATGAATTTGACTATAGTAAACTAAGACATACAACATCAGTAGATCAGTCTGATAGAAAAGTACCATACAATTTAAGACAAAGCGGACCTACTAAAGTTGAGATGCTAATATCAACAAGAGTAAGGAAGTCTCCATACTGGCATTTATCAATGAAAGCAGGATGTTGGAGAGCAACTGTATATAACAGAATTTACCATCCAAGAGGTTATGTTAAACCTGAAGATGGTGGTGCAATGGTTGAGTACGAAGCAATTAAAAACCATGTAACAATGTGGAATGTTGCAGTTGAAAGACAAATACAAGTTAAAGGACCAGATGCAGAAAAATTTGTTGATTATGTAATTACAAGAGATGCTACAAAAATCTCTCCAATGAGAGCTAGATACGTAATTTTGTGTAATGCTTATGGAGGAGTGTTAAATGATCCTATACTATTAAGAATTTCTAAAGATGAATTTTGGTTTAGTTTATCTGATAGTGATATTGGATTATATTTACAAGGAGTTAACGCAGATGAAAGGTTTAATGTTCAGATTAATGAAATAGATGCATGTCCAGTCCAAATACAAGGTCCAAAATCAAAAGCATTAATGAAAGACCTTTGTGGAGATCAAGTTGATTTTGATAATATGCCTTTTTATGGTTTGGCATCTGCAAAAGTTGGTGGAAGAAGTTGTATTATTTCACAATCTGGATTTTCTGGAGAAGCTGGTTATGAAATATATTTAAGGGAAGCCACTTTATATGCTGAAGATATGTGGAATACAGTTTTAAAAGCTGGTAAAAAACACAATCTCATGGTCATTGCTCCTGCTCATCATAGAAGAATTCAAGCAGGAATTCTTTCATGGGGACAAGATATGGATAACGAGCATAACCCATTTCAGTGTAATTTAGGTTATCAAGTTTCATTATCTGGTAAAGGAGAATGGAATAAAACAAGTGATTATGTTGGCAAAAAAGCATTAGAAAAAATGAAAGCTGATATAAAAGCAGGCCATAAACCTTATAAACTTCAATTAGTAGGATTGGAGTTAGGTGGAAAACCTATTGAGGAATATGCGCCAGACTTTTGGTTAATCTCTGATGAAAATGGAGGAGAGCCTGTAGGTTTTATAACATCTCCATGGTATCACCCAGAAAAAAAACAAAATATAGCAATGGGTTACGTGCCATTTGATGGGACTCTTAACGCTAATGGTTTTCCTAAAGGTAAAGTTGGATCAAAGTTTAAAGTTCATTTACCAGAAAAATATTCTGAAAAACCTGGTGAACCTGTAAATGCAGTTGTAGTAGACATTCCATTCACAGAATCTTACAACGCAAATACAAGAGAGGTTGTAAGCGGATAAAGAATTTTAGGGGGGATTTATCCCCCCTATTTATGACAAAAACTTTTTTCATAGTAGTTTGCATTATAATCGCTATTGCACTAATAATATTCCCATTAATCGTTTCGTATAAAGCACAAAAAAAAAAATAAAGATAATTAATGTTTGCTCAGTTTTTAGATATTGTTTTTAAATCGTTAAAGCTTGATAAAACTCTTTATAGAACTCCAAGATATTACGGAGAAGCTGGAATTTATTTTGCAATTCTTATCATGATTTTAGATGGGGTTGCTGGTGCTATCGCAGCGAACACAATTGTTAAAACGTCTGTTGGTATATCTGGTTTAACAGCATTATTAACTTGGCTGGTGTGGGCAATTTTTATATTTGTAATTGGAGTTAAAATTTTTCCTGATAAAGATAGAAAAATTCCATTTAAAAGAGTTCTTATAGCTGTTGGGTACGCACACGCTCCAGGCCTTATAAGATTTTTTGCTGTCACACCAGAACTAGTTCTTTTAATTATTTTTCTTACTCAATTTTGGATTTTTGCTTCATTAATCATTGCAACACGACATATTTTAAATTTAAAATCAAATTTAAAAGCATTTGGAATTGTATTTTTGTCTTTTTTAATTATTTCTTTTTTGACAATTTCATTTGTAATGACAAAAATTAATTCATTACCTATAAGTACAAATATTTAAAGCGGAAATAAAGTTTTAGATGTTCTGCAGGAGTTACAAAGTTTATATCCTGTGAGTATTAAATTTTGAGTTACTGTCTCATCTTCTTTTTTACATTCATCACAAATATCATTTAATTCATTTTTATCTGATTTGTCCGATTTATATTCAAAGTTATCAGTCATTATCTGTTAATCCTGCTCCTGCGGTTTTTTGTTTTAACTCATCTGTTTCTTCAACAAATGTGTTTTCAGATAATTTTGTTAATTCTTTCCAATCTTCTTCGGAAAAATTATTCTTGTTTTCTAAGAATTGGATTTTGATTACATCAGCTTTTTCTACAACCTCACTACTTAAATAATTTGAATAAATTGATTGATTGAAATTTAATAAAAATTCTTTTTGATCTATCTTTAAAAAAATTCTCTTTCCTGTTATTTCCGAAGATCTGCTGACAAACGGCAAAAATATCAATGGGTAAGCCATTTTTTCAATTTCTATATCATTTAGTTCTTGGATAGAGATAGATTGATCAAAAAAACTTAATCCAAGTTTAATTGGACAGTAAAAGTTTTGAGGTCTGTTGCTTTTGTTAAAAGATTGGCAATTTTCAAACTTCTCATTATTAAAAATCTTAAAATATTGGTTTATATGTTTTATTCCTGGTAAACCAAATAACTCGAGTTGCTTGATGTTCTTTCCTATTTCTTCTGCAACTCCCCAGGAGAAACCTTTCGCTTTTGTTGAACGTTTAACAATCGTGTCAATTTCACTATAACTTCTCATTAATTACTTTAGTTATATATCCAATATTGATTAAATGAATTTAGTTCATTTGGTAATGGAGCTCCTTGAAACATACAAATCCTTAACCATTTGTCAGATCTTGGATCAAACTTTACCGCCCCAAAAAAAGATAGTTTAAGTCTTAACATATCAATAGGAACTAATTTTGAGCCAATGGTGTTATCTTGAATTTCAGAATATGGATATTTCTCTGTTATAAACACTCTTCTTACAATATGTCTTAAATCATTGTTCTGTACTAGAAAATTACCAACCTTTAAGCTGTTTTTTAAAGTAGAAATAGTTTCATAAAGTTTTTTAATATCTCTAGCAATAGCTGTAGGCTGCTCAAGTTCTGAGCCATTATCTTCAAACCGATCTCCAATCCTAGGTTCTTCTTTATTTTTTGAAATGAACCAAAATTTTTTATTATTTTCATTTTTTGAAAAATCAATTTTTAAAATATCTGAATAATTTTTTTCAATTATTTCTCTTAGGTCATTTATAGTTCTGTCTACAGGTATATTAAAACTACTATCCTCGTCTGAACTCATTTGAGAAATTAAAGGATCAGTTATTTTATTATATGGCTCCATCATTATAGAAACCAAATACTCAACTCCTTCTTCGGATAAATTTTCCTCCGCCCAATTGTATAATTTGTCGAATATATAAAAATTTGATTTATGAATATTGTCTTTCAAATAATTGATTAAATTTTGTAAATCATTAATTAAATTCTCAATTTTCTTCTTTTGATATTCACTATCAGTATTCCATGAAGTTACATTTTTTAAAGATTTTGTTAAACAGTTGTAAAAAATTTTAAACTCTTCTTCTGATACTTTTTCTATTTCTCTTATTTTTTTTAAAGCTGTCTCTTTAGCTAGAATCCAATTATTTAACAATGAAGGGTGGTTTACAATAAATGGTGCCATTCCCAATCCAGTTGAATTACCAATTCCTAAATTTCTGCAAATATCCAAGTCCAGTTCTACAGCATCTTTAGGATTTTTATGTTTTGCTATATGATTGACTTGATCGAAAGTAAATTGTCTTACAAGGTAAACTAACATCATTTCCAATCTAAAAGGACCATTAATTTCATCTCTATTTTTAATTCTAAACCTGTCTGCTAATCCAAATTTTCCTGAGCCATATACTGCAGTTGTTCTGTACAAGTATCCAACTTTTGAAAGCTCATTAGTATTGGGCTGGATACCTTTTGATAAACACTCGACCACATAATTAAATGCTCTAACTGATCTATTTGCTCTTGAGAGAGTTAGTTCTTTATAAGAAAGTCTCCCTACTTCTTGTTTAGGGACATTTTGTGAAAGTCTATCAATATCAATTTTTGAAGGAATGCCATCATACAAAGCAAATGCAGCATCCCATTTAGTTGCTATTACTCTATCAGATCTTTCCTCATCTTTAAGCTCATTAGCAAAACAAACTAAAGAATATGTTTTTTTATCTTTTGAAAATGAATAAATAGCTACTCCATATCCCCTATCATTCAAGTCAAAAAAATCTCTGTTATATTTCCAATCTTTGAACTCATTTAAAAATGATCTTAGAAAAGATAATTTAGATTGATGAAAAGATCCAAGCCTAGAAAGTTTCATTACAATTTTAGGATCTCTTAGTGGAACTTGCATTAATTAATTCCTTTATAAAAATTAAACCAGTTATTGCCAAGTATCTTATTTATCTCTTCTTCGTGAAAACCTTTATTTTTTAGTTCTGTGTTTATATTATTAAATCCTCTTGCATCCAAAAACCAATCTGGTTGTTTTGGAAAACCAGGTTTATCTTTACTACCTTCGCCAAAATTTTTTGATTTTGACCAAGTTCCATTTCTCATCCATTCAACTACACTGTCTGGCTGGTTTAAACATAAGTCTGATCCTATTCCAACATTATCAATACCCATAATTTCAACTGTTCTTGCAACCATTTCACAAAAACTTTCTATTTTACAATTCGTTCCATCTTTTAAGTGATGAGCATACAATGACAATCCTAACATTCCTCCACTATCGGATAAAACTTTTAATAATTCTGTAGATTTATTTCTTTTTGCTTCAAACCAAAAAGTTGGATTTGCATGAGTGATCGCAATTGGTTTTTGACTAATTTCAATTGCATCAAGTGTACTTTTCTCTGCTGAATGAGACATGTCAACAACGATACCTACTCTATTCATTTCTTTAATAGCCTCTTTTCCAAAATTTGTAACTCCGCTATCATTTTTTTCATAACATCCAGTGGCTAATAATGATTGGTTGTTATAAGTTAATTGCATAAATCGACAACCTTGTGAGTGTACTTTTTCTATAAGAGCTATGTCGTCTTCAATTGGTGAACAATTTTGAAATCCAAAAAAAATTGCAGTTTTGTTTTCTTCTTTTGCTTTTGTAATATCATTGTAGTTATTGCCTAGAAATATAAGATCTTTATTTTCTTCGAAATGTTTATTCCACTCTTTTATTCTTTGTTGTAATTCATCATAGTCTTCATGATAAACTAACGTTACGTGAACTGCATTTAATCCAGCTTTATTATTTATTTCAAAGATTTCTCTAGACCATTTACAATACTGAAGATTATCAATTCGATAATTCATATTTGATATACACTATTATTATTATTATGATTGTCACTAACTTAAACTGTCCTTAGCTAAAAATTGCAATTTAAAGGAAATATCTGTAAATTGATATTAGTTTCATGATATACAAAAAAAAATCACATAAAGTATCAATTGTAATGGGTAGTCAGTCTGATTACAAAACCATGAAGAATTGTGAAAAAGTTCTAAAGATTTTAAAAGTTAATTATGAGACAAATATCGTTTCTGCACACAGAACTCCTGATAGACTTTATACCTATGCAAAGAAAGCAGAAAATAATAATATTTCTATTATTATTGCTGGGGCCGGAGGATCAGCGCATTTACCTGGTATGATTGCCGCAATAACTAGAATTCCAGTCATAGGTGTTCCCATCGAAAGTAAAAAGTTAAAAGGTTTAGATAGCCTACTATCAATTGCTCAAATGCCAAAAGGAATTCCTGTTGGTACAGTTGCTATTGGAGAAGATGGTGCAATCAATGCTGGTTTATATGCTGCTTCAATTATAGCTACGTATGATAACAATGTAAAAAAAACACTTTTAAATTGGCGAAAAAAACAAACATCAAAAGTAAAAAAAAAACCAAAGTAATTAATGTCTAAACCTGATCTAGGAATAATAGGTGGAGGACAATTAGGAAGTCTATTAGCATCTGCAGCAAAAAAACTTAATATTAAAACGGTTATTTTATCAGATGATAAAGATGCACCTGCAATCAATTTTGCAGATGAATTTATTTATGGAGATTACAAAGACATTAATATTATCAATAACTTTTTAGAAAAAGTTGATCTTGTTACTTATGAGTTTGAAAATATCCCATATGATATATTGAAAAAAATTAATGAAACCAAATCTGTATTACCAAGCCCCGAAATAAATAAATTAATTCAAAATAGAATGACTGAAAAAGAGTTTTTGAATAAAAACAATATAACTACAACACAGTTTGTAAGTATTAACGATTTAGATGATATAAAAATAAACGATAGATTAATACCTGGTTTATTGAAAACTTGTACACTTGGTTATGATGGAAAGGGCCAATATAAAATAAATAATGTAAATGATTTAAATGAAGATTTTGATTTTTCAAAAGGCTACATTTTAGAAAAGATAGTAAATTTAAAAAAAGAAATTTCAGTAGTGGTTACAAGATTTGGTCACCAAAAATATGAAATTTATGATCCAATTGAAAATTATCATGAAGACCAGATTTTAAAAAACTCCAAAATTCCTGCTGATATAAGTGATGAAATTAAAAATAAAGCATTGGACTGGGCAAAAACAGTAGCTGAAGAGCTTGATTATATTGGTACTATGTGTGTAGAATTCTTTATAGATAAAAATAATAATTTATATGCAAATGAAGTTGCGCCAAGAGTACATAATTCTGGACACCTAACTATAAATTCACACAATATTAGCCAATTTGAAAATCATATCAGAGCTGTATGTGGACTTGAAAAATTAGAAACAAAAAAAATTTATAATGCAAAAATGATTAATTTGATTGGTGAAGATATAATAGAATATAAAAATAAAAAATTTAAAGAAAATGAATTTTTTTATGATTATTTAAAAAAAGAAATTAAAGCTAAAAGAAAAATGGGACATTTAACAACTATAGAAAAATAGTTTAAGAAATTGTTTGTATCAAAGAAATATTATTGTTCGTAGGTTTATTAACTTCCTTTGATACTTCATGAAAGTTTAATTTTGTTTTTTTACACTCTTTAAGAAAACTCGATCCTGTTAATTCAAGATTTAAATATCTATTAACATCATTTTCATTAATTATAACAGGTTGTCTATGATGTATTTCTTTAATATTTTCATCTGCATCCTCGGTTATTAAACAAAATTGATCATTGTCATAAATAGCCGCTAAATACATAAGCTTTTTATCCTCTCTTAAAAAATAATAAGGTGTTTTATTTTCTTTTTCTCTTTTCCATTCATAAAAACCATCTGCTACCGCTACACATCTATGTAGCCGAATTAATTTTTTGAAAGACACTTTTTCATCTATAGTTTCTAGTCTTGCATTTATTAAAGGTTTAAAGTCTTTTTGCTTAGCCCAGCTAGGTACTACTCCCCACTTTAAATTTTCTAAAGTATTTCCATTATTATATTTTTTAATCACAGGTAATTTTTGAAATGGGTGTGCATTATAATTTTCATTATCTTCAACTTGTATAGCTGACTTAACAAGTTTTTTTGTTTTTGTAACGGGGCTAGTTATTACGTATCTTCCACACATATTTAATTTTCTTGGTTTAATCTAAATTTAGATTATATGTTTTTCAAAACCATGAAATCAATAGAAAATAATTTTGATGATCCGCAAGTAAATGAGTTGCTAACTAAGCATTTTATTGAATTGAGATCAGTTTCTCCTGAGGGGAGTTCACATGTATTAGATATACCTGGATTAAAGGTTCCAAGTATAAAATTCTGGAGTTTGTGGGAAAATAATGAATTAATTGGTTGTGGAGCTTTAAAATTATTTGATGAAACACATGGAGAATTTAAATCTATAAGAGTTTCGGATAAGTTTAGAAATAAAAAATATGGTGGAAAAATAATTTCACATCTTATTGAAAAATCTAAACAAATAGGAATTACTAAACTAAGTGTCGAAACTGGTGCAGGTGATTTTTTTGCGCCCGCTAGAAAACTTTTTAAAAGTTTTGGTTTTAAAGAGTGTGGGCCTTTTGCGCACTATAAAGACGATCCTAATTCGTGCTATTATTCAGTAGACATTTGAGGAGTTTAGTTTGGAAACAGATAAATCAAGACCATTTGTATTATATGTTGCTGAAATCATTTATCGAAAGATATACGAAATCAAGATTAAAAATCCAAATTTAACTAATATTCAAGCTTTTGAAATATTTATTGCATCAGATGATTATAATGAAATTAGCTCAGGAAATTTTCATGATAAATGGTTTAAAGAACTTGAGAATAATGACTACATAGATAAATCTACAAAAAAAAAGATTAATCAAGAAACTATAAGACTTTTACAAATACAAAAAGATACTATGATTAAACAACTAATGAAAATCCCAAAATTATATTATGCAAAAAGTCACTTTCCTTTAGAATTATCTCAAAGAGCATTTGATCATTTGTGGAGAGTTTGTGAAAGTTATGAACTTTGGTGTAAAGAAACTAAACAAAATGCATTAATATTATTAAATTTAACAGAATAATTTATGAGCAATAAAATTTTGAGATTTATAGATAGCACTTTAATAGATTTAGGTAGACAGTTTAAATGGACCTATCTACCACCATTGATGATTTATCTTGCTGCTGGTATTTCAGGACTAACAGGTATAGTTGGAACTTTTTTCGTTAAAGACTATCTAAACTTATCTGCTGCTTTTCTTGCTGGACTGGGTTTTTGGGCTGGAATTCCATGGGCACTGAAGATGCCTTTAGGTCATCTTGTTGATCTTATCTGGAATAAAAAAAATTACATGGTTTTTGTAGGAGCTTCCTTAATCTCATTAAGTTTAATTATAATGTACGGTTTAATAATTCATACTGAATGGATGTCCTCAATTCTTTCAGTTGAAACATGGTTTGTGGTCAGTGTTTTGCTTGCTCCGATTGGTTATGTTGTGCAAGATGTTGTAGCTGATGCTATGACTGTAGAAGCAGTTCCTTTAGTTGATGACAGTGGAAATAAATTCTCAAGAGATGAAATCAAACTTATGCATACAACAATGCAAACTCTTGGAAGATTTGCAATAATTGGTGGAACTGTTTTAGTTGCTTTAGCTAATGTAATTCTCTTTAAAGGAGTGGACGAGCTTGAACAAGCAGATAAGATAAGTTTATACGGTTCAATTTATATATATGCTTTAATAATCCCAATTGTATCTGTAGTAGGAATATTTCTTGCTTCATATCTAAAAAATCAAAAGAAAAGAAAACTCATTGAACAAGGTTTAGAGGGTGACCAAGATTATGCTCCTTCAGAGAAAACTGAAGTTAACTGGTGGATATTAGGTGGAAGCTTGGTTTTTGTTATCTTCACTTTAGGTATTGGTTCATTCAAAGTGCCTTTTGCTCAAGAAATTGTTTTTGTAGGTTCAATGGCAATTATTCTATTTTTAATGAATAAATTAGTTAAAGAACTTCCTCAAGATTTAAGACTTACTGTTGTAGGAACGGCAATAATAATTTTTATTTTTAGAGCAATGCCAGGACCTGGTCCAGGTTTATCTTGGTTTGAAATTGATGTACTTGAATTCAATGAACAATTTTTTTCAGTCTTATCACTTATAGCTTCAGTTTTAACCCTTGTAGGGATTATCTTATTAAGACCATTTATGGCAAACAACTCAATAGCTAGAATAATAGTGATTTTATCTGTTGCAGGCGCCATTTTATTTTTACCAAGTGTTGGTATGTATTATGGATTTCACAATTGGACATCATCTATTACTAATGGAGTTGTTGATGCCAAGTTTATTGCAATATTAAATACTGCACTTGAGTCACCTTTGGGACAAGTCTCAATGATACCTTTGCTTGCATGGATTGCTAAAAATGCGCCTTCACACTTGAAAGCAACTTTCTTTGCAGTATTCGCATCTTTTACAAATCTTGCTTTATCAGCAAGTGCTTTGGGGACTAAATATTTAAATGAAATTTATGTTATTACTAGAGAAGTAAAAGATAAGGTAACAAACTCCATTCTTACCACTGCCGATTATTCAGATCTAGGTATTTTATTAATTACAGTAACACTAATAACTTTAATAATTCCAATTGTGTTTGTGGTTATAATTCAAAAAACTAAATTTAAAACTTCAGAATAATTTTTATTCAGCTTTATAGCCAAATTCTAAACAAGCATCAGTTATTGAGTGGTAAAGAGATTCACCAAAACTTCTTAAAGCAAATATTCTTACCTTTCTTGGATTTGAGCTAATAAAATCAATAGTTATTGTGATTGCGTGAAAAGCTGAATTAGAACATTTTCCTTCATCAAGACCATCTAAATTTAACGGACAACCCTTTTTCAATACTTCATCCACTAAAGAACCTTCCAATTCCAGTATTGTTCTTGAATGAGATAGATCTGTTAATGCAAAATCATCGTGACTTAAGCTCTCTAAAATAGATTTTTCTATTTCTTTACTTTTTGAAACGACTAACCAATTATCAGGTCCCATCCATAAAATTCTTGTATTAGTATTTGAAGATACCAAGAGTGTCTCAGATAAATTTAAATTATCTATTTTTATTTTATCAATACTAATTGAAGATTTTTTATATTTAACAATTTGATAAATCAAAACATCTTTGATTTCTCTAATATTTATTAGCTCATCTTTATTATCGTGGCTGCCAAACAATCCATGTTTATGAATATTTTCTAGTGCAGAAACATTTTTCATGATCTTACTCTTTTTCCTTCTGGATCAACATAATGTGAAGATATAACTTCTACTTCAATTGATTTATTTTTTAATGGTGATACTGCAAAAAACTTTTTACCTATCATGTTTTTTCCATCTTTCATAATTGCTAGAGAAAATGGATTATTATTTTCTACACTCCAACAAGAAGAAGAAACGTGACCAAGTTTAGGATTAGGTAATTTTGCATTCTGATCTTGGACGATATGAGATCCTTCAGGAATACTAGACTTTCTATCAATTGGAATAAGTCCAACAATTTTTTGTCTGCTTTCAACGTTAAATGCTTCTCTTCCTAAAGAATTTTTTCCAATAAAATCTTTTTTCTTTGAAACTAATCCATTTAGTGAAACATCTGATGGGATTGTTCGGCCATCTAATTCTGGTCCTGCAACGTGTCCCATTTCTATTCTTAATGTTGATAAAGCTTCAGTTCCGTAAGGCTGATTTCCAAATTCTTTTCCCACTTCCATCATTTTCTCCCACATAAACATGCCATGATCTGATTTGACATTAATCTCGTATGCAAGCTCACCAGAAAATGAAATTCTAAAAATTCTCGATGGAACACCAAAAAAGTCTGCTTCTTTATAGCCCATAAAAGGCAATGAATCATTTGAAACATCTAAGTCTGGATATAATTTTGATAACATGTCTCTAGATTTAGGCCCAGCAATTGCAGCTCCTGCCCATTGCTCAGTTGTAGATACAACGTTTACATTTAATTCAGGCCAAACAATTTGAAGATAATATTCTAAGTGAGATAAAACATTTGCAGCTTGTGCAGTTGTAGTGGTCATATGATAATGATTTTCTGAAATCCTTGTTGTTGTTCCATCATCCATGACAATTCCATCTTCTCTGAGCATTAATCCATATCTTGCTTTTCCAACAGGTAATTTCATCCAAGCATTTGTATAAACTCTATTTAAAAATTCTGCTGCATCTGGACCTTTGATATCAATTTTTCCTAATGTTGTTACATCACAAATACCAACGTTCTCTCTAACATTTTTTGCTTCTCGCTTAGAAGCTTCAAATAAAGTTTCATTTCCTTGTTTGTAATATCGAGGTCTCTTCCAGGCACCTGCATCGACAAAAACAGCATTATTTTTCTCATGCCATTCATGCATTGGAGTTTTTCTAGTCGGCATATATTCCATACCTACTTCACGACCAACTATTGTCCCGATTGTAATTGGCGTGAAAGGTGGTCTAAATGTTGTGTGTCCCACTTCAGGAACTATTTTATTTTCTATATTAGATACCAATTGAAGACCGTTTAAATTACTTGTACGGCCTTGATCTGTTGCCATTCCAAGAGTTGTATATCTTTTGACGTGCTCTATTGATCTGTAACCTTCTCTTAGTGCAATTTCTATATCAGAAACTGATACATCATTTTGAAAATCAACAAATCTTTTTGGATTTTCATTTTTAGGTAATGGCATACACCAAAATTTATCATGAGCACCATATTTTTTTTCATTTACATTTGGAATTGCAATTTCTGTTTTAGTATCTGTTATTTTAGCAGAAAGATTTGAACCATTTTCAAAACCATTTTTTAAACTTTCTTCTAAAGTAAAAGATCCATTTGCTGCGCCAACTGAGGTCTCGTGTTGTTTTTTCTTATCAGGAATAAATGCATCAATTCTTTCTTCATACTTAAGTTTATTTCCTGATTGTGATGCTAAATGTACAGATGGTGTCCAAAATCCAGACACACAAATACAATCACAATCTACAGTTTCTATTTTCTCAAAAGAATTTTTATCTTTATTCAGTTTGCCAATTTTTGCAGATTTAACTTTTTTGTATCCATTAGCAACAATAACACCGTGAGAAAATCTTATATCTATTCCCTTTGATTTAGCTTCATCGATTAATTCTGATGAAAGTTCTTCTCTAGTATCTAATATAATTGGTTCAACATTATTTTTTTTGAACTCTAAAGCTGTTTCATATGCACTATCGTTATTAGTAAATATTAAAGGCTTCTTTCCTACTAAAACTCCGTAGACCTTCATATATTCTTTTGCAGCTGCTGATAAAAAAATTCCTGGAGTATCATTGTTACCAAATACAATCGGTCTTTCAATTGAACCAGTTGATAAAATTGTTTCTTTAGCTCTAATATACCAAAGTCTTTGTCTTGGAGTGAATTTTGATTTTTTTTCTAAATGATCACTAACTCTCTCAAACATAACCAGCATATTATGATCATAGTAACCAAAAACTTGTGATCTATTTTTTACAGTTACATTAGGCATAGATTTTAATTCAGTAATAATTTTTTCTGCCCAATCTTTTCCTGATAAATTATCGATGCTTACATCGTCAGTTAAAAGTGTTCCTCCAAATCTTGGTTTATCCTCAGCTAAAATTACTTTTGCTCCATTTTTTGCAGCAGCATAAGCACTTGCTAATCCAGAGGGTCCTGATCCAGTAACTAACAAATCGCAATACTCAAATTTATGTTCATATCTTTCTTTATCTTTTTCTATCGAAGCAACCCCTAATCCTGCGGCTTTTCTAATGAAAGGTTCGTAAATTTTATACCAGAAGCTTTTAGGCCACATAAATGTTTTGTAATAAAACCCAGCAGGGAAAAACATTTTTAAAAAATTATTAATTGCACCAATATCAAAATTTACTGATGGCCAACAGTTTTGGCTTGTTGCAGACAAACCTTCAACGAGTTCCATTTCTGTTGCATTAACATTTGGCTCTGAATGACCGTTGAATTCTACTTGAAGCTTTGCGTTTGGCTCCTCTACTCCTGCACCAAAAAAACCTCTCGGTCTATGATATTTAAAACTTCTACCGACTAAGTGTATTCCATTTGCTATTAAAGCAGATGCAATTGTATCACCTTCATATCCAAATAATTTTTTACCGTTAAAAGTAAAAGATATTTTTTTGTTTCGATTAATTAATCCCTCTTTATTTAATCTAAATGGTTGGCTCATCTTATTTCTTCTGTGACTTTTGCTGTTTGGAAAATTTCATGTGTGGCGGTGTCTCTTTGCACCTTAATCCATTGTCTACATCCAGCTATATGTTGCCATAACTCTATATGTTTACCTCTTGGACTTTTTCTCATATAAACAAAATTATCCCAATCTTCACTTGATACTTCTTCATTTATATTAGGTCTTTTTACAGTTGCATCACCTCCATATGAAAATTCTTTTTGTGCTCTAAAACCGCAATAAGGACATTTGATGTATAACATTTTTTAACCAATCCAGGTTTTAGTTCCTAAACCTTTTTCATCTAAAAGATGGCCTGTAGAAAATCTATTTAATCTTAATTCTGAATTTAATTCATGAACTTGATCTTGTGCAATTGTATGAGCAAATGTCCAACCTGAGACAGGAGTTGATTTAAAACCTCCATAACACCATCCACAGTTTAAATATAAACCTTCAATATGAGTTTTATCAATTATTGGAGAACCATCCATAGACATATCCATGATCCCTCCCCATGTCCTTAACATTTTTAATCTACTTAAAAATGGAAACAAAGCTAAGCCACCTGTTAATACATGTTGTATAGTTGGCAAGTTACCTCTTTGAGCATAACTATTATATCCATCAAGATCACCACCCATTACCATCTCACCTTTATCTGATTGACTTATATAAAAGTGGCCTGCACCAAAAGTTACTACTCCGTCTAATAATGGTTTTACAGGTTCTGAAACACAAGCTTGCAGTACGTGAGTTTCTATTGGCAGTGTCATATTTAATTTTTCAGCTAATATATTTGTGCTACCTGCAACACATAATCCAACTTTTTTTGCTTTAATATCTCCTCTTGAAGTTCTAATTCCTTTTATCTTTCCATTAACAACATCAAAACCAGTGACCTCACAATGTTGTATTATATCTACTCCCATATCATCTGCTTGACGTGCATAACCCCAAGCAACAGCGTCATGTCTTGCAGTACCAGCGCTTGGTTGCATTAATCCTCCAAAGATTGGAAAACGTACTTCATCACTAAAGTCAGCCATTGGAATTAATTTTTTAACTTCGTCTCTATCCAATAACTTTGCATCTATTCCATTTAATCTCATAGAATTTCCTCTACGAGCATATGCATTCATTTGAGCATCTGAGTGGGCTAAGTTTAATATTCCCCTTGGAGAAAACATCACATTAAAGTTCAGTTCTTGACTTAAGTTTCTCCATAAATCCATTCCAAATTCATTAAATCTTGCATTAGCATCGTACATAAAATTTGATCTTATGATCGTTGTATTCCGACCAACATTTCCACCGCCAATCCAGCCTTTCTCAATGATAGCTACATTTCTAATGTTATGTTCTTTTGCTAAATAATATGCAGTAGCAAGACCGTGTCCCCCGCCTCCAATGATGACTACATCATATTCACTTTTTGGAGTTGGATCTTTCCAAGCAACTTCCCAATTTTGGTGATTGGAGAAAGCATTTTTGATTAGACTAAATACTGAATATTTCTGCATCCGTAAGTTTTATAAAATTAAATATAAGTTTTTGCTAATTTTTTTTATATATATTTTTTAGATGTTTAAATACGTGACAAAAAAGGATAGTAATTCTGCTCATTAATAAGTAATTAGATTTATGTCAAAATCAGATATCCAAATTGCACGAGAAGCAAAAATGAAACCCATAAATGAGATTTTGGGTAAAATTAATGTTCCAGATGAACCAAGTGCTTTTAGCCCTATGGGACGTCATATTGCTAAAATAAATTTAGAATATTTAGATAGTCTAAAAGATAAACAAAATGGAAAATTAATTCTAGTTACTGCTATTACACCAACACCTGCAGGTGAGGGAAAAACTACTACATCAGTTGGTTTAAATGATGGATTAAATAAAATTGGTAAAAATTCTATAGTATGTTTGCGTGAACCTAGTTTAGGTCCTTCCTTTGGAATGAAAGGTGGAGCAGCAGGTGGAGGATATGCTCAAGTTGTTCCAATGGAACAAATCAATTTACACTTTACAGGAGACTTCCATGCAATTACATCCGCTCACAATTTATTGTCAGCGTTAATTGATAATCATATTTATTGGGGAAATAAATTAAACATAGACGTAAGAAGAGTAGTTTGGAGAAGAGTTATGGATATGAATGATAGATCTTTAAGATCTATCAATATTAATTTAGGTGGAATTGCTAACGGTTTTCCAAGAGAAGATGGTTTTGATATTACAGTAGCATCTGAGATAATGGCGATTTTTTGTTTAGCAAATGATCTTGAAGATTTGGAAAAGAGAATAGGTAATATTACAATTGCTTACACTAGAGATAGAAAACCTATATTTGCAAAAGATTTAAATGCTCATGGACCAATGACTGTTTTGTTAAAAGAAGCAATCAGACCTAATGTAACTCAAACTTTAGAAAATAACCCTGCAATTATTCATGGTGGTCCTTTTGCAAACATTGCGCATGGTTGTAACTCTGTGATAGCAACTAAAGCAGGTTTAAAACTTGCTGATTATGTTGTGACTGAGGCTGGATTTGGAGCCGACCTAGGAGCAGAAAAATTTCTGGATATTAAATGTAGAAAATCAAATTTAAAACCTGAGTGTGTAGTTATTGTTGCAACAATTAGAGCATTAAAAATGCATGGTGGTGTAGCTAAAGATGATTTAAAAAATGAAAACGTAGAAGCGTTAAAAAAAGGTTTAGTGAATTTAGAGAGACACATTGAAAACGTAAAAAAATTTGGTTTACCGGTAGCAGTTGCTGTTAACCATTTTGTAGCTGATACTGATAGTGAGGTGAAAGAGTTAATAAATGCTTGTGATAATATGGGAGTTAAAGCTACTTTATGTACTCACTGGTCAAATGGTGGTGAAGGAACAAAAGAACTTGCCGCACATGTTGTAGATTTAATTGACAAAAAACAAGCAAATTTTAAATTTTTATATGATGAGAAAACACCTTTGTTACGAAAAGTTGAAACTGTTGCAAAAGAAATTTATCGAGCAAATGAAGTTGTAGCTGACAGTAAAATAAAAGATCAATTAAAATCTTTTGAAGATGCTGGTTATGGAAATTTACCTATATGTGTAGCCAAAACACAATATAGTTTTTCTACTGATCCAAACGCAAAAGGCGCTCCAACAGGCCATTCGTTACCAATTAGAGAAGTAAGATTATCTTCAGGTGCAGAATTTATTGTTGTTATATGTGGAGCCATCATGACAATGCCTGGACTACCAAGAGTTCCTGCGGCAGACTCTATTAAACTTAATGAAAAAGGTGAAATAGAAGGATTGTTCTAATTTAAATTATTTAGCCAATTTTCCAATTCTCTCATCCTTGCATCTTTATTAGAAATTTTATTTTCATCTTCTATAATTTTTACATGAGAATCTATTTCCATTTGGTCAATAAATGCTTTTTTTTCTAACAGTCGATCTCTCCTAAAATGAATTAAACTTATCATTTTTGCATAAGTTATCTCTGGGTGATATTGAATTCCCCATATATTAGTTGAACCAACATTAAAATTAATACCCATGACTTTATTTATTGAATTTGATGAAAGCAATGTAGAACCCTCAGGCAATTTTACAACTTCGTCAAAATTAAATGCAGGAGTATTAAATTTTTTATTTTTATTTTTATAGAGTGGGTGTTTTAAGCCGTTTTCATTTATTTCTATATCATGAGCTATTCCCCTATGAGCGCCGTAAGGGCATTTCTTTACTTCACCACCAGCAACCGTCACAGCAACTTGCATTCCCCAACATATTGCAAATATTTTATTAATATTTTTTTGGCATTCTCTCATGAAAGTTATTTGTCTTCTTATTTCTGGAGTATCATTGTAAATATTTAAACTGCTACCACCCCAAATCATTCCATCATATTTAGTTAAGTCATTAGCTACCTCGCTTATATTTTTATCTGATGATGGATTAACAACATCAATATCTAATTTGTTTGTAAAATAACTAATGCTATCTTTTAAACTTTCGGTGTGAGTTTTAATACCACCATTTCTAAAACTTTGATTTTCCTCTTTTAAATTTCCTTCAACTATTAGAATTTTTTTCATTAAAATAATTTACCTGATATACTGTGCTCATAAAGTATTTTCATATCTTCTATAGACATTTTTTTTGGATTAGTAGGAGTAGATGGATCATTTAATGCCATCTTCGATAACAGATCTAAATTCATTTTATTTTTATCGACAACATCTGATAATTTATGGGGAATATTAAGTTCTTTTCTAAGTTTCAAAATCCAATCTAAAAAGCTTTCAAAATTTTTATTTAAGTCAAGATAATCACATATTTTTATTATTCTTCTTTCAATAAGCTCTTTATTAAAAGTTAACACATAAGGCATAAATATTGCATTTGTTAAACCGTGATGAACATTAAATTGGGCATTAATCGGGTGACTTAAAGAATGAATTGTTCCTAAACCTTTTTGAAAAGCTGTTGATCCCATGCTAGCTGCAGCAAGCATTTCAGATCTGGCTTTTAAGTCTTTTCCATCATGAAATGCTTTTATTAGAGAATTCTTTATTAATTTTATCCCTTCAATTGCAATACCATCTGCCATTGGATGAAATCCAGGAGCACAAAAAGCCTCAATGTTATGCGAAAGTGCATCCATTCCTGTGGCAGCAGTTAATCTTGGTGAAAGATCTAATGTTAAATTAGGATCTAAAATAACTATGGAGGGTAAAATTTTTGGGTGGAAAATGATTTTTTTTATTCCTGTTTTTTTATTAATGATAGCTGACGCTCTTCCAGTTTCTGAGCCAGTTCCAGCAGTTGTTGGAATAGCAATGATTGGGGCAATGCTGTTTTCATCTGCTCTTTTCCAGTAATCACCTATATCTTCAAAATCCCAAATTGATCTTTTCTGCCCGTGCATAAAAGCGATGGCTTTTCCCACATCAAGTCCACTACCACCTCCAAATGCAATAACTCCATCACATTCATTTTTTTTAAATTCATTTACTCCATCATTCACATTCTCTCCTACCGGATTCCCAGAAATATTTGAGAAAATACTTAGATCTCTAAAATTTTTTTTTAAATCTGAAATAATATCTTCAACCATTTTTAGATTAATTAAATCTCTATCAGTAACAAATAAAGGTTTATTAATATTAAGATTTTTGCATGCCTGGATCAGTTCTTTTATTCTGCCTTCTCCAACCCAAATAGTTGTAGGATAATTCCAATTAGTTTTCATATTAAAATAATATTTAATTTTTCTATTTTTCTTAGTACAATATATTTATAATTTTTATTGTAGAGGAAAAATTATCATGACTAAAGTCGCAATAATTGGTGCTGGTCCTTGTGGGTTATCATTGCTAAGGGCTTTTGAACATGCAGAAAAAAAAGGAGACAAAATACCTGAAATAGTTTGCTTTGAAAAACAAAGTGATTGGGGTGGTCTTTGGAATTATAGCTGGAGAACAGGGTCTGACCAATATGGAGATCCGGTTCATAATAGTATGTATAGATATCTTTGGTCAAATGGCCCTAAAGAGTGTCTTGAGTTTGCAGATTATTCTTTTGATGAACATTTTGGAAAACCAATTCCATCTTTCCCACCTAGAGAAGTTCTTTATGATTATATCACTAGTAGAGTAAGTAAAGGAAATTTAAGAAATAAAATTAAATTTAATACAAGAGTAGTTAATACAGTTTTTAAATCAGGTAAATTTGAAGTTAGCTATCAAGACAAAGAAAATGATAAAATTTTAACAGATCATTTCGATTATGTTGTAGTATCTACAGGTCATTTTTCAGTTCCTTTTATACCTGAATATAAAGGTATGAGTTCATTTCCAGGAAGAATAATGCACTCACATGATTTTAGAGATGCGGAAGAATTCAGAGGAAAAAATATTATAGTTTTAGGAAGTAGTTACTCTGCAGAAGACATTGCTCTTCAATGCAATAAATATGGTGCAAAAAGTGTAACAATTGGCTACAGACATAATCCTATGGGTTTTAAATGGCCCGAAGGAATGAAAGAAGTATTCTATTTAGATAGATTGGAAGGAAAAAAAGCAATTTTTAAGGATGGTACAGAACAGGATGCGGATGTAATAATACTATGCACTGGTTATCTTCATCATTTTCCTTTCCTGGAAGAAAATTTAAAACTTAAAACAAGAAACAGACTCTATCCTCCAAAATTATACAAAGGTGTTGTTTGGCAGAATAATCACAAACTTTTGTATTTAGGAATGCAAGACCAGTTTCATACATTTAATATGTTTGATTGCCAAGCTTGGTACGCAAGAGATGTCATAATGGGGAAAATAAATATGCCAAATGGTGAGGATATTGAAAAAGATATTAAAAAATGGGTTGCATTAGAAGAAAAACTAGAAAATCCTGATCAGATGATTGATTTTCAAACTGAATACACAAAAGAATTACATGAGATGTCTGATTATCCAAAAATAGATTTTGAATTAATCAGAAAACATTTTAAAGAATGGGAGCATCATAAGGTTGAGGATATATCAACTTATAGAAATAAATCTTTTTCATCTCCAGTTACAGGATCAGTGGCTCCTGTTCATCATACAGCTTGGGCAAAGGCAATGGACGACTCCGCTGAAACATTTCTAAACAAAAATTAAAAATCTAATCTAATTTTCTAGAACTAAGTCCAAATATAAAGCTGCACTCCATGAGAAATTATTTGCGCCCATAACTGACCCATCTTTATAATTGTAATATTCATGAAAACCTTTTTCTTCAATTAATTCTAAGGTTTTTTTTTTGATTTCATTTGCATAATTTGGATCTTTTTTAATAAGTCCTTGATAAATTAACCAATTACAATTTATCCATATTGGACCTCTCCAATATCTTTTTTCTTCAAATGAGGCATGATTTGGTTTTATTGTTGAGAAATAGTAATTGTCATTAATATTATGATTTTTTAAATTATTAATAATCTTTTTATTTATTTGATCATTTTCTAAATTTGCAAAGAGAGTAAAATAATTTGTTATCGACGGAACAACGATATTCAAATTAGTTTTTATATCTATTGAGACAAAATCATTAACATTATCATCATATAGTTTTAATATTTCATTTTCGGTTTTGGATACAAAATTATTTAAATCATCAAAATTTAAATCAAAAATTTTAGCTAAGGTAAGCAGATCTTTATTTGCTCTCAAGAATAAAGCGTTAAAACCAACATCTACTACATTAAAATCAGAAATCTCATACAATTTATGTGGATCATACTGAAGATCCCTAAATTGATCTCTTAAAGTTACATATCTATCATAATCAGTTTTTAAAGGTCTCTCATCAGAGTTTGAAACTTCAAGATCTCTTCTTTTATAATTAAGGTCTTTATCTACTTTGATATTTCTCATTGGCTGATCCCAAATTGGTGAATTATCATACCCGCTCTCCCAAGGATGTAATATGGATACAAGGCCGGTTTTATTAGGATCTCTGAATTTTATGAACCAATCATGATAATTTTTAATTTTAGTTATTATATTTAAAATTCTTGAATATTGTTCATTACTAAGTTGATTTTTTTCAACAATTTTCCTCAAAATACTGGCTAAAACTGGTGGCTGAGTAATACCAGATGATGGAATATTTTTTCCACATTGCCAAGTTGTGTGATTTGGAAAATAAGATGTGTCTTTTTCATGAAAAAGAATGTGAGGTACCATTCCATCGTCCCACTGACCATTAAGCAAAGTTTCAATTTCTGTAATTGAAAAATCTAAATTAAAGTATGAATAACCAAGTGCTATAAAGGCAGAATCCCAATTCCATTGGGCAGGATATAATTTATTATTAGTAGGAAGTGTGTAACCATTTTTTCTGTTGCCTAATAATATTTTTTTTGCCTCTTCTACTTTATTTTGCATTATCCTTTAACACTTCCTGCAGTAAGACCACTTACTAAATATTTTTCAAAATAAACAAAAATTATTAAAATAGGCAAAGTTACTACTACAGACCCTGCCATCAAATATTGTCTAGGTGTTTCAGCTCCAACATTTAGAAACTGAATAGCTCTTGATAATGTAAATGTATTTGGCCGGTCTAAAAACATTAATGAAAATAAAAATTCATTCCAAGCTATCATAAATACATACAAGGCTACCGATGATATTGCAGGTAAACTTAGTGGAAGTATAATTTTAAAAATTATACCAAGCCAATTTTGACCATCTATTATACCAGCTTCTTCAAGTTCTTTTGGTATACTTTTAAAGTAACCTTGCAGCATATAAATTGCTACAGGTAGAGTTGTAGCTGTATAAACTATTAGTAAACCCTCAATAGAATTTCGTAAACCAAGTTGACTAAAAATTGTATATAAAGGTATCACCAAAACTATCGCTGGAAATAAATAAATTATCAATATGGATGTTGATAAAAAATTTTTCCCAAAAAAGTTAAGTCTAGCAACTGCGTAAGCTGCTGGTATTGCAAAAATTAATGTTATAATGACAGTACCTAAGGAGACAATTGTGCTCGTAAGCATATATCTTCCAAAATTGTAATCTTTGAATACTATAAAATAAGACTTGAATAATTCTGGTAAACCTTGTGCAAAATTAATACTAAAGTCTAAAGGGTTTAATAACAATAATGCTTGGGTTTTAAAGCTTGTTACTAACATCATGTAAAATGGAAAAAGAATTACAAATGAAAATAAAGTAATTCCAAATAATGTTAAAAAGTTAAAGAATAATTTTTGAGATGAATGATTTTTTGATAAAAAGTTTTTGTCATAATTTTTGATAGTATTAAAAAAAAATAATGAAACTAAAAATGTGCCAAGACTGTACCAAATTGGTAAATTAATTGAAACGAAATAGTCAAAGATGGAAAATAGAAGAGCAAGTATTATTATTTTAATATTTAAATTGAATTTTTTTCCAATAAGAAGATTTATTACACAAAGAATTATTCCAAAAATAAATAATTTATTAAAATTAAAATTTATTAATTCAATTCCTTGTAAAGTTACTAAGATTTTCCAAATACAAATTAATGAAAACAAAAATAATGATGAGATAAAGCAATAAGTTAATATATTTTTAATTTTCATCCGCTCTTTTTCCTAAAAGTTTAAAATAGATAAACATAAAAATTAACAGAAAGACTACAATCACAATAGAAACTGCGGAACCCATACCAATATCCCCGATTGAAAAACCTTGTTGATATACATTTATTGGCAATGTTCTTGTACCTGATGCTCCTCCAGTAAGTAAGAAGATGTCTTCAAATTTATTGAAATTCCAAATAAATCTAATCATAAATAGAATTGAAATCACTGCTAAAATCTGGGGTAAAGTTATGTTAAGAAATTTTTGAATAGGATTTGCGCCATCAACATCAGCTGCTTCATAAAGTTCTTTTGGAACCGCCTGAAGACGAGCAAGAATAAACAAAAATGCTAGAGGAAAATATCTCCAAATTTCAAAAATAATTACAGTTGTTAATGCTAACCTTAATTTAAAATCAAAACCAAGTATGTTTAAAGTTACATATTTTTGTCCTAGTAAATTTATTGGTCCATCAATAATTTGATAATTAATTAATAAATTATTTAAAGTTCCACTTGTTGGATCAAGTAAAAGTTCCCAGGTATAAGCAAGAGCAACTACTGGTGCAACATAAGGAAACAACAAAACGCTTCTCATAAATGTTCTTCCAAAAAATTTTTGATTTACCATTTGTGCAGCCAAAATTCCAAAAACTATTGCACCTATTGTTCCAAAAAAAGTGTAATAAAAAGTTGTTGATAATAAATCTATAAACGCTTTGTCTTTGATTACTTTTTTGAAATTTTTTAATGTAAATTTATAAGTTAATAATATATTTTGTGACTTACCTGATAGTTTAGGTTTATAGGATTTTATTTCCTTCTTAGAAACTTCTTGATTATTAGTATTTTGAAATACTATTTCTAAATTTTCTCGATATTTTTTTGGCCAATTACCTAATTCACATTTAAGTAAATTTGATTTAAATTGACATTTATTATCTAAATCTATTGGTTCTATATTATCTGGATATTTATCTTTAAATTTTACATTAGTAATTTCTTGTGTAAGAGAACTATTTCTTAATTTATAAATTACTTTTATTTGATTTGGATTATCCTTAATTAATTTTACTAATTTTTTTGCTCTTGGTTCTGGAATTCTTAAATCTTTAAGTTCTACATTTTTAAAACTTATCCAAATATTAGAAAATATTGGAAATAAAATTATAGAAAATACTAAAAGAACTGATGGTAATATTAAAAGATAAGCTGTTCTTTTTTCAATTTTTGCAAGTTTTGAACTCATAAAAAAAAGCGGATAATTAATATTACCCGCTTTTTTTAATTTTTTAAATTACTAGAAGCTAGCTAGCACAGTATTAATTTCATCTACTGCTTCATCTAGCGTCAATTGATCGTCAATATATTGTCTAGTGATTCTATTTATAAACTTATTGTTAATAATTTTAGATGCTCTAGATAGTTCACCTTCTTTTACTCCCCATCTGTTAGCAGTATCTAAACCAGCAACAATATTATTTATTACATCTGCAGAATATAGATCTGTCAAAGGAGCTTTTCTATCAACTCCAACAGGTAGTTTACTCCAAGCTGTTGTAAATGCATTTGGATCACTCGCATTACCTCTTCTTACAGGAAACTTACCTTCTGGTGCTATAGATAAAGTGCTTGTGTATCCTTCATCCATCGAATAAAGAATAAACTGCTTAGCTTCATCGGTATCTGCGTCTGCAGTTACACCAAAGTATCTAACGTCCGCCCAAGCTGCACCTTTTACATTATTTGGTCCACTAAAATTAGTAATAAAACCAGTTTTAGATGCCAATTCCGGTGAAGTAGGATCACTGTTAATTGTTGGTGGAGCTGAGTCTCTTAAACCAGCTAATTCATCCATTATAAATGGTGACCATATTATCATTGGAGTTTTACCAGCAAAATAAAGTTCTCTTGATTGTTTCCAATAAAGTTCTCCTGGAGGGCTAGCTTTAGCTAATTTTTTATAAAACTGTAAAGAATTCTTTAAAGCTCTACCTTGTTTTTTTGTTCCACCTTTTTTTACTATGTTTACACCATTTGCTAGTAGAACATGTTCCAAAACCTGACTCATAAAATTTTCATCAGTTTTAGTTGCAGCAACAAATCCAAACATATCATTGCTAGATAAAGCATCTATTGCTTTCTCAATATTTGCATAAGTCGTTGGTGGTTCTAAACCAGCAGCTTTAAATAAATCTTTTCTGTAAACGACCATTTGCGTCCATCCATCTACTGGCACGGCTGCAATTTTGCCACCTTTTTTAGCCATCTTTAAAGCGCCTGGAGCAAAAGTATCTTTTCCAAGTGTTTTAACTACATCATTATTTGCATCAACGTCTAAAATTCCCGCTTCAGCCCATGGCAATACATATTGCAATGTATGATAAATTACATCAGGAAGATCTCCTGCTGCAGCTGCTGCAGTAGCTCTTGATCCTAAATCTTTTTCATCAATCGGGATAACTTCAACTCCAATTCCAGTTTTAGCTTCAAAAGCTTTAGCCATCTCTTCTTGTTTAGCCATCCTTGCTGGTTGAGTTTCTGTCGTCCAGAATTTGATATCTGCAAATGCAATTGAATTAAAAACAAAAGCTATTGCAGAGATTGTTATTAATATATTTTTAAACATATATTCCCCTCTTTTTTCGTGTTTTCTAAAGTTATTTAAAAATTATTACATAATGAACATTTAAAAGAAGAATAACAAGTATGTAAATTACACAATACTACCTGAGATTGATTCAAGAATTTTTAAAAGAAATACCTTTATTATCAAATAAATGGCAACGAAATGGATCAAAACCTATTTTAACAGTGTCACCTACTTTAATATTTGTGTCTCCATCAGTTTGTACAACAAGAGGATCTCCCTCTTTCTCCAAATATAAATATGTTCCTGACCCTAATTTTTCTACGACGAAAACCTTGCTCTCCCACAAAGAATCTGAGTCTGCGTTTAATATTAAGTGCTCTGGTCTTATTCCAATTTTTATACTATCCCCTTCTTGAGTATTCTCAGAAATTTTTGGTACATTTAACTTTCCAGTTCCCATTATATCTACTTCAGAACTCTTTGAACTTTTACTTAAAATTTTACTATCTATAAAATTCATTTTTGGAGATCCGATAAAACCCCCAACAAATAAATTATCTGGATTATTATATAAGTTCATTGGTGATCCCTTTTGTGAAACTATACCTTGATCCAATACAACAATATCATTTGCAAGTGTCATGGCTTCAGTTTGATCATGAGTTACGTAAATCATTGTTGCATTAAGTTGATCGTGTAATTTTGCCAATTCTACTCTCATTTGTACTCTTAATGCTGCATCTAGATTAGATAATGGTTCATCGAATAAAAAAACTTTGGGTTTTCTTGTAATAGCTCTACCAATAGCTACTCTTTGACGTTGTCCTCCAGATAATTGTTTGGGTTTTCTTTCTAGATACTCCTCTATTTGTAGAATTTTAGCAGCCTCCATTACTCTTTGCTCTATTTCTTCTTTTGATTTTTTTTCAATCTTTAAACCAAAAGCCATATTATCAAATACTGTCATATGAGGGTAAAGAGCATAAGATTGAAATACCATCGCAATATTTCTTTCTTTAGGTGGCAGATCGTTAACAACTTTATCGTCAATAGATATTGTGCCAGAGTTTATTTCTTCTAGACCAGCAATCATTCTTAAAATAGTAGATTTACCACAACCACTTGGTCCTACTAGAACAGTAAAAGACTCGCTTTTTATATCTAGAGAAACATCTTTAATAACGTGTGTACTTCCAAAATATTTATTTACTTTATCTATTTTAATACTCGCCATTTTAATTTAATATTAATTTTTTGTTGTTAATTATAGATTTGATTAATTTTGTCATCAAAGGGATTTTTTTTTGTTGAATTTTTTTTAAAACAAATGGAGCAATTTCTCTTGCAAGTTGCTCCCCCTCAACAGTTTCATTTGGCATAAATTTTCTTTTAGCATTATAAAATGTATAGCCTTGTCCCAAGTAACCACCCATTTTACTGTTTCTGCCTCCTGCAGCACTGACGTATAGATCCCCAACTCCAGCTAATCCAAGAGCAGTTTCAATTTTTCCTTTAAAGTATTTAGTAATATATATCATCTCATTTATAGATTTTTTAAATAAACTTGAAGACATATTTAAGCTATCTCCGGCCCCGATAATCATTGAATAAATATTTTTAATTGAAGAACAGATCTCAACCCCAACAACATCTTTCGATGTTTCAGTTAAATAGTATTTTGTAGATATCATATTACAAATTTTTTTTGCAGTTTTGATATTTTTATTAGCAACAATTACACTGGTTTGTTTTTTATTTGAAAGTTCTTTTGCTAAGCAAGGTCCTTTTAGAACTGAAACATTTATATTTTTATTAGTTTTCTTTATATCCTCTGAGATAGTAAAAATTTTCTGTTTTTTTTTCTCATACTTCAAACCTTTAGTAAGAATAAGAATTGGACTTTTGATATTTGATTTTTTAAATTCTTCACTAATGAAATTTATTCCTGATAAGCTTAGCGCAACAACGACTAAATCGTATTTATTATTTAACAAATGAGTTGAATATTTTTTGTATTTTAGTTTATTCGGTAAATTTATTTTCAAACTAGAATGATATTTTTTTTTTGAAGATAAATTTTTAATAAAAGTTTTATTATAAGGTTCTGTGATAATTACTTCATTTTTATTATCTATACATGGAAAAGTAAAAGCAGATCCCATTGCGCCACCGCCTATTATTAAAATTTTTTTCATTTAAGCTTAAGCAATTCCTAGATGTTTTTTTCTTTTTTCTACCCAAGTTCTTATCAAATTATCAAAGATTAAACCTATAAAAGCTACACAAATACCCAAAGTTAATCCAATACCAGCACCATTTTTATCTGATAATGCTTTTAAAATATATTGTCCTAAATCTTCTGTCCCGATAAATGCCCCTATAATCACCATAAATAATGCAAACACTATTGTTTGATTTATACCAAGCATCATATGAGGGAATGCTAAAGGAAATTCTATTTTTGTTAATCTTTGAAATTTATTCACGCCAGACATCGTCGCTGCATCATGCAAACCTGCTGGAACACTTCTAAGCCCTTCAATTGTGTATCTTGTTGCTGGTATAGTTGCATAAACAATGACCGCAATAAGAACAGAAGTGTCAGTTATTCCAAAAAGCATCATCACAGGAATAAGATAAACAAATGATGGAAATGTTTGAAAAATATCACATACCCCTAACATAAATTTTGCAGAATGTTTATTTTGAAAACATAATGTGCCAACCGTAAAACCTATTATACAAGAGACAATTACCCCAAATGTTGCCATGTAAGCCGTTACTAAGGCTCTATCCCACCAAGGGCTTAGAGCTATGAATAATGTCAAACCACAAACTACTAATGCAGATCTAATTCCACCAATTAAATAGCCTGCACCAACAACTAGAACTAATGTAGCAACAGCTGGCATCCTTAAATACAAAGCTCTCATTGGTTGTAATACTTCTTGAATTAACCATGTATTAAATGCTTTTATATAAACAAAGAAGGTATCAAAAATCCAATCGACACCTTTATTCCAAAAATTAGCAGTTGATATTCCTTTATTGTGTGGAACTTCAAATAAATAATTGTAACCACCTTTAAAATAAACAGATCCAAAGTAAGCGAGTAAAATTCCAATTATGACCGTAATACTAAAAAATAATAAATTTTTATTTCTTTGAAAAAAATTCAAATTGCCAAAATAATCGACTTGCTTGTTTGCCCATGCTAACGACATTTTATCTAATAAAATTGCAATTAGACTAATACAAAGACCAGCTTCTAATGCTAATCCGATATTAAGCTGATTTAGTGCTAACAATAAATTAAAACCTAGACCTTTCGCTCCAATGAAGGCTGAAATAACAGCCATAGAAAAGCACACCATGATAACCTGGTTTACGCCAATTAAAATATCTCGTCTGGCCGTTGGAATTAGCACTTTAGACATTAGTTGCCAATTATTACAACCACTCATTCTTCCAGCTTCAATTACTTCTGGAGGAATAGCTCTCAATCCTAGTAAAGTGAGTAATATCATGGGTGGAACAGCAACAACCATAGTTATAATCACTGCAGCGTGGTCACCGACTCCAAAAAGAACAAGTGCAGGAACTAATACTGCATATTGTGGCATTGTTTGCATAACTAATAGAATTGGATATAGAGCTTTTTCTACACGTTTACTTTTATAAGCTGCAATACCTAAACTTAACCCAAATATAAAAGATAGAGGCGCAGCAACTAAAATAAAAGAGAGTGTTTGCATCGATGGTTTCCATTGTCCAAATATAGAAATGTAAACCATTGTTAAACCGGCAAATAATGCGAGTCCAATACCACTTAGTTTATAAGCAAGTATTGCAAAACCAGCTGCAACTATTGTCCAAGGTAGACCTGGTAACTCTGCCCAAGGGTTAGCATCGATCCAATCCCAACTTGTAAAGGCAACAATTGTTTCAAGTCCACCTAATAGAATTTCTCTAATTAATTCTATTAAAAAGGTCATAAAAGCTGTTAAATTTCTGCTAATTTGCAAAACTATTGGTCTGGTTTTAAATTCTTGAGTGTCCTCATTCCAAAACTCCATTGGCATCCACTCATTCATTAAGAAAAACAAGGAGTCATTTATCCATATTGGTAACCATCCAAGTAATGGAGGAAGTCGCCAGAAAACATCAAAAGCGTAATATCTTACTTCTTTGCCTAAAAATATATAACTACTTTGATTAGGGTCTTTTACGAATTCAGCTTGGCCTCTAATGAATTTATATGTTTCTGGAACATCAATAGCAAAACAAAGAGCAAAGAAAACAATTAATAGAAATAACCACTGAAATATTTTTGGATATTTTTTTAAAAATTCCATAATTTATTTTCCGTTCTTTCTTCCGCCAAAGACAGTATTTATTATTTTTGTCGGGTTGATTGACCCAACGGTTTTATTATTTTCATCTATAACTGCTACAGATTTTTCTTGCGTTAATATTTTTTCTGCAACATTTTCTATGATTTCATCTTTTGAAACTTTAACATCACCTAAATTATTAGATATAGATTCATCCATTACATCTTCAATTAATAAAACTTTTTCTCGAGGTACTTCTTCAGTAAATTTTCTTACATATTCTGTGGCTGGGTTTAAAACTATATTTGCAGGTGTATCTAGTTGTTCAATTATACCATCTTTCATAATTGCAATTCGATCAGCAAGTTTTAATGCTTCATCAAAATCATGAGTAATAAACATAATTGTTTTTTGTAATTTTTCTTGAAGTCTTAAAAATTCATCTTGCATTTCTTTTCTAATTAAAGGATCTAAAGCAGAAAAAGGTTCATCTAAAAACCATATATCAGGTTCAACTGCTAGAGATCTTGCAATACCCACTCTTTGTTGTTGTCCACCTGAAAGTTCTCTTGGAAAATAATTTTCTCTTCCATCAAGTCCAACTAATTTAACCATCTCCATTGCTTTATTAATGCTCTCCTCAGTTTTGATACCTTTGATTTGAAGAGGAAAAGCTATATTTTCTACAACGGTTTTGTGTGGAAGAAGAGCAAAGCTTTGGAAAACCATTCCCATTTTGTTTCTTCTAAGCTCAATTAACTCTTTATTATTTAAATTTAATAAATCTTGACCTTCAATGAAAATTTTTCCACCTGTTGCATCTGTTAATCTTGATATACACCTTAGTAAAGTTGACTTACCAGATCCAGATAAGCCCATTACAACAAGCATCTCTCCTTTTGCCACTTCAAAAGAGGCATTGTTAACACCTACTATACAACCATTTTCTTGAAATGTTTTAGCATCAACATTGCCATTTGAATCTTGAAGCATCTTTTTGGCGTTTTCACCAAAAATTTTATAAACTGCTTCGCATTTGATTACTGCTTCAGACATAATTCTTATAAAAATATACGAAAATTAATTAAATTAAAATCAATATAATTGAAGCTTATTTCCATTAAAAATTTTTAATAAAATAAACCCTTGTATCAATTCCAGTACTTAAAAAACTTAAGGCTTCACCGCTTACTTTAATTGTTTCGTCTACTCCTACGTTATTTCCACTAACTGTAAAACCTGCAAAACATTTCTTTTTTTCAGCATCCCATTCAACAAATGTTTCATCAATCTTATTGCCGTTAATAGTATAAATTTCATGTGCTCTAAAATTTAAGAAATTTGCACCCATTATTGCTCTTTGGGGGATAAGTTTTGTGGCATTACACACTCCCTCATACAATTCATCTGATAATTTATAATGATCAGTTCCATCAAAAGTTACTAATATACCCGAGGGAAGTTTTGAAATTAATGCACTTAGTTTTCTCTCTTTTGCAATTCTCTCTTCTTCCAATTTCATTTTTCTAACTAATTCATCGCCCTCGCTAAATATATTATTTAAAATAGCAAAAGAAGAAATTATGACTATTGTTAAAATTATTAATCCTATAAATTGTTTTAGGTTCTCAGGTAATCCTTTTAATTTATTAAATAAAGTTTCGTTCGACATTAATCTTGTAATTTACCGTTTTTCCAAATTCCTACTTTTTGGTCGCCATTAGCCCAAGTAAATATTCCTTTGCCATTCATAAAACCATTAGCCCACTCTCCTTCATAAGTAGAACCATCTGGGAAAGTTAAAGTTCCAACTCCACTCCAAACACTGTTTTTAAACTCACCTTTATAGATGTATCCGTTTGGCCATGTTTCTACACCTTGGCCATTTTTTTTTGTTCCTACCCACTCACCTTCATAAGTAGTTTTATCTGTATAAACCCATTTTCCATATCCATTTTCACAGTTACCTTCTTTACATCCGGTGCTTCGAGCAAAAACTGATGAGCTTATTAATAAACTTAAAAAAAAGTAAAAAAGATATTTTCTCATAAATATATTTTACACAAATCTTTATAAAAAAAATCCCCCCCAACAAAATTGGGGGAGATCTTAATTTTTTAACTTTTATCCTTATTTAAGGAAAGCTTTCCAAGTTGACTCGTTATCAGCTAACCATTTTTTAGCTGCATCTTCGTGAGTCATTTTGTCAACGTCTACTAAAGCTGCCATTGCACCAATTTGACTTGTTGAGAATGACAATTTTTTGAACGCTGCTGCTGCATCTGGATGAGTTTTTGGAAAATCTTCGTGGACTGCTTTTTTCAAATAACCATCCGGAGAACCACATTTTCCATCACCACCATCTGCTGGTCTACAACCAGCTGTGTATGGAGGGAAGTCGATAAATGTAAAACCAGCACCATCAGTAAAGTTTGGTGTCCAGTTGAAAATTATTGTTCCTCTTCCTTCTTTTTCAGCAGCTGCTAATTCTGCCCAAAGTGCATCAGCACCTCCAGCAAACTTAACCCACCATAAATCTCCTAAGCCTAGAGCATCAATCCTTTGAGGGATTAAGTCACCATGCCAAGTTTGTGGTCCTTCCAACATTCTTCCTTTTCCATCTGGAGAGTCAGGTGTTGTAAAGTTTTTTGCACAGTCTGGATTTTTTAGAGCTGTCCAATCTGGTAGGCCTGGACATAGACCTTTTTCAACAACCCAGTTTGGATATCCCATATCCTCAAGAGTTCTTGCTTCATGATCACCCCAGTCTAACAAACCACCTTTGTCTAAAGCTGTTGTAAATGACTTACCAAAAGCAGATTCCCATACCTCATGAGATATAGTTACATCACCAATTCTAATTGACTCGTAAACCGCTTGAGAGTCAGCATTTACATATTTAACATTGTTACCCATGCTTTCAAAGATTCCACCAATAACATAGGCCATAACAATTTGACTTGACCAGTTATGAGTTGGGATCACTATGGGTTTTTTACTGTCAGCGTTAGATATTCCTGCAAAGCTTACTACAGTAATTACTATAGCTGAGAGTAAAGATAGTATTTTCTTCATTTATTTCTCCTCTCTTAATATATTAAGTAAGTAAGTATCCTTAAATTTAATCTCACAGTCAACAAAAGTTGGTACTAAAATTTATATATACAATTAATCAGTACTGATTTATTCTTAAACATAAGTAATCATTGATTTAAAATGTTAGAAGAAAATTTAAGAATAAATGAACCTGGTTTAAATGTTTTGCCACCTGGGGTTGAAAGATATGTAGTTAATGGCGGTGGATTAACAGGAGTTCAGGTTTTTCCGGATGATGAAATTGAAATTATTAATAATGAAGGAAATCAAATTTGTGAAATAGTTGTTTTTAATTCTGATGGAAATTCGGATCCATCAATTTTAAATTTAAAATCATCTAAATCAGAAAATGATATAATTAAAATTTTAAATAGAAATGAAGAAAGTTCGAAAATTGCTTTGCGCCAATTAGAAAAAAGAAATCTTAAAATTGCAAAATCTAAATCTTCAATCCTTTTTGATAAAGACACTCCACCAGGAGAAAAAATTAAAATAAGTTCAAAAGATAAATGTTATTGCATTTTTTCTGCACCTGGTAATAATATGTTGGTTCATGAACAAAATCCTCCTACAGAATTAACTTTATTTATTAAAAGAAATAATATTGTTGACTATAAAGAACATAGAATAATTCCAGATCCAATTTTTGATCCTCTAGACGAAAAAAATATTGCAAAACAATCAGCGATTTCTTTTGAAGTTAAAGAAGGAGATTATATTCAAATAATTTGTCCAACTGGTAGACAATGTTCAGATTTTGTTGCTTTTGATACAGCTAAATTAGGTAAAGGTATTGAAAAAGGTTTAGATTGGCAAACAACCAGGACCTTTATGGGAAATACATTTCCAGGACCAGGATTGTATTCAAAATTTTATGATACAGACCATGAGCCTTTAGTAGAAGTAATAAGAGATACTGTTGGTAGACATGACACTTTTAATCTTGCTTGTACATCGAAGTATTACGAAGATGCTGGTTATTTTGGGCATCCAAATTGCTCAGATAACTTAAGTGGTGCTATGGAAAATTTTGGGGTTAATAGACAAAAGGGATGGCATGCTATAAATTTATTTTTTAATACTTCAGCAGGAGGCTTAAATACCGTACTTTCTGATGAATCATTTGCTAGACCTGGAGATTATGTAATATTAAGAGCTTTAAAAGATTTAACCTGCGGAACATCAGCCTGTCCTAGTGATATAGATCCATGTAATTCATGGAACCCTACGGATATTTTTGTTAGAACTTACGAAAAAAAAAGAGAATTTACAAAATCTTTTGCATTTAGAATGAAACCAGACTCCGAATTAAAACTAACAAAAAATACAGGATTTCATGAAAGAACTTCTAAGTTAACAAGAAACTTTGTTGATGCTAGAGGATATTGGCTGCCCAATGATTACACTAAACACGGAGTAATAAATGAATATACAGCGTGTAGAGAAAAAGCAGTTTTAATTGATTTATCTTCTTTAAGAAAATTTGAAATATTAGGTCCGGATGCAGAAGAATTAATGGACTATACTTTAACTAGAAATGTTAAAAAATTGTCAGTTGGACAAATTGTTTATTCTTCGATGTGTTATGAAAATGGTTCTATGTTTGATGATGGAACATTGTTAAAAATGAGTGATCATGGATTTAGATGGGTATGTGGTGATGAATACGCAGGTGAATGGTTAAAAGAACAAGCAAAAAAGAAAAAATTTAATGTTTTAGTTAAAAACTCTACTGATCAAATAAATAATATTTCTCTACAAGGACCAAACAGTAGAAAAATTTTAGAAAAGTTTATTTTTACTCCACCAACACAACCTTCTATTTCAGAATTACAATGGTTTAGGTTTACAATCTGTAGAGTAAAAGAACTTAGTGGAATTCCATTAATGGTTTCTAGAACTGGATACACAGGCGAGTTAGGATACGAAATATGGTGCCACCCTTCAGATGCACCAGCGGTTTGGGATGTGCTTATGGAAGCTGGCAAAGATGAAGGAATAATACCTGCTGGTTTTGGAGCATTAGATTTATTAAGAATTGAAGCTGGACTAATATTATTTGGTAATGAATTTGATGGCCAAGTTGACCCTTTTGAAGCTGGTGTTGGATTTACAGTTCCTTTAAAAACAAAAACAGCAGATTTCATTGGTAAAGAAGCATTAATAAAGAGAAAAGAAAATCCGCAAAAGAAATTAGTTGGATTAGAACTTGTAGGCAAAGAAAAAGCTAATCACGGTGATTGCGTTCATATTGGAAGATCCCAAGTTGGAGTAGTTACAAGCGGATGTCTATCTCCTACTTTGAATAAAAATATTGCTTTGTGCAGAATTGATGTAGGTCATTCAGAAATAGGTATGAACGTTGAAGTCGGTAAAATTGATGGACATCAAAAAAGAATACCTGCTAAAATTGTTGGTTTCCCGCATTACGATCCTCAAAAAACACGTGTAAAATCTTAATGTCAAAATCATCAAAGGATTTACTGGAATTTTGGGAAGATCAAATGAAACTGTCCCATACATCCAGTAATTACTTTTTCAGAAAGTCTCCTTCACATTATCACATGATGTTGATTGTGATGAATTCCTATAAATTAAATGAAAACTTATCTGTCGAAGAACTTAAGACTAGACTTTTCAAAACCTCTAGACCCAAATCTGCACTCATGATCAAAGAAGCTTGTGATAAAGAATTTTTTTACCTCGAGAAAACTGGAAATGACCATAGAAAAAAGTACGTTTTACCCACACAGAATTTTGTTAATGAATTTAACGAATATTTGAAAACTCTCAAAAATTTGAGTTTTTAATAAAAAATCTAATAAATATTTAGAATTTATATAAATTATATATAAAAATTATTATATTCTTTCCTTTGCTAAAAAATTAAAGTTCGTTTATGTCGTTACCGACAAAAGCAAAAGTTGTAATAATTGGTGGAGGAATTCACGGGTTAAGTACTGCTTGGAAACTTTCCGAAAAATATAAAAATCCAAACGATGTAGTTGTCCTAGAAAAAAAAGACACTGCTGCAGGTGCAAGTGGAATTGCATGTGGAGTTGTAAGAAATAATTATTTTCAACCAGCAATGAGAGAATTAATGGCTCATTCAGTTAGTGTTTGGGAAAGTGATCCAGAAGCATTTAAATATAATGCTGTTGGCTATATGCAAATTTCTCCGGAAGTAATGCATAAAGATGTTGCAAGTATTTATGAACAACAAAAAGCTATTGGATATGAATCAGAATTTATAGAAGGTGAAAAAGATTGCATGAAATATATGCAAGGAATTTTTAGTGATTGGCAAGCAAAAGGTATTACATCAGTCTTGCATGAAAAAAAAGGTGGATATGCGTTTAATAAGGACTCAATTAAAGCACTAGAGAAAAAAGCAAATTCAAACGGTGTAAACGTTCATAAAGGAGTAAAGGTTACAGGTTTTAAAAGAGGGAGCAACAGCAATGCAATTACTGGCGTAGTTACAGATAAAGGTACAATTGATTGTGATCAGGTAGTTATTGGAGCAGGACCATGGGTAAGAGATTTTTGGAATATGTTGGAGTTACCAAAAACCACAAGCATAAAAGATGCTAAAAATGGAAAAATGCATGAAGTTGAAATGTGGAAGTACTGGTTTTTACAAGAAGGTGTATTAGGTGTGGACGCAGACTATTTAAAAACAAATGAAGGTAAAGCGCCTCCAGTAATCCATGTTGATACAGATGCTCCACTTTATTCTGATAAAGATGGTAAAATAATTACAGAAGACCTGTGGGGTATTTATTATAAACCTGATATTGAAGGTTTGGGAGTTCAAGGTGGAACATCGCCTTATATTGTTCAAAAACATTTTGATGAAGTTAATGTTGATCCATATGGAATTGACTCTCCTGAATATCAAACTACTGATAAATTTTCTGATATGTGGACTTCGGCACTTGCACATATTCAGAAACGTTTTGTTGGTAAATCTCATTTGTATAGAAAGGGACCATCAGGAGGATTGGGTTGTTTAACTCCAGATTCATTCCCGATATTCGATAGATTTTTTGAAAATGTTTACATGATTGCAGATGCAAATCATGGTTATAAAATGATAGGTGTTGGACACCTAGTGGCACAAGAAATTTTAGGTCAAGAAAGTGAATTACTAAAACCGTTCAGGTTCGATAGATATGAAAAAGGAAAACTTCATCCGACATCGAACAGTCCGTTTCCTTGGAGCTAATTTATCTAAGTAGACAAACGTTTTTTTTTCAGTTACCTTTTTGATCTGAAAATTCAAAGGGGGAAGAATGACGGATCTTGAAAAACATGTAAACCAACCAGGTAGAGCTAAACTCGTCAAAAAAGTTAGAGAAAAAATAAACGAATTAGGAATTACTTATATCTATTATCAATTTATTTCAGTAACCGGAAGAGTTGTTGGAAAAGGAATACCAGCAGACCACTGGGAAAGAACTGCAGAAAAAGGTTTTCAATTAGTTTATGGAGCAACTGCAAATTTATTTTTAGATCGTCATAATAATTATATTGGTTACGGCCCAGAAGCAATGGAATTGGTAGGGATACCTGATCCAGAAACTTTTGTTCAGTTACCTTGGGATAAGAGAGTTGGAAGAGTTTTTGTTACGTGTTTTAGAAACAGAGAAGAAAGAAAAAACCCAGGTGGTCATTTAACAAGTGACTGCAGAGGTAATCTTAGAATTTTCATGAATGAGTTCAAAAAGAAACATGGATTAGAATTAAGAGTTGGAACAGAGCCTGAAATGATGTGGTTAACAAAAAATCCTGACGGAACTCCAACTGGACAAGGTTTCTCAAAACCTTTCTGTTATCATATTGACCAATTTGAATCTTTAAGACCTGTGTTTATGAAGGTTATTGAATACGCAAAAGCGATGGGTCTTGATATGATCCAAGGTGACCATGAAGATGCTCCTGGTCAATTAGAGCTTAACTGGACATTTGATAATGTTTTAAGAAATGCTGACAGACTATCTACATATAGACAAATTTGTGCTCAAGTAGCAAGAGAACATAATCTAATAGCTTGCTTTATGACTAAACCATTTATGGGAGTTTCAGCAAGTGGATGTCACACCAATATGTCTTTATGGAAAGGTGGAAAAGTATCAGTAAACAAATTAGGTAACAAAAAACTTCCAGGTGTTGAAGAGGTCTTTAGTTATGTATCAGGTGGAACTAATACTTTTATGCCTGACACTAAAGATATGCAATTACCTGGAAAAATTGGATTACAATCAATTGCAGGGATAATGAAACACTTACCAGCTTTAACAGCAATTGGTTCTTCAACGGTTAACTCATACAGAAGATTATGGGATCAAGGTTTTTGGGCACCGGTATATGCTGACTGGGGTTACCAAAATAGAACTTGCGGTCTTAGAGTATCTGCGCCGGGTAGATTTGAGTACAGATCAGTTGACTCTATGCATAATCCATATTTATTAGGTGCTGCATTACTTAAAGCTTGTGATGAGGGAATATCTAAAAAAATGAAACCAGCTAAACCGGAGTCTAGAAATATATATGAAGCTCAAAAAGCTGGTAAAGATGTTAAAAAACTTCCACTAAGTTTAGGTGAAGCTTTAGATAGATTGGCGGAAGATGAAGTAATAAAATCATCAATGCCAGATGAAATGTATAAAGTATTTAATTGGTACAAACGAGATGAGTGGGAAAAATTCCTTGGTGCAACAACGCAATGGGATCTTGATACTTATTTAGATTGTCTACCGTAGTAGGATAGAATATGTGCGGGATTGCAGGATTAATTCATAGAGGAAATACTTCAAACGTTGGTTTTGAACTTCAAGGTATGCTTCAAGCATTAAAGCATAGAGGAGAAGATTCAACTGGATACGCTCTATACGGAAAAACTGACGGTCAAAATTTTATCATGAGATTTAAAGTTGGAGAAAATGTCGGTGAAGGTAGTACTTCAGTTATGGAAGATGTCTCTGTATATGATGAAAGAAAAAAAATAGTTGATGGATATTTATCTGATTTGGGAGCAAAAATAATTAAAGAGGAAAGAATACTTCCTTATTCATTAAGATATGAAATTGAGTACGATAAAGATCTTATGGAATTTTCACAAAAAATAGAAAGCGTGCCTGGTGTTGAAATTCTGTCAATGGGTAAGTCTTTAGAAGTAATTAAAGATTTAGGAAATGCTGAAGCTGTATGCAAGAGATATAACCTTGATAAATTAGTTGGTACTCATGCAATTGGACATGCAAGAATGGCAACAGAGTCAGGCGTTGATATTAAGTCAGCCCATCCATTCTGGGGATATCCTTTCAGTGATGTATCTGTTGTTCATAACGGTCAATTAACTAATTATTGGAATAATAGAAGAGTATTAGAGAATAAAGGAATGAGATTTATGTCAGAGTGTGACTCTGAATTAATTGCAGTTTATTTGGCTGAAAAAATGAGAAATGGAGCAACACTAGAAGAAGGAATGAAAGAGTCTTTAACGGGCTTGGATGGAGTTTTCACTTACTTCGTTGCTACCAAAGACTCTTTAGGGATGGCTAAAGATACTATGGCTGCAAAACCACTGGTATTATATGAGTCTGATGATCTTGTAGCTATGGGTTCTGAAGAAATAGCAATTAGATCAGTACTACCACAAGAAATAGAAACATATGATCCTTTTGATGGAGAGGTTAAAGTATGGCAAATTTAAAAACATCAGAAAAAAAAACTAAAGCTCAATCAATGGGACTTCATTCAGAGGTCTTAACTGGAAAAACACAACAAAAATTTTTTAATCCTGATGAAGCAGAAAATTTTTATTATTTTGGAACATATGATGTTGATTTCAACAAAAGAACAGAAATCGATATAAAAAATATGGAATGCAGAGAAGCCAATAAAAAAATTGATGAATTAATGAAAGATGGATATGGAACAATAGTTATAAAAAATCCTCAAGGAAAACATAGTTTAGGTGTAGGAATTTTGAATAAATTAAATTTAATATTTGAGGGAAGCTTAGGTTATTTTGGATGTGGATCAATGGATGGTCCAATAGTTAGAATTAATGGTAGAGTTGGTTGGTCTTGTGCTGAAAATATGATGGCTGGCAAAGTTGTCATAGAAAAAAATGCTGGGTCTTGCTTTGGGGCAGCTATAAGAGGTGGCGATCTGATATGCAAAGGAAGCGTAGGTGCAAGAACTGGTATTGATCAAAAAGGTGGAACTATAATAATTGGTGGAGATGCTGGTGCTTTTACAGGTTTTATGATGCAAAGAGGTAGAATAATAATCTTGGGTGACGTAGGTATAAACTTGGGAGACTCTATGTATGATGGGACAATTTTTGTAGGTGGAAAAATTGGATCATTTGGTAGTGATGCTGTCGAAGCTGAATTGACTGATTCAGATCAAGATTGGTTAAAAAGAAAATTAAAGGTTGCGGAGATCGGGGAAAACTTCGATGTTTCTAAAATGACCAAAGTTGTTGCAGGAAAAAAACTTTGGAATTACGATGCTCTTGAACCTACTGAGAAAAAAGGAGCAATTTAAATGGCAAAGAAAAAAAACGGTAACGGAAAGTCAAACGGTTATTCCAATGGAAATGGAGTGGCGTCTAGAAATAAAAGTTTGCTAGGTCACAATGCAATCTTCACTCCTGAAGTAATGGATGACATCCATATTAAATCAGAGTTAGGCAGATACAGAATGCGTGGTATGGCTTTGATGAAAAAGATACCAACTTTTGACGATCTAGTTTTCTTGCCAGGTACTCTAACAAGATTTGTAATTGAAGGTTATAGAGAAAAATGTGAAACTAAAACTATCATTGGTCCAAGATGCGAAAATCCGATTGAACTTGATATACCAGTTTATATTACTGGAATGAGTTTTGGAGCATTATCTTATGAGGCTAAAACAGCATTAGCGAGAGGTGCTACTATGGCTGGTAGTGCAACATGTTCTGGTGAAGGTGGAATGATACCAGATGAAAGAAGATATTCAGAAAAATGGTTTTATCAGTGCATACAATCAAGATACGGTTTTAATCCACATCACGCACAACTAGCTGATGGAATTGAAGTTTTTATTGGACAAGGTCAAAAAGTTGGAATGGGAGGTCATTTAATGGGTCAAAAAGTTACTGACCAAGTTGCAGAAATGAGATCGCTACCCGCAGGTATAGATCAAAGATCTCCAGCAAGACACCCAGATTGGTTAGGTCCAGATGATTTAGCTTTAAAAGTTCAAGAGCTTAGAGAATTAACAAAAAACAAAGTGCCAATTCAGTTAAAGCTTGGTGCAGCTAAAGTATATGATGATGTAAGGATGGCAGCAAAATGTGATCCAGACTCTATATATCTTGATGGAATGGAAGGTTCTACAGGTGCTGGACCACACATTGCAGCTGCTAACACAGGAATTCCAGGAATAGCAGGAATTAGAGAAGCTAGAAGAGCATTGGATGATGTTGGTAAAACTGGAAAAGTAACTTTAATTTATGCAGGTGGTGTTAGAGATGGTGCAGACATGGCTAAAGCTTTAGCGCTTGGTGCAGACGCAATTGCAATTGGAACTGGCGCAATGGTGGCTTTAAATTGCAATAAAGAAATACCAGAGTCTAACTTTGAAAAAGAAATGGGTGTACCTGCAGGTCATTGCTATCACTGTCACACAGGTAGATGTCCGGTAGGAGTAGCTACCCAAGATCCTAAATTAAGAAAAAGATTAAATCCTGATGACGCAGCATTAAGAGTATACAATTATTTGCATGCAATGACATTAGAGGCTCAATTGTTGGCTAGAGCATGTGGAAAAACAAATATTCACTCGCTAGAACCAGAAGATATGGCTGCATTAACTATGGAGGCTTCTGCATTAGCTAAAGTACCTCTTGCAGGAACAAATCATACAGTAGGAGTTAAAGATTTCCATAAAATCTAATAGCAAATATGCCAAAGAAAAAAGGTAAGAAAAAAGTTAAATCAAAAGAGATCAAAGGTCAATTAGGTAAGAAAAAAGAGACTGCTAGAGAAAAAATGATTGGCCAAACAATTGGCTATCGATATGACGTAAATCTTTTGCCAGACTATAGTCGACTAACTCCTTTTTTAAAAAAATATATAGAAGCTATGGGTTGGGACGATCTTAATTGGTTAGAGGACGTTCATATGGGTTATGAAGAAAATAGACCTGCTGTTTTTGATAGAAATGCAAATGGTTGGGTAACAATACCAAGTAAAATAAAATTGCCAAATAATCAACAAGACAGAGATATGATTGCTAGAGAGCTACTTGTTAAATTTCAGATGTCTCCGAATCATCCTTTAGTTGATTTAAAAAAAGCTTATTTAAAATTTTAATTTTCAATTTTTAGTTGATAAAATAAATATTTACCTTTTATTTTATTGCTAAATTTATTTGTCAGTCACTCCAAAATTTCATAGAGTCTATCAACTATTAATAGGAGAGAGAAATATGACTGATCAATTGAGTGCTCTCACGACAATATTTACAGAGTTTTATTATTGGGTAACTGTGGTTCTTATGTTTTTGATCCACGTAGGATTCTGTATGTATGAAGTTGGAGCTTCTCGTTATAAACACCATCAACATACTCTTATGAAAAACACAATGTTAATACCTTTAGTAACTATTACTTGGTTTTTCTTTGGTTGGTGGATTTATTGGACATTTCCGACAGGACCCGGATTGGCTCCCTCAATTATGACCGAAAGCACTGGTCTAGTTCTTGGAGGAGGATTTGGTGGAAATGATCTTGCTAACCCTACCAATGCATTGATGGCTATAAATCTTAATGATCATATAATGGGTGTCTTTTGGGCAGCCTTTTTATTATTTTCATGGACTGCAGCTTCAATTGTATCTGGAGCAGTTATTGAGAGGATAACAACTTTTGCATTTGGAATACTTGCAATTGCAATTGGATCTGTTTTCTGGGTAATTGATGCATCATGGGGATGGCATTTTGATGGATGGATGTTAAAAATATTAGGATATCACGATGCATACGCTTCAGGAGTAATTCACGCAATTGCTGGGGGTTTTGCTTTAGGTGTTCTAGTAGTTTTGGGACCAAGAATTGGTAAATTTTCATCAAGCGGTGAACCAAGAAATATAGGGCCAAGAAATCCTTGGTTAGTAACTGTAGGATTATTTTTAATCTATACAGGTTTCTGGGGTTTTTACGCAGCATGTAATGTACCAATATATGACCTTGGGCCAGAGTATGGTATGGAAGGTGTAACTTTCTTTACAGCAACTAACATCTACCTAACGCCTACGACACTTAGTGGAATAACGATGAACTTTTTAATGTCGTTATCTGGAGGTTTGTTGGCTGGATATGTAATATCAAAAGGAGATCCTTTCTGGACTTATTCATCAGGACTGGCAGGCATAATATGTGCATCTGCAGGTAATGATTTATATCATCCAATACAATCAATGATAATCGGTATGATCGGTGTAGTTATAGCTTACAAAATGCATTACTGGGTCGAGAGAAAATATAAAATCGACGATGCAGTTGGTGCAGTAGCTGTTCATGGTTATGCTGGATTTGTTGGTCTTGTAATATGTGGTTTTGTTTTAAATGGTTATCCTTCATCTGGATACAGTGTGGGAGCAATGTGGGACGGAACTAATTATGCAGCAATTAATCCTCTAGGAATGTTTATCGGAGCAATAATAATGTTTTTTGTTTTAGGTATGTTACCTGGATATATAATTGCGAAAGTTCTTAATGGAATAGGTAAATTAAGAATACCTAGAGAAGTAGAACTTGCAGGACTTGACTATACAATTATGGAGGAGGCTAAAGAAGACGAAAAAGCTGTAGCCTCGGCCAGTAGATAAAGGAGGTATGTAAATGGCAACAGTATCAAATTGGATAGATCATTTAAGTGCCTCTGAGGTACAAGGATCTGTCTATCCAGGAGTTGGTTCAGAAGGAGTGCTTGTAATAATAGCAATTCTTATTTGGGTTGGTTGGCATGTAATTTCATCTAAACAAGAAGATGGTAAGATGGATGAAATTGTCAGAAAAAGACCTAGTTCTAACGATTGGAAAAGCAACATAACAGACGGTTAAAACTTTAAAGAGGGCACATGAAATATTGTGCCCTCTTTTTTCAAATGGATAATCCTGAAAATAAAAATCAAGAGGAAAATAAAACACCAAGTAAAATGGCAAGACTTGCATGGCCAAAAGCAAAGTATGGTGTCTATGCCGCAATAATCATTATTGTATTAGTAAATCTCGTTTACTATAAAGATTTTTTATTATCTTTAATTTAATTAATTTATGTGTGGAATTGTTGGAATATATCTAAAATCAAGAAAGTTTGAAAAAGATTTGGGTAAAATGTTATCTGGAATGTTGATTAATATGGAATCCAGAGGACCTGATAGTGCAGGTTTTGCAATTTATAAAAAAGAAAAAAAAGAGGAATTTAAATATTCAGTATGTATTAATAATTTAGTATTTGAAAAATTTAAAAAACATATCTCAAAGCAAATTAAATTTACTTCAATATTAAAAAATTCAGACCACGTAATTTTAAGCTCCAAGGAAAAACCAAAAAAAGTATTAGCTATTTTAAACGAATTTAAGGGAGTCTCTTTAGTTGGTTATGGTAAATCTATTGAAATATTTAAGCAAATTGGAAATCCTAAAGAAGTAGTAAAAAAGTTTAATTTAGAAAATTTTAGTGGAACACATGGTATAGGTCACACAAGAATGGCTACTGAAAGTGCTATAACAACAGACGGATCTCATCCCTACTCTACTGGCTCTGATGAATGCTTAGTCCATAATGGATCATTATCAAATCATAATAATTTAAGAAGAGATTTAACAAAAAAAGGAGTAAGTTTTAAATCTGAAAATGATACTGAAGTTGCTGCAGGATATATCTCAAACCATTTATCAAATAAAAAAAATTTAAAAGAGACGCTTAAAAGTGGTTTGAATGACTTAGATGGATTTTATACTTTTATAACAGGAACAAGAAAAGGATTTGCTATAGTTAGGGATGAAATTGCGTGTAAACCTGCTGTTGTTGCTGAAACTAAAGACTATGTTGCTATTGCATCTGAATTTCAAGCAATGGCACATTTGCCTGGTGTTAATATGGCTAAAATTTTTGAGCCTGAACCTGGTATTGTCTATTCTTGGGGTAATTAATGAAATTAGATTTGAGAAAATTAAAACTTAGAAAAGTAAATGAAACATTGCAATCTATTGATCTAAAAAGAAATAATAAAAACTATACAATTTTAAATCCAGAGGGAAATCATGCAATCTGCGCAGGATTAACAGACGATATAGATGTAACTGTAAAAGGTCATGTTGGATATTATTGTGGTGGAATGAATCAAAATGCAAATATTACAGTTGAAGGTAATGTTGGAACAGGCGTAGCCGAAAATATGATGTCTGGAAGAATTCATGTAAAAGGAAATGCTTCTCAATCTGCTGGAGCTACAGCACATGGGGGATTTTTAGTAATTGATGGAGATGCAAGTTCCAGATGTGGAATCTCAATGAAAGGAATTGATATTATTGTCAAAGGTTCTGTGGGTCACATGTCTGCTTTTATGGCTCAGTCTGGTAATTTAGTAGTTTGTGGTGATGCGGGTGAGGCATTAGGTGATAGTTTATATGAAACAGATATCTATATTAAAGGTAAAGTCAAATCTTTAGGAGCTGATTGCATAGAAAAAAAAATGGATAATAAACATTTAAAAAAATTAGATAAACTTTTAAAAAAAGCAAAGTTAGATAAGTTAAAACCTAAAGATTTTAAGAGATATGGTTCAGCTAGAAAACTTTATAACTTTAAAATAGATAATGTATCAAATTATTAAATATGAAAAAAAATAATAAAACATTTCCACGACAATCTTGGACTTTCGACGAGTATACAAATTCTGAAATAAGAAGAGCAGCTGAAACAGGAATTTATGATATAAGAGGAGGTGGATCTAAGAGAAGGCTTCCTCATTTTGATGATCTTTTATTTTTAGGTGCATCAATGTCCAGATATCCTTTAGAGGGATATCGAGAAAAGTGCACAACTAATGTAACCTTGGGTACGAGGTATGCAAAAAAACCTTTAGAACTTGATATACCAATAACAATTGCAGGAATGAGTTTTGGCGCATTATCTGGATCTGCTAAAGAAGCATTAGGTCGAGGAGCTAGTATTGCAGGTACATCAACAACAACAGGTGATGGAGGCATGACACCAGAAGAAAGAGGACAGTCAAAAAATTTAGTTTACCAACTTTTACCTTCTAGATATGGAATGAATCCTAATGATTTAAGAAAAGCAGATGCAATAGAAGTTGTTATTGGACAAGGTGCAAAACCTGGTGGAGGTGGAATGCTTTTAGGTCAAAAAATTAGTGATCGTGTTGCAGAAATGAGAACTTTACCAAAAGGAGTTGATCAACGTTCCGCATGTAGGCATCCAGACTGGACTGGACCTGATGATTTGAAGATAAAAATATTAGAATTAAGAGAAATTACTAAATGGAAAGTCCCAATATTTGTGAAAATTGCAGGAGCAAGACCTTATTATGATACCGCATTAGCAATTAAAGCTGGTGCAGATGTAGTTGTTTTAGATGGCATGCAAGGAGGAACTGCAGCGACACAAGAAGTATTTATTGAAAATGTAGGTCAACCAACATTGGGATGTATAAGACCAGCCGTTGATGCTCTACAAGACTTAGATATGCATAGAAAAGTACAATTAATTATTTCTGGTGGGATCAGAAATGGAGCAGATGTAGCTAAAGCTTTGGCCCTTGGAGCTGATGCAGTTTCAATAGGTAGTGCAGCAATGATTGCTATCGGAGATAATGATCCTAAATGGGAAAAAGATTACAATAAACTTGGAACTACTGCTGGCGCATACGATGATTGGCATGAAGGAAATGATCCCGCAGGTATTTCAACTCAAGATCCAAAATTAATGAAAAGATTAGATCCAATGAAAGCTGGAAAAAAACTTTCAAACTATTTAAAGGTAATGACATTAGAAGCTCAAACACTTGCAAGAGCATGTGGTAAAAATAGCTTACATAATTTAGAACCAGAGGATATGTGTGCTTTAACAGTTGAAGCTGCCGCGATGGCTAGAGTTCCTTTAGCTGGAACTACGTGGATACCAGGTATAAATAACAAATAAATATTGATACTAAGTAATTTAATTCATATTATAGACTATGCCTAAAAATTTATCTCAAATAGCTAGATCTAAAAAAATTAAATATTTTTTAATCAGTTTTGTGGATTTGTTTGGAGTATTGAGATCAAAATTAGTTCCAGCACAAGCAATTGCTGAAATGCAAAAAAATGGAGCTGGTTTTGCAGGATTTGCAACATGGCTAGATATGTCACCTGCAGATAGTGACATGTTCGCAATACCAGATCCAAATAGTTTAATTCAATTACCATGGAATAAAGAGATTGGTTGGTTAGCTTCAGATTTATATATGGATGGTGGACCTGTAGATGCATCTCCAAGAGTAATGTTGAAAAATCAGATAAAAAAATTAAGTGAAAAAAAACTTCAAATGAAGTCTGGTGTTGAGTGTGAATATTTTTTAATTTCTGAGGATGGTTCGTCTATTGCAGATCCTAGAGATATCCAATCAAAACCTTGTTATGATCAATCAGCTCTCATGAGAAGATATGATTTAATTAAAGAGATATGTGACAGCATGATTGAGTTAGGATGGAAACCATATCAAAATGACCATGAAGATGCTAACGGTCAATTTGAAATGAATTGGGATTATTCTGACAGTTTAATAACTGCAGATAGGCATGTTTTTTTCAAATTTATGGTAAAAAATTTAGCTGAAAAACATGGTCTTAGAGCTACATTTATGCCAAAACCATTCAATAATCTAACTGGTAATGGTTGCCATGCGCATGTTTCTGTTTGGGGGAAAGGAAAAAATCAATTTTTAGACAAAAAAGATAAATTGGGTTTAAGCAAAATGGCTTACAATTTCCTAGGCGGAGTTATAAAGAATGCTCAACCTTTATCAGCTTTCTTTAATCCGACTATTAACAGTTACAGAAGAATAAATGCTCCACCAACAAAATCAGGAGCTACTTGGTCTCCTAGCAGCATATCTTATACAGGAAATAATAGAACACATATGATTAGAATTCCCGACCCAGGAAGATTTGAACTTAGATTAATGGATGGATCAGCTAATCCATATTTATTACAAGCTGGAGTTCTTGCAGCTGGTTTGGAAGGTATAAATAAAAAAATAAATCCAGGTAAACCTTTATTCTGTAATATGTATACAGATTATAAAAAATACCCAAACTTGCCTAAACTTCCTAATAACGTTTCTGAGGCATTAAATATGTTAAGTGGTAGCAAAGTCCTTAATAAAGCATTTGGAAAAAAAGTTATTGATAGTTATATAAAATTAAAAAGTAACGAAATAGATAATTTCAATAAACAAGAAGTCTTTGATAAGAAAAAATCAGTTACTAAATGGGAAAAAGATAACACCTTAGATTGTTAGAAATGAGTTTAAATAATATTTCTAAATGGAAATATTCTAATTTTCTAATTAATAAATCTTATAACTTTGATCGTAAAAGAATTCTAAAACTTATACCTTCTAACTTGCTATTGAATTCAAATAAAACAATTTCGAACTGGAAAAATTACAAGAAAACACCTCTATTAAAATTAGAAAAACTAAACCGAAATTTAAAACTTAATAATATTTTTTACAAAGATGAGTCAAAAAGATTTCATTTAAAATCATTTAAAGCTTTAGGTGGAGCATATGCTGTAGAAAAAATATCTAAAGGGAAAAAAAATATTATAATATCATCTGCAACAGCTGGAAATCATGGTAGATCAGTTGCTTGGGGCGCTCAAAGATTGGGTCTGCAATGTAAAATTTTTGTTAGTCAATATGTAAGTGAAACTAGAGTAAAAGAAATTGAAAAATTTGGAGCTGATGTAATTAGAGTTAGAGGTAACTATGAAAATTCATTAAATGAATGTAAAAAATTATCAAAAAAAAATAATTGGATTATTGTTCAAGATGTATCTACTAAGAATTATAGTCATGTCCCCTTGTTAACTATGGCTGGATATTCAATTATGATTAAAGAAATTTCAAAACAAACTACACATTATATTACACATATATTCCTTCAAGCTGGCGTTGGTGGAATGGCAGCAGGTGTAGTAGCAGGGGTAGCAAAATATTTTAAGAGAATTCCTAAAATAATAATAGTTGAGCCGGATGGAGCTGATTGCGTACTGCAAAGCATAAAAAGTAAAAAATTAAAAAAAATTAAAATAAAAAAAGAAAGTATAATGGGCGGAATGTCATGTAATGAAATGTCTTTAATACCTTGGCATGTATTAAAGAAAGCTAGCGATTGTTGTGTTACTGTAAATGACTCAAAAGTTTCTAAAACTGTTGCTATGCTAAAAGACAAGAAACTTAGTAAAAGAACAATAGTTGGTGGTGAATGTGCTACACCAGGAATTATCAGTCTTATTAGTCTCTGTAATAATCCCAAAACAAAGAAATTAATAAATCTTAACGAAAAATCAAATGTTTTAGTTATTGGATGCGAAGGTAATGCAGATGTAAAACTTTACAAACAATTGCTATCTAAAGGCAGAAAGTAAATTATATGTCAAAAAAAGCTGTTGTTTGGATAAGAGACGATTTTAGAGTAAAAAATAATTCTGCGTTATCTTATGCAACAAATAATTACGATACTGTCACGGCATTATATATTTATAACAAGAAAAATTTTGATGATGTTAGAGAAGCACAAAAATGGTGGATAAGTAAATCATTAATAAATTTTAAAGATGAATTAATTAAATATAATATTGAATTAGAGTTAGTATTTTCTGATGAGATAATTTTTTTTAATAAAATCAAAGACAAACAAGAAATTTCTATTTTTTGGAATAAAATATATGAGCCATCTCAATTAAAGTTAGATAATGATCTCATTAAAATTTTTGAAAAAAACAAAATACTCTCAAAATGCTTTAAAGGAAATGTTCTTAATGAATATAATAATGTTACAAAAGATGATGGAAGCCCTTATAAAGTTTATAGTCCATTTTGGAGAGTTGGAGAACAAATTTACTTAGATAGTATCCCAAGCAAATCATTAAACGTAAAAAGAGCTAAGAGCAAAATAAAATTATTCAAAAATAATAATAATCCAGATCAAATTTTGCCAAAGAAAAATTGGTATAAAAAATTTGAAAAATATTGGGACCCAACAGAAAAACAATCTGAAAAATATTTAAATGATTTTGTCGAAAATAGAATGTTGAAATATGGAGTTGATAGAGATTATCCTGCTATAAATGGTTCGTCAAAACTTTCACCATACATTAGAAACGGACAAATACACGTAAGTAACATTTGGGACAAATGTTATAAATATAAATCAAAAAATATTAGTGTTAAAAAATATCTAAATGAATTAGGCTGGAGAGAATTTTCACATAGTTTAATTAATTATTTTCCTGAAATGCTAAAAGGTAATTTAAGAAAAGAATTTGATAAATTCCCATGGGATAAAAATGCAAAAAATTTGAAAGCTTGGAAAACTGGTATGACTGGATACCCGATTGTTGATGCTGGGATGAGACAACTTTATGAAACAGGTTGGATGCATAATAGAATTAGAATGGTAGTTGGTTCTTTTCTTGTAAAACATTTAAGAATTAATTGGAAAGAGGGTGAAAAACATTTTAGAAATTGTTTGTTAGATTTTAATGAAGCAAACAATGTTGCGCAATGGCAATGGGTTGCTGGCTGTGGTGCGGATGCAGCCCCTTATTTTAGAATTTTTAATCCTATATTGCAGGGTGAAAAATTTGATAAACAAGGTATGTATGTAAAAAAATGGGTACCTGAATTAGAGAGAGTTCCAAATAAATTTATTCATAAACCATGGGAAATGGAAACTAAATATCAAGAAGCTATAAAAACTAAAATTGGTTCTGATTACCCTTCCCCAATAGTCGTGCATGAAGAAGCTAGAAACGCAGCTCTCAAAGCATTTCAAACTTTAAAAAATTAATTAATCTCCAATAAAATGATGAATAATAAGCCTTTTCGTAGAAGCTAACCTATGTTCAAAAAGGTAAATTCCTTGCCAAGTTCCTAACAAAAGTTGTTTGTTTTTTATACTGAGGGATATTTGATTGTTAGTTAAAGCTGACTTTATATGAGCTGGCATATCGTCCTTACCTTCTATTGTATGAACATATAATTTATTATCCATTGGAGCAATTTTATCAAAATAATTAATTAAATCTGATTGAACATCTGGATCAGCATTTTCTTGAACAATTAAAGATGCACTAGTGTGCTGTATGCTTAAATTTAAAATACCATTGTTAAAATTATTTTTATTTATCCAGTCTATCGTTTGATCTGTAAATTCATATAATTTTTGACCATTTGTTTTAAGTTCAAGATTAAAAAATTCTTGTCTCATAAATACTTTTTAGATGTTAGTTCATATAATCGGCTAATGGTTCGCTTAAATGGTTTTTCCAATAATCTTGATGATGTGAGTTTATCAATATTTTGTTCTGCACTAATGGCCATAGGTATATTTTGATCATACACGATATCTAAAAAAGTAATAAATCTTTGTTGTTGATTTGAATTTAAATCATTAAATACTGGCACATTTTCCATAACTATAAAAAAACAATTTTTTACTATTTTAATATAATCTTCCGATCCTAAATTTTTATCACATACTTCTTTAAAAGTTAATCGAACAATTCCATCATAAAAATTTTTTAAAATAAATTTTCTCCCTTTGATGTTTAAAATCTTTTCTTTTAAAATCTTATCTTTAGTCATTACTCTAAATAATTTGTTTATTTTAAAATTGTTTTCTTGATTTAAAGGTGAGTAATATCTTTGAGTTTTATTGCCTTTGGACTTTCTATAATCATCATCTATATTTAATTGATATTCAAATGATTGATTTTGCATTATTTTTATAAAAGGTTTGAATTGATCTCTTTGCAACCCATCTTTATACAAATTTTCGATTTTTATATTAGAGGTTACAATAATTTTTAAATCTTCTTTAAATATTTCATCAAATAATTTTCCAAGTATCATTGCATCTACTATATTTGTAACTTGAAACTCGTCAAAATATATTAATTTTGCTTTCGATTTTAATTTTTTAACAAATTTACTTATTTTATTTTCATCATTTTTACCTTTGTATTTGTGTACAAAATCGTGAAAGCTAAGCATAAACTCATTGAAGTGAAGTTTTAATTTTTTACCTTCAACTAGGTTGAAAAAAAAATCCAATATCATGGTTTTACCAACACCAACATCTCCATAAAGATAAAAGCCTTTTTTATAATTTTTTTTTGATAAAATTTTTGAGATAAATGATTTGTAGTTTAATTTATAATATTCTTCTAATATTTTTATGAGTTTTATCTGATGCGAATTAACATCTAAATTTTTCTTTTTGCAGTAAAGTTTAAACTCTTTAACAAAACTTTTTTGCATTAATTCTTTTTTGAATTAAAATCGATACCATATTCTGATCTTGGACCTTTTCTTAATCCAAAAGGTCCAGAGATAAAAATTGTCATTGGCCTTGTTCCTGGCTCAAGGTCTACTCTATGATATGCATTGGCTGATCTAAATCCAATATATCCAGGTTTTCTCCAGAACTTGCCTTTTTTAGTAGTTTCCCAATAACCGTCTCTCAAAATTATTGTAATATAAGGGAATAGATGATTATGAACTCCATCCCCATGATCATCATCCAACATTTCATGAATTAATATATTAAATGGGAACCATTTTGGTCTATTCCTAAATAATAAATAATATCTATTCATCCATGGTTTGGCTTCATTAAATTTTGGGTGAGACGGCCCCCTATCTAAAACTATCTTTTTTCTTCCAATTTTTTCCAAAAATTTTAATAACATTAATTTGATCTTATAATTCCATTATTTTTAATTAAAAAAATATTGGCATTGTTAATAAATGGCCTTGATATTTTTTCATTATTAAATTTAATTACTTTCTCTGTTTCAGAATTAGTTAAATTAATAATCAAAATTCGTCCATTATCAGTAGACAAATAAATTTTATTTTTAGCAATAACAAAACCTACTGGTGTAATTTTTTCTCTTTTTTTAAATGTTGAGAAAACATCAGTGATCCTGATTATATTTCCAGTCTCAGTATCAATTACAAATAAATATCCTTCCTCAGAAATATTAAAAATATAATTTTCAGAAATCGTAGGCTTTAAACTTGAATTTACAGTTTGTTTCCATTTTACTATGCCAGTTCTCGTGTCGATTGAGAATAACTCATTTTTGTTATTTGAAAAATATATTGTTTCATTATTTAAAATCATTTCTGAATTTTTTAGACTAAATGCATTTAAGAATATTTCGTTACTCTGAGTAGGTGTTTGCCAAACTAAACTCCCATCATTAATATTTAATGCCGTAAGATCACCTAAATTATTAAGTGAATAAACAATGTCATCTTTAATAATAACAGATAATTTTTTTTGAGATTTAATGAATGTGTTTTCTGTTTTAAAATTCCATAATTCATTTCCATCTACTATTGAGAAACATCTAATTACATTATCAAAATCAACAGTGACAAATTTATCATTTTTTATAGCAATATTTGAATTAAATGGAGATAGACTGTCCTTCTTCCAGTTTAGTTCCCCATTATCTAAATTTAATGAAAAAATATTTGAGAGAGTATCAGCGGCAATAATTTTATTATCTATATAATTAAAATATAATATCGGATTAAGTTTTCTCTCTTTCTTTGAGTAATGATTTGCTTTCCACAAAGTTTCAAATTTTTCATTAATTCTTAATATCGTACCTTTATTATCAAAATAAATTAGATCATTATTTTCGATAAATAAAATATCTGTATCGATTGAATTAAACTGTTTAATCTTTGAAAATTTAAATGTTTTCTTTTTTTCAAATGTTGGCTCAAAGTTTATATGTCCATTATTATTTGTATTATTATTTATAAAACTATTATCTTTAACTAATTTAGAAAGATTTATTTGTATATTTGGATTTAATTGTTGTTGAATTGGTTTAATTTCTTCAAATAAAATTTTAGAATTAGTATTTTCTATAGATTTATCACTTTGACCACAACTTGATAATAAAAGTAAAAAGACGAAATATAATACTATCCTACTCACTGAAACTAGATCTTAGCCTTTTTTGAGCTTTGGTTTTTATTTTAGAGTTATTATTTTCAAGACTAACTATTTGCTCAAAAAATTCTTTTGATTTTTGCATTTGATTTTTTGATAAATAATATTCTGCCATAATATAAAGACTGTGTGGTTTCCATATACTATCTGCTTTAATTAGAGGATTAAAAATATCTAACAATTCATTTTCATCTGAAAAATCTGAATTATATAGGCCTTTTTTAAAGATTGTTAGCTCTTTAAACTTTTTATCCAAACCAATATCATTAATTAAAATATCAAAATAATTGTTAATTTCATCTTTTGAATTTACCAAATCATTATCCAGCAAAAAATAAAAAGCTAAAGGAGAATATGTTTTATCTTTAGCGTTAATCACCTCTTTAAGATCTGGGATCACATTATATTTATTATCAGCTTCATATCTTATTACAGCTAAGTCGTACTTATCGGCTAATTTTTCTCTTTTGCTAGATTGATATTCTTCAAAAGAAAAGTAGCCAATTAAAGCCAAAATAATTATTGCTAATATCGAAATTAAAGAATTTTTATTATTTATGAAAAAGTTTTTAATTTTTTCATTACGAGTTTGCGTATTTATTATTTCAATATCTTCATCCATTAAATCATGTTCCTAAGTACATATTGTAAAATTCCACCATTTTTGTAATACTCTAATTCGTTTTTAGTATCTATTCTACTTAACATTTTAATTCTCTTGATGTCCCCAGAGACATATTTGATTTCAACATCAACTTCATCTCTAGGATCTATACCTTTTTCTAAGTCAATAATAGAAAATAGTTCTGAGCCATCTAATTTTAGATTAGTTCTATTTATTCCATCTTTAAACTGTAATGGAAGTATACCCATTCCTATAAGATTTGATCTATGAATTCTCTCAAAACTTTCTGCAAAAACAGCTTTTATACCTAGAAGTTTTGTTCCTTTAGCTGCCCAATCTCTAGAAGAGCCAGTTCCATACTCTTTACCACCAATGACAACTAAATCGGTACCTCTTTTTTTATATTCAACAACCGCATCATATACTGGCATCACTTTTTCCTCAGGGTACAACTTTGTAAAACCACCTTCAGTGCCAGGCGCCATTTCATTTCTAATTCTTATATTTGCAAAAGTTCCTCTCATCATAACCTCATGATTTCCTCTTCTTGCTCCATATGAATTATAGTCTTTTGGAAGTATTTGATGTTTCATAAAATATTCTCCAGTTGGACTATCTTTTTGAATTGATCCAGCAGGTGAAATATGATCTGTGGTAATGCTATCACCTAATATTAATAGTGGTCTTGCATCTTTAATTTCTTTGAATCCCTCAGGTTCATCTGTCAAGTTATCGAAGAATGGAGGTTTTTTAACATATGTCGACGTATCTTCCCAATTGTAAATACTACTCTCATCTGTTTTAATTTTTTGCCATTGTTCTGGTCCTTTTGAAACATCTGAGTATCTTTTAATAAACATTTCTGCATTTAGAGAATTTCTTAGTGTTTCTTCAATCTCTTGATTTGATGGCCATATGTCTTTTAAGTATACATCTCTTCCATCATTGTCCTTTCCTAATGGCTCATCATATAAATCAGTCCACATATTACCTGCTATTGCATAAGCTACGACTAATGGTGGAGATGCTAAATAGTTTGCTTTAATTAATGGAGAAATACGCCCTTCAAAATTTCTATTACCTGATAGAACTGATACAGCATAAATATTATTATTTTTAATCGTTTCAGAAATATTATCTGCTAATGGACCAGAATTTCCTATGCAAGTGGTACAACCATATCCGACTAAATTAAAACCTAATTTATCTAAATATTGATTCAAGCCAGCTTTTTCTAAATAGTCTGTAACTACTTGAGATCCAGGTGCTAAAGATGTTTTAACCCATGGCTTACTGTTAAGCCCTTTTTCAAAAGCTTTTTTGGCAAGTAAGCCTGCACCTATTAATACACTTGGGTTTGATGTATTTGTACAAGAAGTTATAGCAGCAATTAATATATCACCATCAGTAATCTCGTATTTTTCATTTTCAACATTGTAACTATTTGGACTATTTTTTTTTGTGGTTTCAGAAAATACTTTTTTAAAATCATTTGATGCATTAGTTAGTAACACTTTATCTTGTGGCCTTTTTGGTCCAGAAATTGTTGGTACTATAGTAGACATATCTAGGAACAAAGTATCCGTAAATTCTATATCTTCACTTGCCCATAAGCCTTGAGCTTTTGCATATTGCTTAACAATTTCTACCACGTGATCATCTCTTCCAGAAAAATTTAAATACTTTAATGTTTCGTCATCAATTGGAAAAAATCCACAAGTTGCTCCATACTCTGGAGCCATATTAGCTATCGTTGCTCTATCAGCTAATGTTAAATTTTTTAATCCTTCGCCATAAAATTCCACAAATTTTCCTACAACTCCCTTATCTCTTAACATTTTAACAACTGTTAAAACTAAATCTGTTGCAGTCGTTCCTTCTGGCATTTTTGATTTCATCTCAAAGCCAACAACTTCTGGTATTAACATAGAAATTGGCTGTCCAAGCATACCTGCTTCTGCTTCTATACCTCCTACTCCCCATCCTAACACTGACAAACCGTTAACCATAGTTGTATGGCTATCAGTCCCTACTAGAGTATCTGGAAAAATATAATTATTTCCTTTATATTCTTCATTCCAAACAACCTTTGATAAATACTCAAGATTTACTTGATGACATATTCCTGTTCCTGGAGGCACAATTCTAAAATTATTAAAAGCTTGCTGACCCCACTTTAAAAAAGAATATCTTTCAGCGTTTCTATCAAATTCTATATCTACGTTTTCTTTTAGTGAATTTTCATTTGCATATTTATCCACTTGGACAGAATGATCTATAACTAAATCCACAGACGATAATGGATTTATTGCATTTGGATCTTTATTTTTTTCTTTTACAGCCTCTCTCATTGCTGCTAAGTCTGCTACTGCAGGTATACCCGTATAATCTTGCAACAATACTCTTGCTGGCCTATATGCAATTTCAGTTTTCGAATTTTTTGTTTTTAACCAATCCTTTATTGCCTCTATTTGTTTTTTATTTACTGTAATGTCATCCTCAAACCTAAGAAGATTTTCTAATAATACTTTTAGTGATTTTGGTAATTTTGATATCCCTGTTAGACCATTTTTTTCAGCTTCTTTAAGAGAAAAATATCTATATTCTCTACCATCAATATTTATTTTTTGTAATGATTTAAAAGAATTTTTGTCTCCAGGTCTCATAAATTATAATATTAGTTTTAGCTATATAGCAATTAATAATAAAAAGTAGCAATACAGCCTAATAAAAGCGCTGACATAACATAATTGAACCACTTAATAAATTTCTCATTTGTCGCGAATTTTCTCATAAATTTACCAATCAAGGTCCAAAATAAGATACTTATTATAGCAAAAAAAAAGGCAGAAGTAAGAAGCCAAACTGAATATTTTAAATAATTGTCTCCAGATTCGATGTAGGTTGATACTGCAATAATTGCAACGATTACTCCCTTAGGATTTAAGAATTGAAAAAGAAATGTTTCAATAAATTTAACAGGTTCTAGTTTTTCTTTTTGATTTGATGATTTAGAAAATGAAATTCTGTAAGCCAAGTAAACTAGAAATGCAGATCCTGTAAAAACTAAAATTTTTTGAATTATTGGATATAATTTAAAAATATTAATTAGTCCAAAATTGACTAAAGATAGCATTGAAGTAAAACCAAATATAACACCTAACATTAAAGGTATCGTTTTTTTTACTCCATGATTAAAACCTGAATGAGATGCAACAATATTATTTGGACCAGGCGAACAACTGGTAACAAAAAAAAATAAACTTAATGATAATAGTTCTGGATGCATTTAAGCAATAGGTAATCCATTCTCTGCTTCTTGAGATGGATGAACTAAAGTTACTCTACCCTCTGCGTCTATAGCTCCAAGAATTAATACTTGCGAAACAACTCCTGCAATATTTTTTTCTGCAAAATTACAAACACCAATTACTTGTTTTCCTTTTAGATTCTCCTCGTTATAATAATGAGTAATTTGAGCTGAAGATTGTTTTATTCCTATCTTTTCTCCAAAATCAACTTCTACAACTAATGAAGGTTTTCTTGCTTTTTCATTTTTTTTTACAGAAATAATTGTTCCCAATCTAATATCAACTTTATCAAAGTCTTCATACGTAATTTGTTCTTTCATAAATTTACTATATAATGATTTGTAAATGAGTACAGAAAATAATCCTGATAAAATTTATAGAGATTCTATAAGAATATTGACAGATTTAATTGCTTTCAAAACTATTTCTGGAAACGATAATAATAGTCTCATTAATTATTGTGACGAAATTTTAAAAAATTTAGGGGCAACTTCGTTTAGAATTTTTGATGGTGATAAAAAAAGGGTTAATCTTTTTGCTTCTATAAAAGCAAAAAATGGAAATGGTAAAAAACCTATTATTCTTTCAGGTCATACAGATGTGGTTCCAGTTTCAAAAGGTTGGTCTACTGATCCTTTTGTTGCAATTATAAAAGATGAGAAATTATTTGGAAGGGGATCTTGTGATATGAAAGGTTTTATTGCATGTGCTTTGGCATATGCTCCTGTGTTTAAAGAAAATAATTTAGATAGAGACATTCATTTTTCATTTACATTTGATGAAGAAACTGCATGTATCGGTGCACCATTATTAATAAAAGAATTAAAAAAAAGAGATATTAAAGATGGAATTTGTATTATTGGTGAACCAACCAATATGAAAATCATTGATGCGCATAAAGGTATGAATGAATATACTGTTCACTTTGGAGGTTTAGCTGGTCATAGTTCCAAACCAAGCCAAGGTGTTAATGCAGTAGAATATGCATCAAGGTATGTAAACAAATTACTGGAAATAAGATCAAAATTAAAAGATAGAGCTCCTAAAGATTGTATATTTAATCCACCATATTCAACTTTATCAGTTGGTGGGGTATCAGGTGGTATAGCTCATAATGTTATTGCTGATAAATGTAAAGTTGAATGGGAAACAAGACCAGTGGTTAGAGAAGATGGGAATTTTGTAAATCAAATAATAGACAATTATGTTGATAAAGAATTATTACCTGAAATGAAAAAAGTTTTTTCAGATGCTTATATTAAAAAAGAAATTATAGGTGAAGTAGTCGGCTTTAATAGATTAAAAAATTCTGAGGCTTGTGAATTTGTATCAAGTATAACTGGTGACAACTCTAGGGAAGCTGTTTCGTTTGGAACTGAGGCAGGACTCTTTCAAGAAGTTGGTATTAGTACTGTGGTTTGTGGACCAGGTTCGATTGAACAGGCTCATAAAATTGACGAATATATTGAACTTAGTGAATTAAAGAAATGTTTAGACTTTTTAAAAGGTGTGAAAGATAAATCTATTAATTAATTCCAGCCACCAACGGATTTAACTTCTAAAAATTCAAGCAATCCCTCTTTACCAGCTTCCCTTCCAATTCCTGAATGTTTGAAACCTCCAAAAGGTGCATCAACTGCAATACCAGCACCATTTACATCAACCATTCCAGATCTAAGCTTTCTTGCAACTCTTTGTACTTTTTCTGTATCTTGAGTTTGAATATAGTTTGTTAATCCATAATCAGTATCATTTGCAATTTTAATTGCCTCCTCTTCAGTTTCAAATGGGATAACAGATAAAACGGGGCCAAATATTTCTGTTCTTGCAATTTCCATATCATTATTTACATCTGCAAAAACTGTTGGTTTTACATAATAACCATCATTTAATCCTTTTGGTTTTCCAACACCACCTGCTACTAATTTTGCACCCTCATCTATTCCTTTTTGAATTAAACCTTGAATTTTATTAAATTGAGTTTCAGAAATTACTGGACCAATATGCTCTCCATTTTTATTTGGATCATCTACTTTAAATTCATTCGCATATTTTCTAAGTTTTTCTATCGCTTCATTATAAATTGATTTTTCAACAAGCATTCTTGTGGGAGCATTACATGATTGCCCTGAATTTCTAAAACATCTAAAAGCGCCTCTTTCAATTGCCTCAGCATCAGCATCTTTAAATATAATATTTGCTCCCTTTCCTCCTAACTCTAAACTTACTCTTTTAAAGTCCTTTGCAGCATTTTGAGAAATTAATGCCCCAGCTCTCGTAGAGCCAGTGAAAGAAATCATATTTACATCTGGATGGCTTGTTAATGCATCTCCAGTTATTGCCCCATCTCCATTTACTAGATTAAAAACGCCTTTTGGAAATCTTGCTTCATCAATTAACTCAGCAATAATCATTGCTGATAAAGGTGCTAATTCTGAAGGCTTTAAAATCATAGTACAACCGGATGCTAATGCAGGAATGACTTTTAAAGTAACTTGATTTATTGGCCAGTTCCATGGTGTTATTAATGCACAAACACCTTTAGGCTCATATATTAATCTTTGATTTTTTGCGTGATCTCCTAGAGGTTTTTCGAATTCAAATTCTTTTAGATAACGAATGAATGATTTTGTATGACTAGCGCCAGTTCCTGTTTGAAGTTTAGATGCAAAGTCTTTTGGCGCTCCCATTTCTTGAATAATTGCGTCTGTAATATCATTCCATCTTTTTTTATATGATGAATAAAATACTTCTAATAATGATAATCTTTCTTCTTTAGAGGTAAATCCCCAGGTTTTAAAAGCTTCTTTAGCTGCTAAAACTGCATCATTAATATCTTCCTTGCTACCTAAAGAAATTACTGCACAACTTTTTTCAGTTGCTGGATTTATGACTTCAATATCTTTTGGGTTTTTTGGAGCAACCCATTTACCATTTATATAAAAATTTTTCTTTTCAATCATGCGCGCAAACTATCCTTTCTTCATGATTTTGCAAATAAATTTGTTAATTCGTATACAATTGTTGCGGCAGCAAGAGAGGTTACTTCTGCATGATCATAAGCAGGCGCAACCTCTACTACATCTGCGGATATCAAATTCAAACCTGATAAACCTCTAAGAACATTTACCATTTCTCTTGTAGTCATTCCTGCAATTTCAGGTGTTCCTGTACCAGGTGCAAATGCTGGATCTAAGACATCAATATCAATGGACAGGTATAGTGCATTATCGCCTACTCTATTTTTTATTCTTTCAACAATTTTGTCAATTCCTTCTGTTTGAAATTCATCACAATGAATAATTTTGAAACCAAAGCTTTCATCATTTTTTAAATCGTCTCTGCTATATAGTGGACCTCTTATACCTACATGCATAGAGGCATCATCTAAAAATAAATTTTCTTCACGAGCTCTTCTAAATGGCGTTCCATGAGTATATGGTGCTCCAAAGTAGGTATCCCAGGTATCTAAATGGGCATCAAAATGCACTAGAGATACGGGTCCATTATTCTTTTTATTGGCTGCTCTAAGTAAAGGTACAGCAATTGTGTGATCACCTCCAAGGCTTATAATTGCACCGACTTTATTTAATAAATTAGTTGCCCCTAATTCAATTTGTTTGATGGCCTCATCAATATTAAAAGGATTACAAGTGATGTCACCTGCATCTGCAACTTGTTGGACTTTAAATGGTTCTAGATCATAATTTGGATGATAATTCGTTCTTAAATGTCTAGAGGCTTGTCTAATACTCTGCGGCCCAAATCTTGCACCTGGTCTATAACTTGTTCCAGAGTCGAATGGAACTCCAACAATAGCAACATCACAACTTTCCACATCTCTTAGCTCTGGTAATCTTGCAAATGTAGAGGGACCTGCATACCTTGGCACTTCTGTGCCACTAACAGGCTGAATAGGTTTTTTAGTCTTTGTCATTTTAGTAATAAGAATATTATTAGAATGATCCAGAAAAAGGGATAATAGAAATATATATATTTTTTGGCAAACATCTTAGGCACTGACTCATGATCTCTATTAATATTTTTTTTTCTTTTTCTTTTTTTCATTAAATAAATCCTATCACATTCATATTATATCTAATATCATCAAAATTATTAAAATGAGATACATTATATTAATATTTCTATTATTTTTTAATTTTTCTTATGTAAATGCAGATGCAATATATAATTTGATTAAAATTCCTAACTTAGAAGTTCATAAAATTGATAATATAAATGGTATTAAATATTTAGTATCAAAAAGAGGTTTTGTAATAGGTGATACAAATAATATTAAATGTAACGGCATAAATAATGGGGATTTAGATCGTGAATTTAATACAGTTCAAAATAATTTGAGAGATTATAATTCTAATTTCTTAAGGAAAATAAATTTGAAATTTATAGTTCTTTGCAAAAACTTAGAAATTTCAGGCATTAATACAGGAGGTATACCAGATAATAAATTCAGGACTTTAATTTTAGACTTAACATTTAACCGAAATTATTTTGAAAGAATGATCCATCATGAAATATTTCATATGATTGATAACAGTTTTCCTGAGCTTTTTAATAAAAATAAATGGAGTGAACTGAATTATAAAGATTTTTCCTACGCATCATGTTCTACATGCACTGATTTATTAGGTTTGGATTTAGAGATTACGAAAGGCTTTTTGACAGAATATTCAATGAGTACAGCTGAAGAAGATATGGCTGAAATTTATTCATTATTAAAAACTAATTTTAGAGAAATAGATTCATTAATTAAAAAAGATAAGATTTTAATCAATAAGAAAAATTTCTTAATTAATAGTCTTAGAGAAATCGATGAAAAATTTATTTTTTGAATGATAAAAAAAATTAAACCATCACTATCTGAAAAAATATTATTTATTTTTCTGATTATGCTTATTATTTTAACCTTAAGTTCGTTTTATGTATTAAATAATAAATGTCTTTTTGTAAAAAAATTCGATTTAAATAATTTTGAACTTAAAGATAAAAAAAATATTGCAATTATGGAAGTTGAGTGTGGTATCGTTTTAATAAAGTTAGATCCTAACATTGCACCAAAAGCTGTAAATAGATTCAAGAAATTAATAAATAGAGGTTCCTATAATGGTTCAGCTTTTTATCGAGTAATAGAAAATACTTTAATACAAGCTGGAGATATTGAATATGGAAATGTATCTAATCTAAATTATTCTAAAGTAGGAACTGGCAAGTCAGGCTTGGGAACAATTAAATCTGAACTTAGTGGTTATTTTTTATTTAATGCTGGCTCTGTGGCTTTTGCTAGAAAAGATAAGTTCGACACAGAAGATAGTGAATTTTTTATTACTTTAATAGATATACCAATATATCAAGGTGAATATACTCCAATTGGAAGGGTAATTGCCGGGATGGACTCTTTAAAAAAAATTAAAGTGGGAAATAAATCAACTTACGTATTAAAACCCGATTATATTAAAAGTCTAAAATTATTAGTTAACTAATGGTTTTCCAGTGGATAATGTGTGTTTAATTCTATCTTGAGTTTTACTTGTCTCAATTAATTTCATGAAAGCATCTAACTCTAATTTAAACAACTGATCTTCTGTAAGAGTTTTATCTATAGTTGTATCACCACCACTTAAAACATTTGCTAGCTCTGTTCCAACCATCATTCCATGATCTAATATAATTTTATCATTATACAGTTTTTCTAACATACCAACCATTTTGTCTTTTAAAGATTTACCAGATAAATTAAATGTACATTCTTTTGGAGGAGTAAATTCTTTATTATGATCCAAAATTTTCCTTGCTTCATTTAATAAACTATTTCTGCTCATAATTTTTTTATTTTCAGGGATTAAATACTTTAGAGGTTCGGCTTCTACTGGAGATGTTGCAGTTTTTGCATAACCAATGATGTCAAAAACTTTTAAAGCTGCAAAATCTGGGTCATTTTTTGCCTCTTCTGTTTGAGACCATCTCCATAACATTTCTTTACATCCTCCTCCGGCTGGAACTAAACCAACCAATGTTTCAACTAATCCAACAACAATATTTGTATGAGAAGCAACAAAATTACTTTGAACTAAAACCTCAAAACCCCCTCCAAGCGTAAGACCTGATGGTGCTGAAACTACAGGAAATTTTGAATATTTTAAGTGTTTACAAGTTTCTTGAAAATATCCGACAAATTTTTCTATTGATTTAAAGTCACCTTTATCTGCAAAATTCATTGTATATGTTAAATTAACACCTGCAGAAAATTGCATACTTTCATTAATAATTATCAGTGGTTTGTCTGTTGCATTTTTTAAAGAGTCCATGGAGTCGTAATCTAAAGCGTTTGCTTTGGTTGTAAATTCAACAATATTAAATTCAGGAAATCTATAAATTTCAGCAGAATTATTTTTATCAAGTTTAAGGGCTCTTGGTTTAATTTTTCCTAACGTTTCAATTTCAGTATATTGTTGTCTCTCACCATAAAAATTTTCATCTTTAGATTTTGATAAATTTTCTAAAAATTTATTTCCTTCAAAGTTATCAATTTTTTGAAAAAAATTATTTACTCCAATCTCTTTTAACATTTCAAAAGGACCTCTAGACCAATTAAAGCCAAGTCTCATTGCCTCATCAATATCGTTGAATTTATCCGTAATACCTGGAACTAATGAAGAAGAATATTTTATTATTTTAGAAATTACTGACCAAGCATAATCACCATATTTATCTCCACGATTAATTAATTTTTTTAAATCAACTTTTTCAGATTTAATGTCTATTTTTTTTGATGGAGAATATTCTCCAGTTTCAAGATTAATTGCTTCCAATATTTTCTTACCACCCTCTTTATTCATTCTATAAAATCCACCTTTTCCTTTTCGACCAGTATATCCAGTCTCTATTAATTTTTTTACAAGTGGCATTTCTTTTGCTACAGGTTGAAATGGATCACTTTCAGGTAATTCTTTAATAAAACTTTTTAATACATCTGCCATTAAATCAATACCAATAAGGTCGTATAATCCAAAAACTCCTGTCTTAGGTATACCCATTGGTCTACCAAAAACAGCATCAGCCTCTTCTACGCTAAGCTTCATATTAAATGCTTCTGTCATTGCAATTTGCATTGCATAAACTCCAATTCTATTACCTAAAAATCCTGGAGTATCATTACAAATAATTGCACCTTTTCCCAAGTTTATTTCACAAAAGTTTTTTAAAAGTTTAACTTTATCTAAATCACTTTTATTGCTTTTTACTATTTCCAGTAAATCCATGTATCTAACAGGATTAAAGAAATGAGTTATGCAGAAATCTTTTTTGTCTTGATCTGATAATTTTTCTGATAGAACGCTTATTGGAATAGACGAGGTATTAGATGAAACAACCGATTCTTTTTTTCTATATTTAAAAATTTTTTCGTAAATATTATGTTTTATATCTATTCTTTCTACAACAGCTTCTACGATCCAATCCGCATTTGAAACCACATCAAAGTTTTGTTCAATATTTCCAACATGTATATTATCTAATTTTGATTTATCTATTAACAAAGGAGGTCTAGATTTTCCTATTCTCTCTTTTGCCTTTTGACTTATTTCTGTTGTTAAGTCTAATAATGTTACAGGAATATTAGCGTTACATAAATGAGCAGCAATACCACTTCCCATAGTTCCTGAGCCTATGACAACAACATTATTTATTTTCATAAAAGAGATTTGTTATAATAAATTAAACCAGTATAGGAAATAAAATAAATGTCTTATTTATTTCTGCAAATTTCTCAATTCATCAATATTGATATGACATCTTATAGCATTTCCATTTTCACCTATTTGCCAAGGCGGAACTTCTGAATTACATATTTCTCCAACTTTTCTGGGACATCTTCCCTGAAAAGAGCACCCTTTTTCAGGTGGTTTTTCCTCTACAATATCTTCTGCTACTAATTTTGGTTTAATATCTGGATCTGGCTCTAAAACTGCACCTAATAACACCTCTGTATAGGGATGTGACGGAAAATTATAAACATTTTTTGAAGGACCAATTTCACATAATCTTCCTTGATATAAAACCGCAACTCTATCACTAATTGCTCTTACAACTGCAAGATCGTGTGATACGAATATGTAAGTTGTGCCAAAATCTTTTTTTAATTCTTGTAGTAAATTTAAAACTGCAGCTTGAACAGATACATCTAAAGCTGATGTAACCTCATCACAAAGAATTACATCAGGTTTTGCAGCAAAAGCTCTTGCAACTGCTACTCTTTGTTTTTCTCCACCAGATAATTGACGGGGATATCTTGTAAGATAAAATTCACCAAGTCTAACTTTTTTTAAAACTTTTATAATTTCATCTTTTAATTTTTCTCCTTGCAGTCCAAAATATAGTTTTAATGGTTGAGAAACAATTTGCTCAACAGTATGATTTGGATTTAGTGACTCATCAGGGTTTTGAAATATAAGCTGTATAGCTCTTAAGGAATTTGGATCTCTTAATTTAAGCTCATTTGGTAAGATTTTATTATTTTCATATTTAATATTTCCCTCTTTGGCTTTTAAAAGTCCTGCGATTGACTTTAAAATTGTAGATTTTCCACTTCCCGATTCCCCAACCAAAGCTAATGTTTCACCTTTACTAATATTTAAATTTATATCCTTAACGGTTGGATTGTCATCGCTTTCTTTATTTAATAATTGATCAATAAATTTTTTTTTAGCGTAACTTATTGAAACTTTTGATAAACCGAGCATTTCTTTATCCAAGATAGTATTTTCAATAGATGTTACTAGATTTTCATCTTTATCAATTTTTTCATGAAGCTCTTTGTGCTTAAAACATCTAACGCTAGTATTTAAATTTTTTACATATTCTAATTCTGGCGAATTATTACTACAATTCATTTCAGCAAGTTCACATCTATCATAAAAACTACACCCTTTTGTAATTGTTCCTGGTTGTGGTTGACTTCCAGACATAGACTTCGGTAATCCTGGTAGAGTTAATTTTGGAATAGATTTCAATAATCCAGATGTATAAGGATGAATTGGATTTTTTAGTATTCTTCTTACTGGACCATCTAGAACGATTTGTCCAGAATACATTACAATTACTCTATCACTTACTTGAGCGATGGCACCTAAATCATGACTTACATAAACCATTGATGTACCAGTATCTTTAGCAATAAAATTTAATAGTTCTAATACATGAGCCTGTGTGGTTACATCCAATCCAGTAGTCGGCTCATCTAATAACAATAATTCGGGATTTCCAGCTAATGCCATTGCAACAGCGACTCTTTGTTGTTGACCTCCAGATAACTCGTGAGGGTATCTTTGAGCCATAATTTCTGGTGATGGCAATCTTACCTTGTTTAGTAACTCTGAAATTTTTTTGTTTCTATCTTGTATTTTTAAATCAGTATGGAGTTTTAAAGCTTCATCAATTTGATAACCTATTTTTAGATTTGGTGTTAAAGATTGGCCAGCATTTTGTGGGATCATTGCAATTTTTCTACCTCTAATATCTTCCAAGTCTTTATCTTTCATTCTTAAAAGATCGTTAGAATGAAACAAACATTCACCAGAAATAGTATATAATCCCTGTTTTACATAACCCATCATAGCCAATGCTAAAGTACTTTTCCCTGAACCTGACTCGCCCACAATACCAACGGTTTCTCCCTTTTTTATATTTGTGGTTATATTTTTTAAAATTGAGATTTGTTCACCTTTTTTACTCGTGAAGCCTATTGATAAATTGTTTATTTGTTGTACCGCATTTTCCATTTTAAACGGGTGCTTTGGTTGATCTGTCGATACCTAATGCTTTTGCAAATGCATCAGCTGTTAAATTAATTCCTATAATTAGTGAACTCAGACCTACTATCGGTGCTAGAACAGCCCAATAAGCAAATGACATTAATCCCCTAGCATTTGATATCATCAAACCCCAATCTGGTGTAGGTGGACTCACTCCAAAACCTAAAAAAGATAACGAGCTAAAACCAAGTAACATCCAGGACCATCTCATTGCCCCTTCAACCATAATTGCATCTCTTACATTTGGAAGAATTTCATTCCAAATTATAGATAAATTTCCATGTCCTCTAGCTCTTGCGGATACAATAAAATCCTTTGCAATTACATCATGAGTTGCTGCTCTTGCAACTCTAACAATACCTTTGCCATAAAAAAATCCTAATGCAGGAATTAAAACAATTGTTGAAGTACCAAGCAAAGATACAATTAACAACATTGCTAGAATCCAGGGTATTGATAGGAAGGCATCTATGATCCTCATGACAACATCATCAATTCTTCCTCCAACTAGTCCACAAAAAATTCCTAGAGCACCACCCCACAACAATGCAATTATCGATCCAAAAAATGTAACAGTTAGTGCTGTTCTTCCACCTAATATAGTTCTCGTAAAAACGTCACGACCTAAACTGTCTGTTCCAAACCAATATTCTGATGATGGTGGCAGCAACATTAGCGATGGATCAATAGCTTTAAAATCATGAGGTGCATATAATGGACTTGTGACAGCTAAAACTACATGAAATAACAAAATAGTTAGTCCTATTAAACCTGATGGCCTTGAAGCCATTGTGGAAATAATCTCATAAATTTTAAAAAGGTTACTTTTTGGTTTTTCTACTTGTAGTTCCATAATTATTTTTTAATTTGAAGAGACTTTAGTCTTGGGTTTAACATCAATGTCATTAAATCAGCCAACAAATTTATACCAACATATATTGAGGCAAGTATGATTGCTAATGCTTGAACAACAGGCAAATCTCTATTTGAAATTGACTCAATAACCAATCTACCTAGTCCAGGATAATTAAACACAACTTCAGTTACAACAACACCTCCAAGTAACCAGGCGATAGTTAAGGCTACAACATTAATTGCGGGCAATAGAGCATTTGGCAAGACATGTTTAAAAACCATTTTCCAATAAGGAACACCTTTTAATATTGCCATTTGAACATAGTCGCTAGACATAACTTGAATTACACTTGATCTAACCATTCTTGCCATATGTGCGGTCATAATCATTGATATTGCAATAACTGGTAAAATGATATTTGGAAGCAATTCTGAGATAGAAGCTCCTGTTGGCACTATAACTATGCCAGGAAGCCATTCTAACCAGATGGCAACTATTAATATCAATAAAGTTGCACTAATAAATTCTGGAATTGTCATCGAAAATATTGTTATTGTTGAAATAACAATATCTGGAAATTTATCTCTCCAAAGTGCAGTTATAATCCCAAGCAAAAGAGCAATTGGTATACCAATTAAAATTGAGGCTGAGGCTAAAACCATTGAATTTTTTACTCTCGGACCCAAAACGTCATTTATTTTCATCTCTCCACTTAAAGAATATCCAAAGTCTCCTTGAATTACCCCATAAGCCCAAGACAAATATCTTTCGTAAGCTGGAACATTTAATCCCAATCTTTGATAACAAGCTTCTAGAGCTGCACCATATGCTTCTCTCTCTAAGTATGTAGTGCATGCATCACCTGGCAAAACTTCAACTCCAGCAAAAGTTATTAAGGATACTATAAATAAAGTAATTAAACCTAGTAAAATTCTTTTAAAAATTAAAAAAATCATATTGAAGATTATAAATCTTATTTATTTTTATAATAACAAAATTTGATTGCGGTTTTACAGGCCTAATTAAAGGCCTGTAAAAAATAATTATATTTAATCTACTTTTAGTTTATGCCATTGAATGGAAAAAACCTCAACATCATCTAAATCTTTAACTCTTGATGAAGTTATTACTAATTTGGATACATGATAAGGTATCAATGTACCAGTCTCTTCCCATAAAGTTTTTTGGGCATTTTGATAAGCAGCTTTTCTTTTATTAAAATCTAGCTGACCTCTTGCATCAGCTAAATTCTTATCAAACGAAGAACTTTTATAGAAAGACTCATTCCATTTAGCACCACTATGATAAGCCTCATGCAAAATACTATCCGCAGGTCTTTCATTCCAACGTGTCATTGCAACAGCTTTTTTCATCCAAGTTTCTTTCCAATAACTCTTAGAAGGAGTCATTTTAATATCTGCTTTGATATTTGCTTTAGCTAACTGTTGTTGCATAACTTCTGCAATTGTTGGCCAAGTTGGTTCTTTTGTAGATACATGAATTGTCATAGATATTCCATTAGGATATCCAGCTTCTCTTAGTAAGTTTTTAGCTTTACTAATATTTTGAGGGCAATCCATTTTCAATCTATATTGATCAGAAGGTGCAACTGGAGTATCACATGAAACTGTTGCTGCTCCTCCCATAACAAGATCTACGAGTTCTTGTCTATCAACTGCAAGTCTAACTGCTTTTCTTACTTTTGGATTATCAAATGGAGCGGTATCTGTTCTCATTACCATTCCTCTCCAGTTACCTGTAGGTACAACTGAAACATTAAACTTAGGATTGTTATCAAAAATTCGTTTTTGACTAAATGGTACATATCTATTCATATCAATCTGTCCAGTAAGAAGTGCTTGAACTCTAGCTTCACCGTCTGGTATTGCGATAACATGTACTTCTGCTACTCCTGGGGCACCTTCCCAATACTCTGGGTTTGCTTTTAAGACTGTAGTTCCCTCTGGGTCAAATTTATCAACCATAAAAGGACCAGTTCCTATTCCTGTTTGACCTATTGTATCCCCAGATCCCTCAGGTATCATCCTTAATCTGTAATCTGTTAGTAATAATGGAAAATCAGCAAAGGAAGTATTTAATTTCATTTTAACTGTATGTGCATCAACTATTTCTATATCAGTAACTGAACTCATACTTTTCTTGGCTGGAGACCCAATATCAGGATCTTTTACTCTCTCAAGTGAATATTTTACATCTGGCGCATCAAAGGCTGATCCATCATGGAAATATATCCCTTTTCTCAATTTGAATGTCCACTCAGTTGCATCAGCATTTGCTGACCATTCGGTTGCAAGTTCAGGCGATGTTACACCGTCAAGATTTTTTCTAACTAGACGGTTTTGTGTCATAATAACTACCTGAAACAAACGTCCCTTAGTAATTGCGTCTAAGTTGGTATCTTTTCCAAATCCAAGATCATGTGACAATTTAAAGACACCACTTGATGCATTGGCAATAGAAAAAGATAATATCAGTGACACTAATGTCGCTGAAAAAACTTTTAACATGTATTTCATAAGTCCCTCTTTTTCTTAAATTATTTTATTATATAAAAAGATAACAATTCCAGATGTGGATAACAACCGGCAAATTAGAGCGATACATCTACTGATTGAATAGATATTTTAATTAATATACAATTTTTCTTATATTTATAAATGCAAAACGATCTAAACAAAGTCAGATTTTCAGTAAAACCTTTAAAGGTAGATAAAAGCAAAGTAGTTGAACTTGCAAGAACTGTTGGCATACATCCCTTGGCTTACCAAGAACTTCCCTTTGATCCAGAATATTCATTTTATGCAGGAAGATTAAATCCTGAAGTTCTATCAAATGCAACTGCAGATGAAATGTATTGGAAAGTAAGACAAGAACTAATATTTCGTCATACGGGTGAACATCCTTATGAAATTTCTGGTCCAGATGCAGAAAAACTTTTACAAAAAATATTTACGCGAGATATATCAAAAATTAAAGTAGGAAGATGCTCCTACCAATTTGCATGTTACAGCGATGGAGGAATGATAACAGATGGAGTTTTGTTAAGATTAGAGGAAAACAAATTTTGGTTTGCTCAAGCTGATGGAGATCTTTTTTCATGGTACAAAGCTCACTCAGAAAATCTTAAGGTTAAAATATCTGATCCAGATGTTTGGGTAAGTCAAATTCAAGGTCCTAAATCTATGGATCTTTTAAAAAAATTAACAAAGGAAACGTATCCAGAAAATTGGAAATATTTTGATTGGAGAGAAGTAGAAATTTTACAGGAAAAATTAATTATAAGTAGATCAGGATTTAGTAACGAGTTAGGTTGGGAAATATATTTTACAAAGATTAATAATACTGAAAAAATTGGAGATTACATTCTTGAAGAAGGAAAAAAAATGGGAATGATACTCACAGGTACGCCTGGTTTTAGATGTAAGAGAATAGAGTCTGGATTATTATCAGCTGGGCAAGACTTTAATCACAAAACAAATCCTTATGATGTTGGTTTGGGTAAATATGTTGATTTAAATAAAAGCTACTTTATAGGAAAGTCAGCTCTACAATCGGTAGATAAAGAGACAAGATGTTGGGGCATAAGAGTAGAAGGTGGTACAGCACTCAAAGGTACATATATTAAATTCAACAATGAAATAATTGGTAAAATTACTTCAAGTACTTGGTCACCATTTCAAGAGTGTGGAGTTGGAATAGTTTTAATGAATTCTACAGAACATAAGCCTGGGTTAATAGTGGATGTTAATTGTAACGATAATACAATTCATAAAGGTGAGATATGTACTTTACCAATGTACGACTTTAAAAATGAAATTGTAAGAGGTTTAAAAATCGATATTCCAAAAGGTCCTTCTCCATGGTCAGGAATAAAAAAATAATAATAGCAATTGGTGGTGGTGGATTTACACATAAGTCTGACGAAGCATTGGATGAATATGTTGTAAATCAAGTTAATAAATCAAGTATTAGTTTAGGCTTTTTGCCAACTGCCAGCAATGATAATAAAGAAAAGATAGATCTTTTTTATAAAAGATTTAAGTCGCAAAAATTTAAATTATCTCATTTTAATCTATGCACAAGCGTGGAAGGTTTTCATGAATGGCTGTTAAACAAAGATATAATTTATGTAGGAGGAGGTAATACCTCTGATATGATTAATATTTGGAAAAGACATAATCTTATTAACGTATTTAAAGATGCATACGAAAAAGGAATTATTCTTAGTGGGATAAGTGCAGGAGCTGTTTGTTGGTTTGATTGGATATTATCTGATTCTGTTAGTAAAGAGTTAAGTCCATTAAAAGGAATAAGTTTTTTACATGGAAGCTGCACACCACATTCTTCAAATAATAATCGACTTCTACAATTTATCTCTGAAATTAAAGATGGAAATTTGCCAGATGGAATAGCTATTGATGATGGTGTAGCTGTGCTTTTTATTGACGGAGTTCCTTCAGAGGTTTATTCTTCAAGAATTAATCATGATGCTTATTATGTGACCAAAGATGATAAGATTAGTTTAAAAACATATATAAAGAAATTAAATGGATAATATTAAAGCCAGTAATAAGATTTTTAGTCTTGAAGACGCAAAAAAACTATCGAAGAAAAGGTTACCGAAGCTAGTTTACGATTTTATTGATGGTGCATCAGGAGATGAAAAGTTGTCTGAAATTAATAGTTTTGCTTTAGACCAAATACGACTTGAGCCAAGAGTTTTAAGAAATGTAGAAGAAAGAAAATTAAAAAAAAATATTCTTGGAATTAATTATGACTATCCTTTTGGATTTGCTCCCATGGGTATGACAAATCTTTCATGGCCAGGCGCAGACTCTATGCTGGCAAAAGAGAGTGCAAGAAATAATATACCAACTTGTGTATCAATGGCTTCCACAACTACTTTAGAAAAAATGTATGAGCTTTCAGAAGGTCATTCATGGCTTCAACTTTATATTTTTCAAGATGAAGCTTTTGTCATGGAATTGCTTGATAGAGCAGAAAAAACTGGCTATGAGGTTGCTATACTTACTGTTGATGTTCCAGTTTTATCAAGGAGAACTAGAGATGATAAAAATGGATTTTCATATCCATTTAAAATTGGACCTAAACAATTTTTTGATTTTGCAACCCATCCTGTTTGGTCAATATCTACATTGCTTAGTGGAATACCCAAACCAATGAATTACGAAACTTCAAAAAGTGGAAAAAGTATTTTTAAAAGAAAAGAAAGTAGAGGAAGAACAGATTGGGAAACTCTAAAAAGAGTAAGAAATAAATGGAAAGGCAAATTGATTGTCAAAGGTATAATGTCATCGGACGATGCAGTTAAAATTAAAGAAATGGGCGCTGATGCTATTCAAGTTTCAAATCATGGGGGCAGACAATTAGATAGTGCCTCAGCAGCAATAAATATTTTACCTTTTATTAGAGAAGCAGTAGGAAATAATTTTCCAATTATATTTGATAGCGGTATAAGAAGTGGTAGTGATATTGTGAGATCATTAGCTTTAGGAGCAGACTTTTCAATGATTGGAAGACCCGTAATGTATGCAATGGGAGCTGATGGAGCTAGTGGATTAAGAAGAATTGTAGATATAATTAAAGAAGAAACTAGCACAGCACTAGGTTTGGTTGGATTAAATGATATTAATGAAGTTTCTTCTGATATAATCGAACAGAAACTATTTATGAATACAACTTACTAATATGGAAAAAAAAATAAGAGGTGGAGCATTAATTGCAAGAGCATTAAAAGATAAAGGCATTAATAAAGTTTTTACTCTATCTGGTGGATTTTGTAATCCTGCAATTGAAGGTTTTATGGAATGTCAAATTGATGTAGTTAATTGTCCTCATGAACAAATAGCAGGACACTTGGCAGATGGACACACAAGAATTACAAGAAAACCATCAGTATGTTTAGTTGGGCCAGAGGGTTTTGCAAATGCGGTACCATCAATGATGGAAGCATGGGGAGAAAGAACACCAATAATTTATATAACTGGATCAAGTAGTTTAAAAAGACAAGGATCAGGTGGATTTAAAGAAATTGATGATGTTTCAATAGCTGCTCCCCTTACAAAATATAGTGCTAGTATTACAGATGGAACAAGAATTAGAGAATTTGTTGATAAAGCTTATAGAATTGCAACGAATGGATATCCTGGTGCTGTTCATTTAAGTTTGCCTGTTGATATAATGTTTTCTTCATTTGAAGAAAATGTTGGACTTGAGGAAAGACCATTTTCACATAAAGCAAAGCCAGTTTCTAAGGCATGGCCAGACCCAAATGCACTATCAAAAATACTTGAGTTAGCATGTAATGCAAAAAAACCTGTCATAATTGGAGGACACGGTGTTTGGTGGTCAAACTCAGAAAAGAATTTAGAGACTGCGGGTCAAAGTTTAAATATTCCAGTTTTTAATGTGCCATACCATCAAAAACTTTTAGGAGAAGAGGCAAATGCATATATGGGTTTAGCTGATATTCACCAATATCCACCTTCAGAATTTGCATTACATAACTCAGACTTAGTTTTAATGATTGGTGCAAGGTTAGATAACCAAATGAATTTTGGTAACCCTCCTTTCATTCCAAAAACAACAACTTTAGTTTGTATTAACGGTTCCCATGAAGAAATTGAGTTTAATAGAGCAGCTGATCATAATCTTTTATGTGATCCAGGAGTATTTCTGGATACACTATGTAATTTAAAGAAAAACAATAAATGGAACTTGGGAAGTAATTGGTTTAACGAAAATAAAAATAAAAAAAAAGATTGGGTAAATAAATCCTTAAATGAATTAAAGATTGAGGCCGATCAAACAAAAAAAAATGGTGGAAAAATTCATCCCCTGCAATTAGCGTTAGATGTACAAGACGTAATGGATGAGAAAGATTGGCTTGTAATTGATGGAGGAAATACTCATTTCTGGTCTGAAATCGCAATAAATTTAGCAGGAGCCCAAGGAAAAAAATTGGGTGGAATTTTACATCCAGGCACATTTAGTATGCTTGGTGTTGGAGTATCATTTGCATTATCTGCAAAAAATAATAACCCTAAATCGAATGTAATTTTAATTAGTGGAGATGGTGCCTTTTTATCAGGAGGTATGTCTATAGAAACTGCATTTTTTGAAAAGAAACCAATTGTTGTTGTAATTGACAATAATGGTGGCTTAGCATCAATTGGACAACAACAAGAGAGGTTATTTAATAGTGGAAAAAGAGTGGCAACAGACTTTAGAGATATACCTTTCCACAGTATATTTGAAGGTTTTGGAGGTCATGGTGAATTGGTTACAAAAAGAGAAGAATTGGGTCCAGCACTAAAAAGAGCTATTGCAAGTGGTAAAACTGCTTGTGTAAATGTAAAAGCTAAACCTGTATTAAGTCCAATTGTTGCTGCTGTAGCAAGCAAGAGAGAGAAATCATCAATAGAGTAAAATGGCAAAATTTAGCTCACATTTATTGAATGGTTCTGATGGAACTCATGCAAGTAATGTCAAAGTAAAAATTTATCAAATACAATCCTCAAAATTAAAAAAGCTTTTTTTGAATACAAAGACGGATGGAAATGGTAGAATTAATCAGCATTTCAATCTTAGCAAAAAAGATTGTAAATGCGATTATGAAATGATTTGTGATATTAAAAGTTACTTTAAAAAGAAAAAAAATGTGGGTGAAATAGTCATAAAATTTAAAATGACCGATAATAAAAAAAATTATCATTTGCCAATAATAATTTCTCCTAATAGCTATACAGTATGGTGGTCTAAATAATATATGGCTTCATTGATACAAAGTAAAATAAGTACAAAACTAAATATGTCTAGGAGAATAAGAAGAACTCCTTACACAAAGAGAGTTGAAGAGTGTGGCGTAACCGATTTTACTGTTGTAAATCATATGCTTTTACCAAAAAGATTTCAGAAATCTGTTGAGGATGATTATTGGCATTTGACTGAACATGTTCAGTTATGGGATGTGTCTTGTCAAAGACAAGTTCAGATATCAGGTCCAGATGCAAGCTTATTAGTACAAAAAATGACACCAAGATCATTAAAAAATATGGAAACTGGAAAATGTTTTTATATTCCCATGATAGATGAAAATGCTGGAATGATAAATGATCCAGTGTTGTTAAAATTAGATGATGATATGTTTTGGATTTCTATAGCAGACTCTGATGTATTGCTTTGGGCAAAAGGTATTGCAGTTGGTTTAAATCTAAATGTGAGCATAACAGAACCAGATGTATATCCTCTTGCGGTACAAGGTCCAAAGTCTGAAGATTTGATGGCATCAATATTTGGTGAAGATATTAGAAAATTAAAATTTTTTAATTTTAGAATTTTTGATTTTTTGGGAACTAAACAGGTTATCGCAAGATCAGGATATAGCAAACAAGATGGATTTGAAATTTATTTTAAATGCTTTGAAAATTACTTCGACAAAAATGAAATGGGAGAAAAAATTTGGGATATAATATGGAAAGCAGGAAATGAATTTAATATTGCTCCAGGATGTCCAAATTTAATTGACAGAATAGAAGCGGGATTAATGTCTTATGGAAATGATTTTACAAAAGAAAATAATCCAATCGAATGTAACTTAGAAAAATATTGCGATAATGAAAGTGATCATGACTTCATTGGAAAAAATGCTTTAGAGAAAATTAAAAAACAAGGTGTAAAACAAAAATTAAAAGGAGTATTATTTGATGGTGCAGATAGTCCTCCATGTTCAATTCCTTTTCCACTGTATTCAAAAGATAAGAAATTAATTGGTAAAATTACCTCAGGAATTTATTCTCCAAAATTAAAAAAAAATATTGGTTTATCTATGATTTTAAATGAATTTTGTAAAATAGGTTCAGAAGTTTTAGTACACACTCCAGATAATAAATTAAGAAAAGGAGTTGTGTCCTCTTTACCATTTTCAAAATAATAATTAGTGAGTATAAGTCTTATATGAAAAGAGCAGTTATAGCAGGATATGTAAGATCACCTTTTACAATGGCAAGAAAAGGTGAATTAATTGACGTTAAGCCTGTAAATATGTTTGCCGAGGTTGTTAAAAATCTTGTATCTAAAACTAAAGTAAACCCTGCTGATATTGAGGATATTATTGTTGGATGCGCTTTCCAGGTTGGGGAGCAGAGTTTTAATATTGGAAAACTAACAACATTTTTATCTGGGATGGAAATACATACGTCTGGAATGACTGTTGATAGATGGTGTGGTTCATCTATGGAAGCTATTCATGTTGCAGCGGGAAAAATAGCGATGGGTGCAGGTAAAGTTTTTGTATGTGGAGGTGTTGAAAGTATGACTAGAGTGACAACTGGCTTTGAACCAATACCTTATCCTTACACAGATAAAGAAAATCCAAATGTTTATTTTTCAATGGGTATAACTGCTGAAAATGTTGCTAAGAGATATAAAATTTCAAGAACTGAGCAACAAGAGTTTGCAATTCAAAGTCATCAAAAAGCTAATGAGGCTGAAGTTAAAGGTAAATTTAAAAATGAGATAGTTGAAATTGCTGGCTGCACAAAAGATGGAAATATACGTCCAAAAAGTAACCAAGAAACTTTGGATGGACTAAAACTTGCATTTGATCAAGAAGGAACTGTTACTGCAGCAACATCATCACCTCTTACTGATGGAGCAGCAGCAACATTGATATGTGAAGAAAGTTATGCAAAAGAAAATGGATTAGAAATTTTTGGTAGAATCGTTGCAACTGGGGTTAAAGGATGTGAGCCTGATGTAATGGGACTTGGACCTATAGGTGCAACAAAAAAAGTATTGGAGAGAGCAAATTTATCAATTGATGATATTGATATTGTCGAAATTAATGAGGCTTTCGCATCTCAATCAATAGCATGTTTAAAAGATCTTGGTATCGATCAAAAGAAAGCTAATTTAGACGGTGGAGCATTAGCACTTGGGCATCCTCTTGGAGCAACAGGAGCAAGAATAACTGGTAAAGCTGCAGACTTACTTAGACGTGAAAATAAAAAATATGCTTTATCTACTCAATGTATAGGTTTAGGTATGGGTATTGCGACAATAATTGAGTCATTACATTAATTATCTGTTAATTCCTCTTAATCTTTCAGATCTTCTTCTTAACAATTCGGCGCTAATTAATATTAAAGTTGATAAAATGATTAAACACGTAGCAACTGCTAGAATGGTGGGACTTAATTGTTCTCTTAAACCTGTCCACATTTGAATTGGGATAGTTGTATTTTCAAGACCTGCCAAAAATAGCACTACTACAACTTCATCAAAAGACGTTACAAAAGCAAATAAACCTCCTGAAATTACGCCAGGTAAAATTAAAGGAAGTGTTACTTTCATAAATGTATTTACTGGATTACTGCCCAAACTAGCTGCTGCTCTCGTTACACTATGATCAAAGCCTGATAATGTTGCAGTAACAGTGATTACAACAAAAGGTGTTCCTAAAATTATATGAGCTAAAACTATTCCTGTATGAGTCGCTGCTAAACCTGCCTTTGCCATAAAGAAGAATATTGCAACACCAGATATAATAAGTGGAACTATCATTGGTGAAATTAAAGTTGCCATTATTATTCCTTTAAAAGGCATATGTCTGCTACTTAATCCCAATGCAGCAACTGTTCCTAAAATTACTGAGCCTAGCGTTGCAAATATAGCAATAATAAAACTATTCTTTGCAGCAAGTCCCCATGGATTTTTTGTTCCATAAACCATATCTTTGTACCATCTTAAAGAAAAAGCATCTGGGTCTAAATTTTTCATTCCTTCTGAAAAAACAAGAAACTCCTCTGCATTAAATGATAATGGAAATATTACAAACAAAGGTGCTATTAAAAAAATAAATACAAAAGTACATATGGCAATATAAAAATAATGCCAAATTCTATATCTAGTTTCTGTATATTTTGGTAATGCCATTCTATCCTAATTTAATATTATCAACTCCAACTAGTTTGTTATAAATCCAATAAATAACCAAAACACCACTAAGTAACATAAGTCCCATTGCAGAAGCAAAACTCCAATCTAAAGTTGACTTCATATGGTATGCTATTTGATTACTAATCAATGTTCCGGATGCACCTCCAACTAAAGCAGGTGTAATGTAATATCCAATTGCAAGAATAAAAACTAAAAGACAACCTGCCCCAATACCTGGTATTGTTAATGGAAAATATACTTTCCAAAAAGCTACGAAAGGTGTTCCACCAAGAGATTTACCTGCTCTCATCAAACTTGGCGATATAGTTTTCATTACACTGTAAAGCGGCAAAACCATAAATGGTAATAGAATTTGTGTCATTGCAACATAAGTTCCAACTTTATTGTACATCATTTCAGGCCTATTATCGTCTGCAACCAAACCTATCATTACAAAAAAGTCATTAACAACTCCTTGTTGTTGGAGTAATATCATCCAACTTGCTGTTCTGACCAATAACGATGTCCAAAAAGGAAGGAGAACACATATCATTAATAAATTGCTGTATTTCATAGGAAGTGTTGCTAGCAAATGAGCTATTGGATAACCCATTAAAAAACAGAATACGGTAACAAAAAAAGCAACCTCTACAGTTCTTAACCACAAAATTCTGTGTATTCTTCGATCTTCGCTAACTTGAGTAATTTTGTTATCTTCATTCAAATACATATCCATAGCTTTTAAATATTTAGCTGAAGTATAAGGGGGGGCAGTTCTTTTAATTGCTTGCCAGTATTCTAAATTTCTCCATCGTTTGTGAACTTTCATTATTTGTTCTTTAATACTTTGTGTCTCATCAATTTTATTTCTTTTAACTTGTCTAAATAATTTTTTTGTTATGGTAGTGAAACCATTTTTTTCTTTGTTAAGTCTTTGAGCTAATTTTCCATGTTCTTTTTTATCTACAAGAATTTTAAAGTCAGATAAGAATGAAGCAAATACTTCCTCTGGAGGAAGCTCTTTGCCATCCCAGGTCTCCATAGATTTAAATGTTTTAGGAAGCATGTTAGTAATCATTTTATCATCAATGCTTCTTGTAAACATTTCACCAATTGGAAATATGTAAGTAATAATTAAAAATAATAATAAAGGCGCAACTAATAGAAACGCCTTAATTTTATTCTTCCTTTCAGCCTTTTTCAGACTTATCTCTAGAGGAATTCCGTCGGTAGTTAATATTTGTTTTGTTTCACTGCTCATAAATAAAAAGGGCGACTTTAAAGTCGCCCTATATATATTATATTATACTAGTCTTTAATACTTATATTATAGACCAGCTTTCATAGCTTCCCACTTCTCACCAAGTTCTGTGCCATTATCAGCCCAGAAAAATGGATCAACTAAAAAGTATTTTTTAGTATTCGCAGGAGCAGTTGGCATTTGAGGCATCATTTCAGTTTTACCGTCTTTGTACCAAGGCTCATTAGCTTTGATAATTTCTAAAGATGATAATCTGTATGGTGCATAAGCGATATATTTAGCGCTTCCTGCTAACATTTCTGTGTTAGTCATCATTGCTAATGCTTTTTTAGCATTCGCTTCATCTGGTCCACCTTTTACAAGTGCGAAATATTCATAGTCAAGACCTTGTCCATCCCATACTTGCGCAATTGGAGCACCTTCACCAACTTCAGCGTTGAAGAATCTTCCATTCCAGCCTGTTGCCATTACAACTTCACCAGCAACTAATAATTCTGGTGGTTGAGCACCAGCTGACCAGAATACACATCCACCATTTGGATCTGTGCAAAGCTCTTTGATTTTGTTCATTGCTCTGTTAACACCAGCTTCTGTTTCTAGTAACTTGTAGATCTCAGATCCACCTTTACCCATGTAAACACCGTCACCAGCTAAAGCAATTTCTAGGTTTGTAAGAGCAGATTTATAAATTGCTCTTTTTCCTGGAAATTTTTTAGTGTTGAAAAAGTCCTTAATAGTTGAAGGCGATTTTCCATCAAATGCTCTAGTATCATATGCGTAGTTCCATGAATATAGAATGTTTCCTACAGCACATTTACTTGGCATTGGAGCAAAGAAATCTTCACTTGCAGGTGTTCCATCTGGAGCTGCAGGGAAGTCTTTGTCAAAATCGAATTCAACAAAAATTCCTTCGTCACATCCATTGATAGTATCAAATGCGAATACATCGATAATATCCCAAGTAATGGCACCCGCTTCTTTTTGAGCCTTAATCTCAGATAATCCACCTGAATAATCTACCCAGTTGATATCAACACCGAGAGCTTTTGCAGTTGGATCACCATACCCTAGCTTTTGAGACTCTGTATAAGCTCCACCCCAAGATGCGACGGTTACCGCAAATGCAGATGTAGTTATTGAAAGAGCAAAAGAAAGAGCAAGTAATAATTTACTTAATTTTTTCATTTATCCTCCGTTTAAACGTTTAATATAAATTAATTTATATGTTTAATTACAACAAATAGGGCATTCAGAGTCAACAGGCCATTTTGTAAGTATTATATTAGGTATATTGTATGTTATTTAGGATCTAATGCTCTTGCATCTTGACTGTTCCAGCCAACATTTATTTCATTACCTAGTTTTAGATCTAATTCATTAGAACTATTTGGAACCTTTAATATGAATTCCTTGTTTCCTAAAAGATTAATTCTCAATCTCGTATGATCACCGTGATAAATAACTTCTTCGATTTTACCTTTTTGGTTATTATCCATTTTATCTTTTGGATTTATCAATGCTCTTTCTGGTCTTATTGATACTGTGGTTTTATCACCTTTTGCATTTACAGATATTGGGTTTGCTAAAATTTCACCATTGTTAAGTTTTACTTTACACACACCTTTTGAAATATCTATGACTTCTCCTCCGAAGGTATTATTTTCTCCTATAAATTCTGCAACAAACGAGTTAACTGGTTCTTCATACAACTTATCAGGGCTTGATAATTGTTGAACTTTTCCGTCATTAAATACAGCAATTCGATTTGACATTGTTAAAGCTTCACCCTGATCATGAGTAACGTATACGACAGTAACACCAATATTTTCGTGGATATGTTTTATTTCATATTGCATGCTTTCTCTTAAATTTTTGTCTAAAGCACCTAATGGTTCATCCATTAAAACAACAGCTGGATCAAAAACTAAGGCTCTTGCAACTGCAACTCTTTGTTGTTGTCCACCAGATAATTGTGCTGGCATTCTACTTTCAAATCCAGACAAAGATACCATCGATAATGCTTTATCAACTTTTTTGTCAATTTCGTCTTTTTGGATTTTTCTTACTTTTAATGGGAAAGCAAGATTTTCATAGACAGTCATATGCGGAAATAGAGCATAATTTTGAAATACCATTCCTATTCCTCTTTTATGAGGAGGTATATTTGAAATTGGATTTGAATCTAAATAAATTTCGCCGTTTGTTGGAGTTTCAAAACCTGCTAACATCATTAAGCATGTTGTTTTTCCAGATCCTGAAGGTCCAAGCATAGTAATAAATTCACCCTCCGCAATATCTAAGTTTAAATCTTTAACAACTAAAACCTTACCATCGTAACTCTTGTCAACTTTATCAAACTTTACGAATTCTATATTTTTAGACATGACGAACTATAAAACATTTGTGTAGTTTATTTTCAACAGTTAATTAACTCTTAATATGTAGTTCTTTTGGAAAATTACAGAATAACTCAAATCCAGTTTCTGTTACTCTTATAGCTTCTGAAGCTTCTACTCCCCATTCACCAAACTGCATTACAGCAATCATATGAAAACAAACATTTGGTTCTAAAACAGTCATATCACCTTTATAAATATTTAAAGTATGTTCTCCCCAGTCAGGTGGATAACCGATACCAATTGAATAACCAGTCCTTGATTTCTTTTCTATTTTATATTTATCTAAGATTTTCCAAAATGCTTGAGCAACATCATTAGCTGTATTCCCGGGTTTTGTAGCATCTATTCCTGCTTGAAGTGCTTCAATAGTTTTATTCATAGTATCTATTTTTAATTGATCAGGTTTGCCAAGCAGAACTGTTCGAGCCATTGGTGCATGGTATCTTTTATATACACCCGATAATTCAATTATTGTTGCCTCACCTTCTTTAAATTTATCTTGTGTTGCCGTTAAGTGTGATGCTGATGTTCCTTTTCCTGTAGGAAGCAAAGTTGCTATACTTGAGTATTCACCGCCATATTCTGGTGTTCCATAAAATAAAGCTTTTTGAATTTCTCCAACAGCATCACATTGTCTTACTCCTGGTTTAATAATATCAATTGCTGTTTGCATTCCTTTTTGAGAAATTAAAGCAGCAGACTTCATATAATTTATCTCTGCATTAGATTTAATTAATCTAGCCCAGTTAACTAGTCGATCAGAATCGATGATATTTGCATTAGGTAATCCTTGTTTAATCTTTTCATAACAAAAAGCTGTAAAATAGTGAGCATCCATTTCAACTCCAATGGACAGTTTATCCCATTTTTTTTCTTTAATTACTTTGGTCAAGTAATCATAGGGATGTTTTGGCCATGTATGAATATAACTCTCATCATAAACAATAATATTATCTTTATTTAAATAGGTCTTTATGTACGCCCCTCCTGCATCTTGATCTCTAACAAAGCAAATTGGTTCTTCAGCATCAACATGAACTAATACACATTGTGCATAATAAAAAGACCAAGCATCATAACCTGTAAGATAATTCATGTTATTTGTGTCGTGAGAAATTATTAAATCAATTTTTTTTTCTCTCATCAGAGATTGAACTTTTAATAGTCTTTGTTTGTATTCCTCTTTTGAAAAAGACATAAATTAATCGAACAGTCTTCCAAATCCTTTTACAGATTTATTTTCACCTATGTTTTCTAAAGTTTCCCAGATTAAAGCTTGGTTGCTTGAGAGAACTGGAATTCCTAGTTTATCTTCTAATTTTTGTATCAAAGGAAGTACGGGTAAAGCGGTACAAGATACAAATAAAGCATCTGCTTCACTTACATCTAAATTTATAAGAACATCAAACAGATAATTTTGATCTACTTTGCCAATCTCCATGTCAGAATGAATATCAAAGTAAGAATTTGAAGTAATTTCAAAACCAGATGATTTAAAATACTCAACAACATCGTCATTAACTTTTTTACTATAAGGTGTGAATATAGAAAGTTTTTTAATATTTAATTTTTTCAATGCTTTCAAAGCTGCTGTACTTGGTGTTGAAAGTTTTGCCTCAGGTTTTGCTGCTTGTATTTTATTTTTAATATTGTCATATCCTGCAGCTATAGTTCCTGAAGTACAAGCATATACAACACAATCTAATTTTTGCTCTGGCAAGATATCTTTTGTGACTTGAGTAATATTCTCTGACATTTTGATCAAATTCTCTTTAGTTAAAGGGTTGTAACATTCTATTCTATTTACAAAAAAATCTATTTTTTTATCTTTAATTACAGTTATAAAATCTTTTTCAATCACTAGATCGGTTGCTAAAGCGATGAGCCCAATACGTGGATTTTGGTCATTTTCAAACTTTGGTTCTATTTTTTGTGATTTCATAAATATAATATACCACCACATATTGATTAATCATTAAAATTTAAAAACTGCATCTAATTTCTTGAATGGTAAGATCAAATAAACATATAATAAGAAAAATTAATTTTGAAATATAAATGCTAGATAAAAAAAAATTTTATATCAATGGCAAATGGGTTGAGCCAGTAAACAAGAATGAATGTGAAGTTATTAATCCATCAACAGAAGAAGTTTGCGCAATTATAAGTCTTGGAAGCTATGATGATACAAATGCTGCAGTCAAAGCAGCAAAATCTGCTTTTGAGACTTGGAAAGAAACTTCAAAAGAAGAAAGGTTAAATTTATTAGAAAAATTATTAAAAATTTATAATTCTAGATGGGATGATATGACTGATGCTATTACTACAGAGCTTGGTTGTCCTAAAGATTGGTGTTCGGCTAATCAAACATCTTCTGGTGCAGGTCATATAGAAGACTTTATAAAAAGATTAAAAGATTTTGAATTCGAGCCAGGTTTTGATAAAGGATCTACTAATCATATTGTATATGAACCAATTGGAGTTTGCGGATTAATCACACCTTGGAATTGGCCTATAAATCAAATTGCTTTAAAAGTAATTCCAGCTTTTGCTACTGGATGTACAATGGTACTTAAGCCATCTGAAATTGCACCATTATCAGGAATGCTATTTGCAGAGATGATAGATGAAGCTGGATTTCCAGCTGGAGTATTTAATCTGGTGAATGGTGATGGGCCTGGTGTTGGAACTGACCTGTCAGGACATCCTGATGTTGATATGGTATCATTTACAGGATCTACTAGAGCTGGAAAATTAATTACAAAGAATGCTGCTGAAACTATAAAAAGAGTTTGTCTTGAACTTGGAGGCAAAGGTGGAAATATTGTTTTTGCTGATGCATATCCTGATGCAGTTAGAGATGGCATTAGAAACGTAATGAGTAATTCAGGTCAATCCTGTGATGCTCCAACTAGAATGCTCGTTGAAAAATCAATTTATAAAAGAGCTGTTGAAGAAGCTGCAGATGAAGCAAATAAAATTAAAGTTGATCTTGCTTCAAAAGCTGGTGATCACATAGGACCTGTAATTTCAAAAATTCAATTTGATAAAATTCAAAGTTTAATAAATAGTGGAATTGAAGAAGGTGCTACTTTAGTAGCAGGTGGCCCTGATAAACCTGAAGACTTAAAGAAAGGTTATTTTATTAAGCCGACGGTATTCACTGATGTTAATAATAATATGAGAATTGCTAAAGAGGAAATATTTGGACCAGTATTGTCAATCATTCCTTTTGAAAATGAAGAGGAAGCTATCCAAATTACAAATGACACAGAATATGGATTAGGAAACTATTTACAAACAGAGGATAAAGAAAAGGCAAAAAGAGTTTCAAAAAAATTAAGATCTGGAATTGTGTATGTAAATCATAAAGCAGCAGACTCTGGAACTCCTTTTGGTGGCTATAGACAATCCGGAAATGGACGTGAGGGTGGAACCTGGGGACTGCATGAATATCTAGAGGTAAAAACTATTACTGAATGGAAAAATTAAAATGCTTGGTTATGTGATGGTAGGAACCAATAACTTAGAAAAAGCAATAATTTTTTATGATGAAGTCTTAAAAGTTTTAAATCTAGAAAGAAATTATAAAGATGAAGTTTGCGCTGGTTACACAGAAAAAAATGGTGATGGAACTATAGAGTTTTATGTAACCAAACCTGTCAATATGAAAGAGGCAACAAATGGAAATGGAACGCAAGTTTCATTTATTACATCGTCTAGAGATATAGTTGATAAATTTCATGAGATTGGACTTAAGGCAGGTGGAAAAAGTGAAGGAGCTGGAGGTGAAAGACCAGAAGGTTCTGGAGTTTACTATTCTTATATTCGAGATCTTGATAATAATAAAATTTGTGCTTTCACAAACAATTAATGTCTTACACTTTAATTCAAGAAAAAATCGATCAAGGAAAAATTATTTTACTTGATGGAGGTATAGGTGCTGAGCTTGAAAAAAAAGGAGCTAAAATGGATCAAAACCTCTGGTGTGGAAAATGTTCTGTAGATAGCCCAGAATTTGTAAAAGAAGTTCATGAAAATTATATTGATGCAGGTGCTGATGTTATTACAACAAATACTTATGCTACTACTCCAATTTCTCTTAAAAAACATGGATATGAAGACTCAATTGAATTATTTAATAAACAAGCAGTTCAAATTGCAAAACAAGCAATTGATAATTCAAAAAAGAGCGTGAGTTTAGCGGGAAGTGTTTCAAGTTATGGAAGTTTTCTTAAACTTGGAACAAAGAACATGAAGCCATGTTTTAATGAGCAGATTAAAATTTTATCAAATGAGGGTGTTGATTTAATAATTTTAGAAGCAATGACGTCTCAAGCAGAAATTGTAGAGACTATGCTTGAGTGTTCTTCAAATATAAAATTACCTGTTTGGCTTTCTATTTCCTGTGTAATAGATCATAATACAAAAAATGTTACGCTTGGCTATGATGATGTTAAGAATAAAACTGAAATTTACGAGGATTTAGAAGAATCGTTAAAAAGTTTTAGTAAATTACACAATGGACCAATTTTAATTGCTCACTCAGACATTAAAACAACGAGTGCAGCTTTAGATACTGCATTAAAAAATTATAATGGAGTTATTGGTGCTTACCCTAATAAAGGCTATTACGAAAAACCAAATTGGAAGTTTGTAGATAATTTTTCACCCAATGATTATTTGGAAGTTGCAAAAAAATGGGTTAGCAAAGGTGTAAAAATTGTTGGTGGTTGTTGTGGTATAGGAGTTGAAGAGATAAAAGCTGTTTCAATTTTGAAGTAATAATATATTGTAAAATTATGAAAACTTTTATTGGTGGTATTGGTTGTTTTTGGGACGAAACTAAATACGATGGTATAAAAGGAATATTATCTACCGAATGTGGTTATTGCGGAGGTGATGATCCTAATGTTACTTACAAAGCAGTTTGTGGTGGGGATACAGGTCACATAGAAGTAGTTAAAGTTCAATATGATGAAAATATTTTAAGCTATGAAGATATGGTCAGATTATTTTTTAAACTCCATGACTCAACTCAAAAAAATAGACAAGGAACTTATGTAGGAATTCAATATCGCTCTGAGATATTTTATAATAATGATAATGAAAAAAATACAGCAGAGAAAATTTTAAAAGAGATTAATGAGAAATTAGATGGAAAAGTTACTACAAAGATTTCCAAAGAAAAAAATTATTGTAAAGCAGAAGGCTATCATCAAAAGTACGAGAAAAATAAATCTCTTAAGTTTGGATAAAAAGTACTAATTTGAAAAAAATTATTTCAGAAAAAAATCCAGAATTAGTTACAAGAAAAGATAATAAAGCTCAATGGAATCTCCCAAATAAAAGGAGGTTGGGTTTTAGAAATTTATATAAAATTAATAGATATGGAATATACCTTAGATCAGATTTTGTTTTAAAATTAAAAAAAAAAATTAGTAAGAGAATTGGTAAATTATCTTCTGTAAAAAAGGTAACTAAAAATAAAGCTTTTTGCTCTTTAATAGTTGGTAAAGATCAGGATATTTTATTCGAGCAGTACGCAAAAGACTTTTCTACAAATCAGCCTCAAACAATTATGTCAATTACAAAAATGTTTATACATTTATTTGTGGGAGAGCTGATAGACAGAAAACTAATTAACTTAAATAAGAAAATTTCATTTTACTTGCCAAAAATTGGCAGTGGTTATGCAAATGCAAAAGTAAAAGACGTTTTAGACATGAACATTGTAAATCTATATAGCGAAGATTATACAAAAGCTTATTCGTCTTCATTTTTACATGAGCCTGTGGGAGGATGGAGACTGCCGATTAAAGGCAAAAACATTCAAAGCCAGGAACAATATTTAAATTCAATTAAATCTTTAAAAAGCAGAGATTTAAAAAATTATACCGATCTGGCACATTATAAATCAGCTAATACCGATGTTATTGGACTAATTGTAGAAAAAGTAAGTAAAAAAAGTTTAAGACAATGGCTGTTGGAAACAGTTGAAGCAACAGGATTTGAAGAAGGATTGTATATAGGAACAGATAGATTTGGAACACCGTGGATGTCTGGAGGTGGAAGTTTAATTACAAGAGATTTTTTAAGAATGGGTTTACTTTTTTCTAGGTTTGGAAAAGGTATAAATGGAAAAAATATTGGTTCTAAAACTTTTTTGAGTAAAACTATTAATAGTGAGGGACCCAAATACATTCAATTATCTAAAGATAAATTTGTCTATTATGTTAATTCATTAATGAAATGCGGCAACTGGATTGGTCACTCTGGGTATGGAGGCCAATTTTTAGGAATAAATTTGAAAACAAAAGTTGTTGCTGCGTTTTTTTCTGTCTTAGAGACTAAATCTGCAACAAATGAAAAATATAAAAAAGATATGGTAAATATGATAGACCAAATAATTAGTAAAGATTACTAATTTAAGAAAATTTTGTTATCAAGGATTTTAAATGTTTATCTGTGACGCCACAACAACCCCCAATAATTTTTACCTGATCGTCTATTAACTCAGAACACTTATCAACAAATTCAATTTCATTTTCAGTTATTAATGCTTGCATAGTACTCGTGTCAAATTTATGAATTTCTGGATAGAACATAATTGGCCCATTCCAATTTGATTTTAAAACTTTCATTCCCTCTTTTGTATCAATAAACCAACTATGCATAATGCCATAAACATCTCCACCGATAGATTTGAGTGAATTAATTATTTCAGCGAAATTTATAATTTTATCTTCAGGAAGGAATTTTGGCTCATCAGGATATTTTAAAGGGTCATATATAATAGATCTCTCTTTTTCAGCTCTAAAATTTCTACCTACGACTGTTTCATCAAACTTACTTATGCAGCAACTTAATCCAACCCAGACAGGTAAACCTGTTTCTAAAGCAGCATTTAACAAAATTTTAGCATGGTCAATATCTAAAAGCATTTCAAGAATAAGCACTTCGACTCCCTCTTCTTTTAATACCTTCGCTTGTTCTTTATAATTTTTTTCTTCTTTTGCAAATGATGGTACAAATTTTGTGTCAGGTCTAAATTCATTTTCAGCCAAAGCTAAATATGTTGACATGCTTCCAGCAATTTTAATTTTTTTTCCAGAATTTTTGATTGCTTGTCTTGCTAACTTAACTGTATCAATGTTAATTTTTATAGTCTGATCTCCTAAATTTGAAGGCTCAAGACAATGCCTTGCAGTTCCAAAAGTATTTGTTGTTATCATATCACATCCGGCGTTTATATGACTCTCGTGTACTTTGATTACTATTTCTGGTGAGAAAACATTTGCTAAACCAGAAAAAGCTGGTCCCATAGTTCCACCAAGTCTCTGAATTTCTGAACCTGTTCCGCCATCTAAGAAGACTTTTTTTTTTGATTTCAATAATTCATTAATATCCATTATACTAATTTCTTCTCTGACTTTGGAACATACACAACTTCAATTACACCACCAAGAATTATTAGAATACTTCCTAGTGTTTCTCTCCAACCAAAAGGCTCATTTGTTAAAATACTAGCACTAACAACACCAACAATTATTTCAGCTAAAAATAAAATAGATGATAAGCCGGCTCCTAATTTACTTGGAGCCCAAAAGATTATTACCCCTGTAGGAATAAAATAAAATATCGAAATAAGTAATAAAAAAGTGGACATCGACATGATAACCTCCACTGATGGAACTGGTCCTAAATAATCTACTAAGAATAACCCAATAGGTATACTGGCTAAACCTCCATAAAAAAAAAATGTGAATATAATTGGAAAGACGCCATCGGTTTTAATTATTTCCATTCTAATTAAACCAGCACCAAATAGTGCACCTCCAGCAAGAGCCAACCAATCCCCTGCATTTTGAGGTAATGGGATTATATTTTCTTGACTGAATACAATCCATAAACCTCCTAGTGCCAAACCTAATGTGATTACCCTCTTCCAACCAAATTTCTTTTTTAAAAATATAATTTCAAATATTGTTGTCCAAACAGGTATCATGTAAAACATGATTAATGCTTTAACTACATCAGTAAGAAGAAAGCTAAGAGCATAACAAACAAATCCACTTCCAACAAAAAAACCAGTCAGAGGAAATTCCAATCCAATAGACTTTCCTTTTATAACTCTCCAAATTGCGACTGGTGATAATATTAATATTCCAACCGCCATTTGGGATATTGTTCCCCAGCCACCAGTCAAACCTCCATCTTCTAGTATTCTTTGAGGTAGCCAATAAATTCCCCATGAACCAGCAGCAATAGCTAATGCAAATGAAATTTTAAAATGATGAGGGTGTCTGGTCATTATTATTGCATTAATTTTGGTTTAAATTTTGAAAAGTTAAAAATTTCTTCATAAGATTTGGCAAAGTTAATTACTTTATTATCTTCTTTAACATTTGCTATAATCTGCATTCCCATTGGTAGCCCTTTATTATTAAAACCTACTGGAATAGATATAGTTGGCAAACCAAGCAAACTTGATAATGTATAGACTTCCATATATCTATGATAAGTGTCAATTTTATTATTATTGATAAATTCTGGATTATTTAAGTCCTTTTCAAACGGAAATAATTGAGCCGAAGGTAATGCTAAAAAATCATAATGTTTAAATAGGTTTTGAATTTTATCCATATATTTATTTCTTATTTCTATTGCTTTTAAAACATCGTTTGTTTCAATGCTTTTCCCTTTTTTATATTCCCAATATGCTTGGGAAGGTAATTCATTTAAATTTTTTAAATTATATAACAAGAAGTTTTCATATAATGTTTTGGCTCTTAATGTTGTCCATGAGTACCATAATTCTTTTGAATTAATTTTAGTTTTTAAATCCTCAACATTTATATAGTTCGATTGTAATTTTTTTAAAATATTTTCACATAAGTCGATTATTCCATCTTCATAACTATATTGCTCATTTAGATCAATGCACCATCCAATTTTTAAATTTGAAAGTTTTTTAATATTTATATCTTTAATATCAAAAGATAATTTATCCTTTACATTTTTCCCTTTTAAATAGTTAAATAAAAATTCCATGTCATTAGGGGTCCTAGCAAAACATCCAGTTGTAGACATTAAAGGAAAATCTTTTAAATTTTTAATTTCAAATCTATCTTCTGCAATCGCACCAGGTGTTGGTCTTAATCCATAGATATTTGCAAAAGCTGCAGGGTTTCTACAAGATCCCATCATATCTGTACCATCTGCAAAAGGAATTAAATTTGCCGCAACAGCTACTGCTGCACCACCAGAAGACCCTCCTGCTGACTTACTATAATCGTAAACATTTGAAGTTGCTCCATAAACTCTGTTAGTAGTATGACAACCGACAGCAAATTCAGAGAGATTTGTTTTACCAATTAAAATTGTGTTTTTTCTTAAATTATCTACTAAAAAAGAATCCTTTTTTGGGATATTTTTTAATAACTCTTTATATCCATAACATGTTACCTCATTTTTAATATCGAATAATTCTTTAACAGCAATTGGAAGACCATAAATATCATCTTTGTCATTATCACTATTAAAATTTTCATCTTTTAATTTTGCTTCTTCAGTAATTTTCGTCTCATCTATGTGTGAAATAATAGCATTTAATTTTGGGTTGAATTTTTTTATTCTATCTAAATAGAAATTTACTACCTCTGCTATTTTAATTTCTCTATTTTTAATTTTTGAAATTATTTGTTGGACTGAAAAATTCTCAAGCACTTAATTAAACCTATCTTGCTTGTCTAATACTCTCTAAAACTAAAGTCTTGACCTCATCTAACGATGCCTTTTTAGGATTTTGTCCATATGCTTGGTCTAGCATTGATTTCTTTGCTATTCTTTCTTGGCAATCTTCTGGCACTCCCAACTCATTTAATCCTTTAGGGATTTTCAATCTATCCAGAATTATATTTAAGTTGTCTTGAAAACTTTCAATTGAATGGTTTTCAAATTGCATTGCCTCTGACATTCTTTTTACTTTTTCTTCTAATCCAGGCAAATTATATTTCATGACTGCGGGTAGTATAATTGCATTAGTTAATCCATGATGAGTATTATATTCAGCTCCAACCATATGTGAAATTGCATGAACTAAACCTAAGCCTTTTAAGAAGGCTATTCCACCCAAATAAGATCCAATAATCATTCCTCCTCTAGCTAATAGATTTTCTGGTTCTTCCACAGCTGCATAAAGTGATTTTGAAATTAAATTTAAACTTTCCAATGCAGAACCATCACAAAGTGGATGAAACATAGGAACACTATAACCTTCGATTGCATGTATCATTGCATCTATACCAGTCCAGGCAGTAAGATTAGCTGGTAATTTTAAAGTAAGCTCTGGATCTACTAAGGCTAAACAAGGTCGGGCATCTGGATGCCATAAACAAAACTTCATTCCTTTTTCAAGATGAGTGACCATGGCAGTAACTTCTGTTTCAGCGCCAGTTCCTGCTGTAGTTGGAATAGTAATTATTTTTGGAAAAGGATTTTCCATAGTTAATTTTGGTGGCTCTTTTTCAAATTCAAAATCCCATAATGGTACGCCGCTATCAACAGTAAGAGAAATTGCTTTTCCTCCATCCATAGCGCTTCCACCACCTATTGCAATTATTGCATCATGGTTACCTTCACGAAATTTTTTACATCCAGAATCTATTTCATCATCTCTAGGGTTTGGAGATATATTTGAATAAATATCTGATTTGATTTTTGAATCGTTAAGTAAATTTTGTAAATCACTTATAAATGGTAGATTTAAACTACCACTATCAGTAACGATCAATGCATTATTTATTTTAAAATTTTTACAAAACTTTCCAATTTCTTTAAATCTTCCAGGTCCATATGCTGTAAAAGTTGGAAATGTCCAATCCTGATTATTTAATAAAAATTCTTCATTAAGCTTAAAATTTTGCATAATATTTTAAAAACTTATACTAATTTCAATATTATTAAATGAAAATTTCATCTGAAAAAGTAGATCTAAAAAAAACATATTTAGCCGTAGCAACAATGCTATTAGCAATTTTGTGTATAGATCTTTACATGGTTATTATTAAATTTTTGGGTGATGAGTATTCAATAATTCAATTAACTTTATTTAGAAATGTTGCAGCTGTTATACCTTTATTACTATTGATTTTATTCACAAATGAATTCTCATCAATATTTAAAAAAATAGGTAATAAGTTTTTGATATTGAGTTGTTTGAGAGGAATATGTTTTCTTTCTATGAATGTATTTATTTTTATCTCAGTAGTAAATCTAGAGTTTGCAACGGCAATGACACTAACCTTCTCATCACCTTTCTTCATAGTAATACTATCAATAATTTTGTTGAGTGAAAAAATTGGTATTTATAGATGGTCAGCTGTTGCAATTGGTTTTGTTGGTGTAGTTATGATAATGAAACCAACAAGTGAAATTTTTAGTTTTTACTCAATCTTTCCAATTCTTACTGCTATAGCATGGGCTTTTTCTGTAATAATTTTAAAATTTATTAAAGGCAATCATTCAACCGCAAAAATTCAGTTATACACATTAATATTTAATGTTATTGGTGGTTTAATATTATTTTTTGTAACAACAGGACATGTTGAAATTAAAAATTTAAAAGACTTTATTTTGATGACAATGACTGGAATTTTAGGTGGTACAGCGGCAATATTATTTATTTATTCTTACCGCTTAATTTCAGCAAGTAAAATAGCTTCTTTTGAATATCTAGGTATTCCTTCTTCATTTATTTTAGGATGGATTTTTTTTAATGAGGCACCCTGGAGCCAGTTATTCCCAGGAGTATTTGTAATTATTTTTGCTGGTATGATAATTATTTGGAGAGACAATGTAAAACCAAAGTCAATAAAAGGTAACAAACAAATTTATTGATTTGATCTCATTGATTTCATTACTATAGCTCTATCAATTTCACCTACTAACTTACCAGTCTCATTTGATACAACTGGATAGGGCTTATCGCTATCAAGTAGTTTATCTATTAAGGAGTCAATTTTAGAATTATCTAATATATTATTTTTTCCATCTTCAAATAAATTCTTTGTTGCGTCTGAAAACTCTTTCCTCATTACTTTACCTGCGCTTAAAACTTTATACTTTGGTACGTCTTCGCAAAAATCTTTAACATATTGATCTTTTGGATTAGAAACGATTTCTTCTGGGGTTCCAACTTGAGAAACTTCACCATCTTTCATGATTGCTATATGATCTCCCATCTTAATTGCCTCTAAAAAATCATGTGTAATAAAAACCATAGTTTTTTGAAGTTTTTCCTGAATTTTTAGTAGCTCATCTTGCATCTCTCTTCTTATAAGTGGATCCAAAGCAGAAAATGGTTCGTCAAATATTAATATTTCAGGATCTACTGCAAGCGCTCTTGCCAAACCAACTCTTTGTTGCATTCCTCCAGATAATTCTCTTGGATAATTATTTTGCCATCCTTCTAATCCAACCATCTTCAAAACTTCCATTGATTTTTCTAATCTTATATCTTTTTTGGTCCCTCTTACTTCTAGGCCATATCCAATATTTTCAATGACAGTCCGATGAGGAAAAAGACCAAAGTGCTGGAATACCATGCTCATTTTGTTTCTTCTAAGTTCTAATAAATCTTTTCCACTCATTTTTGTAACATCGGTATCATCCATTTTTACAACACCTGCCGTAGGTTCAATTAATCTTGAGATACATCTAACTAATGTTGATTTACCGCTACCTGATAAACCCATTACTACAAAAGTTTCACCTTTTTGAATTGAAAAACTTACATCTTTAACCGCTACTACGTGACCAGTTTTTTCTTGAACTTCTTTTATAGATAAATTTTTGTCTAAATTTTTGATAATTCTTTTTTCATCTGGCCCAAATAACTTCCAAATATTTTTACAAGTGATTTTTTGCTCTTTCGCCATGATTTAATTAAAGTTTTATTCTGAAAATAGACAATATTTTACTTTAAATGTAAAATTATTTATTTTACTTTATCTTATGGCTAGTAGATCTGAATTAATAAATAAATCTAATCAATCTAAAAATTTAATAACATATATTATTATAGCTGTAGTTTTTTTAGTTGCATTATGGCTTTCAACCCAAAGCGATGGACCATCAAAATTTCCAAAAGAAGTAACAGATAAGTTTACATTCACAGCCTGGGTGAATGATGGTGAAGATTATTTAAAAAAAAACTACAGATGGATAACAAAAATAATAGCTAACTACATTAAGAATGGTTACTATTTTATTGAGGATTTTCTAATAGATTCTCCCTGGATACTGGTGGCATCAATGATTGTTCTTCCCTGCTTAATAGCAGGAGGATTAAGACTCGGTCTTTATTCTTGTTTTGTAATTTATTTCTGGGGTGCTGTTGGAATGTGGAATGAGTCATTACAGACAGTAGGTTTGATGGGACTTTCAGTTCTATTGTGTGTTTTCTTTGGAATTATTCTAGGAATTTTATGCTCTCAGAGTGACAGATTTGAGAAGTTCATGAAACCTATATTAGACACCATGCAGGTCATGCCAGCATTTGTGTATTTATTTCCTGCTCTATTCTTTTTTGGAATAGGTGGGGCACCAGCAATACTCGCTACAATGATATATGCAATGCCCCCGATAATAAGATTGACTAATACTGGTATAAGACAGGTTTCAGAACAAACAATAGAGTCGGCCACATCTTTTGGATCAAGTAAAGTACAACTATTATTAAAAATAAAAATTCCTTTGTCTCTTCCAAGTATAATGATGGGTATTAATCAGGTTATAATGATGGCACTTGCTTTAGTAGTATTGGCCTGCTTTATAGGGGCTGAGGGAATTGGTGGTCAAGTTTGGCTAGCAATTAGAAATTTAGATGTTGGTTGGGCAATGGAGGGTGGCTTATGTATATTATTTATGGCAATTATGTTTGATAGATTTAGCATGTCATTTAGCAAACAAGAGGCAACACTTCCATCTGATGTGCAAAAATTTTATCTACTACCTCAAAGTTGGGAAAAATATCAAATTGCAAGGCTATTAGAAAAACCCTTAAGTATAATACATTCTATAATTCAATATGTATGTATAAAAACTACAAACTTTGTTGCTTATATTTTTAATTTTTTAATATCTTTCATTAACAAATCTACTGCTAATGACATTGCAGAGATAATAAGTAGAAGATTCTATATAATTCCAAGTTTCATTATTTTTTTTATAATTTCAATTATTGATACGAACATTTTTCAATTTGGTTCTTTCCCTGAAGAGTGGAAACTATCAATAAGACAACCAATTGCAGATGGTGTGAAAGCTCTTACAGTACATCCTGGATTTATATCTTTTACAAAAGGGTTGAGAGGTTTTGTTTACCTAAACTTATTACATCCATTAGATATTTTTTTAACTCATATCCCTTGGTGGTATACTATGGCAGTATTTATAGCTATAAGTTATTTTACTGTTGGATTAAGATTTGCATTGATCACAGCAGTTCTCTTAGTCTTTATTGGGGCTTGTGGTATCTGGCCTCAGTCAATGATTACCTTGTCATCAGTTCTTGTTTCTGTGGTTTTATGTTTTGCCATTGGTGTCCCTCTTGGAATTATAGCTTCTTATAACGAACGATATAGGAATATTCAAAACGTTGTATTAGATGCTATGCAAACCTTACCTTATTTTTGTTATTTAATTCCTGTGCTTATGTTTTTTGGTGGGGGTATAGTCTCAGCAGTTTTAGCAACTGTAATTTACTCTATACCACCTATTATCCGTTTAACAGCTCTAGGATTGACACAAGTTTCTGGGACATACTCAGAGGTCTCAAGATCTTTTGGAGGAACTTTAATACAGACTTTAAATAAAGTAAAATTTCCACTTGCAGTGCCAAGTTTAGTTGTAGGATTCAACCAAACAGTGATTATGGCTTTTGCCATGCAGATAGTTACTCCATTAATAGGTGGAAAAGGCTTAGGATTAGAGGTTTTTAACGGTTTGGCTAGATCTGATACTGGTAGAGGACTGGCTGCTGGTATAGGTATTGTGTTACTTGCAATAATAATTGATAGAATATCCTTAGCTTGGACAAAAAAACAAAGAGAAGCTTTAGGTTTATAATTTTTTATTCGTAAAATTGCACATTTTTGAACGGTTTACATCCCTAATGTTTTTGATCTACAATAATATTTTAATTAATTAAAAAGAGAGGAAATAAATGAAGTTATCAAAAACTATATCAGCAATGATATTGTCATTGATTCTTGTCCTTGGAAGTTTTGGTACTGCAAATGCTAAAAGATTAACTGCAGCAGTGGCAGACTGGACAGGTGGCGAAATTACATGTCAGGTTGCTGTTAGTATTCTTGAGGAAGAATTAGGATACAAAGTCAAAAGAGTAGTTTTCCCTTCAGGAACTGGATTGTGGGAAGCAATAGCAGCAGGTGAAATTGATTTTGCTTGTGAGAGCTGGCCAAGTTATGCTGAGGCAGATACAGTTATGCTTAAAGGGCCACTAGTATATGATGGTGAAACAAAATTCATGTATGAAGGTGATGGAAGTGTTAAACTTCTAGGTACAGCAGGAATTATTGGTTTATCTGATTATTATATTCCAAGATATGCAGCAGAAAGCTTGGGTATTAAAACTTGGAAAGACTTAAACAAACATAAAGCAAAATTTGCAACAATTGAGTCTGGCAAAAGAGGAAGGTTAATTGCATGTCCAGTAGCTGGATGGAACTGTCACGATCAAAAAAGATTAGACTTGTTAGGTATTGACTTTCAAGCTGATGAATTAGGAACAGAAGCAGCAGCAATTGCTGAAGCTGTAGCAGCATATGAGAGAAAAGAACCATTCTTGTTATATCTTTGGGAGCCTCACTGGTTTTTTGGAGCATATGATATGGTAGGTGTTCAACTACCTGAGCATAAAACATGTGAAAGCTTTACAGAAGCAAATAACTGGAAAGACTGTGGAACTGCTGCATGGCCGGCAACTGGTTGGGCAAAAGACTACACCATGAATTATGGTAATCCAGAAACGTTTGCAAAACCTGAGCATGCTAAAGCTGCAGAGTTCTTTTCTAAAATGAAATTTGATAATGCAGACCAAGCAGTAATGCTTGTTGAAGTTAAACAGAAAAATAGAGATTTAAAAGAAGTTGTTAAAGAGTGGAAAGATGCTAATCCAGATAAATGGAAAAGCTGGCTTCCAAATTAATATACTTTTAAATTATTAAAAAATTAAAGGGCTTTGTTTACAAAGCCCTTTTTTTTTATTGAGTAAGATAGTTTAATCTACCTATAATTTCATCTCTATCCATATAGTAACCTTGCAAATGCCTATGGCCAGAGTTAGGATTGAATTCTGTTCTTCCATGCAAAACTCTTCTATTATTAAAAGAGTAAATATCACCAGGTCTTAATCTAAATTTAATTTGAAACTTATCATCGTGTAGTAAATTTCCAAATCTATGGTGTGATTTATAAACCTTATCCATCAAATCAGGATGACAATCTAAAGCATCCATAGTTGCTACACTGAACCTTACATCGTGATAATCACCATCTTTTGTAAGGCTTATTGCTGGGGCATGGAAACCTCTGTGGGCCTGTTGTGTGTAATCTTTATCTCTAAATTTTAGAGGGACATTTACTAGTGTATCAAAAGTTTCTTTATCATTTTCTTTTAAATATTCAGCAACAGCAAAAGCATCAACAGCTGATGAGTCTCCGCCTTCAGCGGAATTAATCAGACAATGTAAAAATTGATATCCTGGTGGATTTTCAAACCAAGGTAAATCCATATGATTTCTTAGTGCATGCGCAGTATATGCTGAATTATTTGGTTTAGGTATATTGATTACCTCAAATGGTGTTTTAAAAAAAGTTTCTCTAGTATGACTTATTCTATTTAAAACCGGAAACGCTGAATTTTTATCTGTTGGCGAATTCTCAACAATAGCTATTCCTTTGTAATGCAGAAGTTTTAACCATTTAATAAGGCCATCTTCGGATGAAATAATCTCTTCATGATCAATATATATACTCTTTATATCTTTCTCTAATTCACTGTTCCAAAGGTGATATGGTGAATTATATTTCTCATTATTTTTAATTGTATAACAATTATTTCTCAACCAATCTAAATCATAGTAACTTGTATGATTTCCTTCACTCCATTCTATTTTTAGCTGTCCATCTTGATTAACATTATAATTAATTGGATTGATATTCTCTGATACCTCTAAGATATTAAACATTCTATGTCTTGAATCTTTGTCATGAGCTGTTGGGCAGTTATCTCTCAACCACATATAATTAAATTTGCTCTCTTTTCCATCATCCCAAATTACTTGCAAGTATGTGCCGTTTTTAGAAATTTTTGATATAGAGTGCATTATTAACGAATATATAAACTATATTGTATTTTAACTCAATTAATAGTTGACTTAATATTTTTTGAGAGATTTATTAATGAAAGTTAATTTGTTAAAATAAATTATTACTTTTTTTAAATGTCTAAAATTGAAATAAACAATGTATTTAAAATCTTTGGACCAAAACCAGCAAGTGTTTTGCAAATGGTTAAAGATGGTTCAAGTAAAGAAGAAGTTTTAGAAGAAACCGGGCACACAGTTGGATTGGACGATGTAACTCTAAAGATTAATGAGGGTGAAACATTTGTTTGTATGGGCTTATCAGGATCAGGAAAATCTACTCTTATCAGGCACTTAAATAGATTGATAGACCCAACCGATGGCGAAATTTTAATTGAGGGCACAAATGTAATGAGTCTTAAAAAAGAAGAACTGATAGATTTCAGAAGACATAAAATGAGCATGGTTTTTCAAAGATTTGGTTTATTTCCTCATAAAACAGTATTGCAAAATGTTGGTTACGGTCTTGAGATGCAAGGAATTGAGCTTGAAAAAAGAAATAATATATCCATGGAAAAGATTGAGTCGGTAGGTTTAACTGGTTTTGAAAATCAATTTCCAAATCAATTATCTGGAGGTATGCAGCAAAGAGTTGGTTTGGCTCGAGCGCTAGCAACAGATACTGATATTATGTTAATGGATGAGGCTTTTTCTGCTTTAGATCCCTTAATAAGAAGTGATATGCAAAAACAATTGCTTGATCTTCAATCAGAACTAAAAAAAACAATTGTATTTATTACGCATGATTTAGATGAGTCTTTAAAACTCGGCGATAATATTGGTATTCTTAATGCAGGTAAACTTGTCCAAGTTGGAACTCCTGTTGATATTATTATGAACCCTGCTGATGACTATGTTGAGGCTTTTGTAAAAGATGTAAATAGAGCAAAAGTTTTAAAAGCTAAAATTATAATGAAATCGATTAATGAAACAACTAATGAAGAAAAAAATAACTTAATTAAAATTCAAGAAGATCAATTTATAGAAGAATTTTTACCACAAGTTGTATGCAATAATGCCAATTGTGAGGTAGTAGATAAAAAAGGTAATGTTAAAGGGTATATTACAAATAAAGAGCTACAACACTCTTTAAGTAAATCTTAAAACTGTGACAATAGACTTAAAAAACAAGAAAATTATTATTTCTGCTGGGGGTTCCGGAATAGGATGGAGTACTACAAAAATATTTTTAGAAAAAGGAGCTACAGTTTATATATGTGATATAAATCCTATCTTTCTCAAAAAATGTAGAAAACATAAACTAATTAATAAAAAATTATTTGTATTTGAATGTGACGCTTCTGATGAAGATCAGGTAAAAACTTTTTTTATTAAAGTATCAAAAATGACTAAAAAGTTAGATGGTCTTATTAACAATGTTGGAATAGCCGGACCAACCGGTACTCTTGAAAAATTAAAAGGTAAAGACTGGGAAAATACATTAAAAGTAAATGTTATAAGTCACTTTTACTTTTCAAAATATGCAATACCTATGTTAAAAAAAAATAAAGGTGGAGCTATAATTAATTTATCTTCAACAGCTGGAATATTTGGGTTTCCATTAAGATCTCCTTACTGTGCTAGCAAGTGGGCTGTTGTAGGTATAACGAAAACATTAGCTATGGAACTTGGAAAATATAAAATAAGAGTAAATGCTATTTGTCCTGGAACAATAAAAGGAGACAGAATGGGAAGAGTGATAAGGGATAAATCGAAATTTTTAAATATTTCAAAAAAATTAATAGAAAAAGAATTTGTATCTATGACTTCAATGAATACTTGGGTGTACGAAGAAGATATTGGAAAAATATGTAGTTTTTTAATTTCTAATGATGCACCAAGAATATCAGGACAAGTGATTGCGGTAGATGGAAATACCTTAAGAATGCATTAATATCTATACTTTAGTATTGTTTTCACTTATCTCCATAAATGGAAAATGAGAATCTTTGAAATGGATATTTTCAGCTTTTTTTAAGAAACTAATATCATCTAGCAAACCAGCATATAGATAATATTTTTTATATTTTTCCACATAAGTTAAAATTGGAGCTGCACAATTTCCACAAAAATGTTTTTTTATTTTATTTCCACTCCCTCCTGCGTGTTCATAGATCTTCAGTTTCGATTTATCAATCTCTATAGCTTTATCTCTTAATAAAATTATAGTCATCATACCACCAATTTTTTTTCGACAATCAATACAATGGCAATTAAAAACTAATGGAATTTCATCAAGTTTGACTTTAAATTTGATATCTCCACATATACATCCACCGGTTTTATCTATGAAAATTTTTTCACCCATTAATTTCGAATTTTGTTTTCATATTTTTTTCTAATTTTTAAAAGATCAACCAAATATTCATCTCTTATATTTGAAAGTTTATTAATTGATTTACCTTTGGCTTGTTTTTTAGTACCAGAAATAAGTCTTTCAGATAATCTTTTTGTAAGTTTTGGAGCTTTTAATTTTGTCCAAGGCAATTTTAATGCTGGACCAAATTGTCTTAACATATGTTTCATTCCTGCATTACCACCAGCTAAATGAAATGTTAAAAAAGTACCCATTAAGGAATATCTTAGACCAGGACCATCCTCTATAGCTCTATCTAATTCCTCAGTTGTTGCATAATTTTCATTAATAATGTGCAAGCCTTCTCTCCATAACGCTTCTTGAAGTCTGTCTGATAAGTAACCTGGTAACTCTTTTTTCAGCATAATCGGTTTCATAGATATCGATTTATAATAATTATTGGCTTTTATGAGTGATTGTTTTTTTGTTCTCCTTCCAGGTACTATTTCAACTGCTGGAAGCAAATACAGTGGGTTAAATGGGTGACCGATTATTCCTCTTTCTGGATTCTTGCATTTAGAAAATATTTTGGAAGGTAAAAGTCCTGATGAACTTGAAGAAATAATAACATCTGATCTTACATATTTTGATATTTTTTGAATTAAATCTGTTTTGACTTTGTAATTTTCTAAAACATTTTCTTGAACAAAATCTACATGATGCAAAGCTTCTTCTAGTGAATTAAAAAATTTTAAGTTTTTAAGTAGAAGTTTTTTTTTAAATAACTTTTTTATATTTTTAGAAGTCCTACCTATTTCCTTTAAAACATATTTTTTAAGATTTTTATTTTGATCGTATGCATGAACAATTTTATTATGAGCCAGATTTCTAATTATCCAACCAGTTCCTATTACACCTGTACCAACGATACCTATAGTTTTAATCTTTGGCATTACTTGTGTTTTACAAGCTTTAATTTTTCCCTTACTTCATCAGGTGTCATTATTGATGCTCCAAGATCTGTAACAATTCTTCTTGCTTTCTCTACCAATTGAGCATTTGTAGCTAACTTTCCTTTTGATAAGTATAGGTTATCCTCAAGTCCTACTCTTGGATTTCCACCCATTACGACTGTCTGAGCAACATACGGCATTTCGTTTTTTGAGATAGCGAAACCAGACCATACTCCCTCTTTTGGCATTATCTCTTTCATCGCTTGCATAGCAAGAGGTGTTGCTGGAGCTCCCCATGGAATTCCTAAACACATTTGAAATAGTGGAGGGTCATCTAATAAACCTTCTTTGTATAATTGAGCACCAAACCACATATTTCCTAAATCAAAAGCTTCTATCTCAGGTTTAACTTTTATTTCTTGAAGTTTTTTTGCAGCTTTTCTTAAATCGTTAGGTGTATTAACTGTGATAACAGAACTGTCTCCAAAATTTAATGTGCCGCAATCAAGTGTACATATTTCCGGAAGGAATTTTTCGGCATTGGCAATTCTCTCCATTACATTTGCCATGTCTGTCATTGGACCAAAATCTAGAGGGTTCTTGTCTTGGCCTATATCTAAATCACCACCCATTCCTGTTGTAAGATTAAGAATTACATCAGTTTCAGATGACCTTATCCTATCAACTACTTCTTTATAAAGCTCGAGTCTTCTGCTTGGAGTTCCATCTTCCTCTCTAACATGAATATGAGCAATTGCTGCACCGGCTTTAGCAGACTCTATTGCCGCTTTTGCAATTTGCTTTGGAGTTTTAGGTAAATCAGGATGTTTACTCGCAGTATCACCAGATCCTGTAACCGCACATGAGATGAAGACTTTATTGTTCATTTTTATTTATAGAAAAATATAATATCATATCATCAATAATTATAGGAAATAAAAATTAAATGGACTTAAATAATCTAAGAGTAAGACGTAGTTTTATCTTTACACCAGGTCTTCAACCAGAAATGTTTCCTAAAGCCTTGGCTTCAGGTGCTGATATGGTTTGTATTGAATTAGAAGATGGAATAGCCATGAAAGATAAAGATGAAGCAAGAAAAAATACCATAGATGCATTAAAGTCACTTGAGGTAAAAAATGATGTTGAATTAGTTGTTAGATTAAATTGTCAAAGAACTAAACATGGGCTTCTAGACTTAGAGGCTATTGCTTCAAATAAACTTAAAGTTAAAGCTATTATGTTACCTAAAGTTAAAACACCTGACGAAATTACATTTATTGATGACATGCTTAGTGATTGTGGTTTGGATACTGATCTTCATGTTATAATGGAAACTAATCAAGCTCTTGAAAGTATTTACGATATCGCTCATTCTAGTGATAGAATAGTTGCTCTGTATTTTGGAGGAGAAGATATGGCTGCAGAATTAAGGGTGGAAAACAAACTAGAGAATTTAGTTTATGCAAGATCAAGATTAGTTCATGCTGGAGCTAGCAAAGGCGTAGATGTTATTGATGTTCCGTATTTAAATCTAGAAAATATGGAAGGGATGAAAAAAGAAGCCCAGTTTGTTAAAAATTTAGGTTTCACTGGAAAAGGATCCATTCACCCAAAACAAATAAATATTTTAAATGAAATTTTTACTCCATCTGAAGAGGAAATAAGTAAAGCTAAAAGAATTATGGATCAATTTAAAAAAGCAAATACAGGTTTAGTGGTAATAGATGGCAAATTAATAGAAAGGCCTGTTTTACGAGAGATGCAAAGAAAATTGTTAGTAGCAAACAAAATAAATAAAAACTGATAAAATGTCATTTCATTTAGCTACTAGAAAAATAATAAAAGATTGGACAGATTATAATGAGCATATGAACATGGCTTATTATGTTTTAATTTTTGATGAAGCTTGGGAAACTATGCTTAATAAATTTGAAATGGGTGGAGCTAAAGCACAAATTAATAAAAGAAGTACAATGGTAGTTGAAACAAGAACAACTTATAATAATGAAGTTAAAGAAAATGAGGAAGTAGATGTTTACTGTACTTTCTTTGATCATGATAAAAAAAGGTTACATTTAAAATGTGAAATGATTGAAAAAAAAACAAGAAAACTTGCTGCAACAACAGAAAGTCTTTCTCTTTATATTGATCTTGAAAAAAGAAAAGTTACGGAATTTGAAGAAGATAAAATAAAAATTATGGACGAATTCATCAATGAAAATAAGGCAAATTTTAAGAATGATAATTTAGTGTTTTTGGATAAATTAAAAAAATAATATGGAAATAAATTTAATTTCAGGTGCATTAGGAGCTGAAGTAAAGGGAATAGATTTAAAGGATTCTACTTCAGAAAATTGGGATAAAATAAATCAATTAATGTTAGAACATAAAGTTCTTTTTTTTAGAGAACAAAAAATATCCTCTCAAGAACAAATAGATTTAGCGAAAAAATTTGGACCGCTTGAAATGCATGCATATGTTAAAGGTTTACCTGAGTACCCTGAAATAATTAGAATAAAAAAAGGTGCAAATGAAAAACATCAGTGGGGTGAGACATGGCACACAGATGTAAGTTATAATCCAAAACCAACAAAGGTCATTATACTAAGATCAAGAAAAATACCTCCTGTTGGTGGTGATACAATGTTTTCAAATATGGAACTTGCTTATGAGACTTTAGATCAAAATATGAAAAAAAGATTAGAGGGAAAAAAAGCTATTCATAGCTCACTCGGAGCAGCCGCTTTTGTAGATAAATATGAGGAAATGCATGGTAATGGAAATATAGATGAATATTCAAATGTTCACCCAATTGTTAGAGCTCATCCAGAAACAGGGAACAAAATTTTGTTTGTTAATTCAATGTATACAAAAAAAATATTAGACATTAGTGATGAGGAAAGTGACGAAATTTTAAATAAACTATTTCTTCATCAGGAAAGATTAGACTTCACTTGTAGATTTAAATGGACTGAAAATGCAGTAGCAATTTGGGATAATCGATGCACTCTTCATCAAGGTCTTACTGATTTTTTTCCTGGAAGAGGTTTGGGCCACGAAAGAATAATGGATAGAATAGCAATCCAAGGAGATAGACCCGTATAATAATGCAAATAGTTGACGAAATAGTTTTCAACTTCAAAAATAATAAATCATTATATATTGGGGAAGACTTAACAATTGCAGATCATATGATCCAATCGGCTATGCTTGCAGAAAAAGCTAAATGTAGTGATAATTTAATATGTTCGTGTCTTTTACATGATTATGGGCATTTTATTGTAAAAGATCCTGATGAACTTGTAAGTAATGACGAAGATGGTGAACATGAGTTAGTCGGTTATAAATTTTTAAAAAAATATTTTAAAAAGGAAATTGTTGATCCAATAAAATATCATGTATTGGCTAAAAGATATTTGGCAAGAGAAAAAAGTTATTATAATAAATTATCCGAAGCGTCTAAGATTAGTCTTAACCTGCAAGGTGGAGTTTTAAATGATAAAGAGAGTAAAGATTTTGAAGATAAAATATATTTTAAAAACTCAATTTTGTTGAGAAAATTTGATGAGGCTTCAAAAAAAGTTGGTATCAAAATGAAAAGTATTAATGATTATAAAGAATTAATACTTTCAAAATTAATATGAAATTTGATTATATTATTATTGGTGCTGGAACAGCTGGCTGTGTACTTGCAAATAGACTATCTGAGAATGGTAAGTTTAATGTTGCTATATTTGAAGCTGGTAAAAATAGCAATATATGGAAAGTGAATATGCCTCTGGCGATATTATACGCAATGCATGATCCTAAATATAATTACAAATATTATTCAGAACCTGAACCTCAATTGAATAATCGAAGATTGTTTTGCCCTAGAGGCAAGATGATAGGTGGTTGCTCGGCACATAATGGAATGGTTTATGTTAGAGGTAACAAAAATGACTATGAAAGATGGGCTTCAAATGGTTTGGATAATTGGTCTTACGAAAAAGTTTTACCTTATTTTAAAAAAATAGAAACATGGTCAGAAGGTGAAAATGAATATAGAGGCGGTAAAGGAATTTTGCCTGTTAATCAGTCTAAAAATAAAAATCCTTTGTTCAAAGCATTTATTAATGCCTCAGTTGAAGCTGGTTATAAACACAATGAAGATATGAATGGCAAAGATCAAGAGGGGTTTGGCATGTATGATATAACTATTCATAAAGGTCAAAGAGCTAGTGCTTCTAAATATTATTTAGAACCTGCAAAAAAGAGAAGGAACTTAAAAGTATTTACAGATGCGTTTGTTGAAAAAATAATTTTTGATGGAAAGAAAGCAGTTGGTGTAGAAGTAAATATCAAGAATAAAGTATCAAAATTCTTTGCTAATAAGGAAATAGTTTTAAGTGGTGGAGCAATCAATTCCCCCCAGTTATTGATGGTTTCTGGTGTTGGACCTCAAGAAAATCTTAAAGATAATGGTATCAATGTTGTACATGCTTTAGAAGGTGTTGGTAAAAATTTACAAGATCATTTAGAAACTTACATTCAACAAGAGTGTAAAACAAAAGATACTCTATATTCATATGTAAATAAAATAAATATGTTAAAAATTGGAATTCAATGGTTTCTTTCTAAGAGTGGGCCATGTTCAACTTCTTTTTTAGAGGCAGGAGGTTTTTGTAAGTCATCCGATGACAAACCTTACCCAAACATACAATTTCATTTTTTTCCTGCTTTTGTTATTGATCATGGCTTAGTTGATCCAGACAGACATGGTTATCAATTACATGCAAGTTTAAATCAGCCTAAGAGTAGAGGATATATTAAATTAAACAGCTCAAACCCATATGATTATCCAAAAATTCAATTTAATTATTTAAAGGACGAATATGATCTTAAGGAAACAATAAAATGTGTAAGAGTAGCAAGAAAAATTTTATCACAAGAATCCATGAAACCTTTTGCAGGTAGGGAAATCGGTCCAGGTGAAAATTCCAATGATGATGAACAAATTACAGAATATATAAGATCTAAAGCAGAAACGGCATATCACCCCTCATGTACACTAAAAATGGGTACAGATAGTATGGCTGTAGTTGACGAAAGATTAAAAATTCATGGTTTACAAAATATTAGAGTAGCTGATGCTTCTGTTATGCCAGAGATTACAAGTGGTAATTTAAATGCACCAACTTTAATGATAGGTGAAAGAGCAGCTGACTTTATCCTTAATTAGACTCGAGATATTCTTTATACCTATCTAAACTTTCTTTAGGCCAAGCTATTTTTGGATCATACATTTCATTATGACAAATATCCTTATTGTCTATATTAATCCAAGGATCTTTATCTTTTACAAAAATATGAGCTTGAGGTGGAAAAAGTTCTGGATTTGAAAGAGTTTTTGTTCTTACAGTTAGTCTCCCTATCGCAAATTCGTAATCTGCATAAATATAGACACCACATTTTTTACAAAAGTAATGAGTACATTTTTTTCCACTACCTGCTGTCAATTCGGCTTTTAAAAGTTCACCACTTATTTCTAAAGAATTATCAAAAATACTAGTATTCATTACATAAGATGATCCGGTTAATTTTTTACAGTCTAAACAATGGCAGACCTGAGTAAAAAGCGGTTTGCTATTAATTGAATATTTTATACTCCCACAAATACATCCACCATAAATTGGTTCGAAATCACTCATTTGTTTAAGAGTATCTTATTAATTATGAAGGTTAAAGTTTTTTTGATATATGTGCGATATGCAAACAAACGATAATACAAAAGGTATTTTGTTTATTATGACTGGAATGGCTTTTTTTTCCATTCAAGACTCATTGATAAAGTTTATTTTTGAAGATATTGCATTATTTGAGTTATATTTGGGAAGAACCTTAATACAAGCGACTATCCTCATATCCTTTTTTTTAATAACAAAAAAAAAATTTACTCTTAAAACTCATTATCCTTTTTTAACTTTGCTTAGAGTTATTTGTTTCTTTTTTGGATTTGCCTTTTTCTATATTTCTTTAACTTTTATGTCTTTGGCAATGGTTAGTGCATTATTTTTCTCATGTCCTTTCTTTATGTCGATGTTTGCTAAATTTTTCTTAAAGGAACAAATTGGAATTCGAAGATGGAGTGCAATTGTTGTGGGTTTTATAGGAGTATTAATTGTACTAAATCCAACACTTGAAGAATTTAATTTTTTTAAATTAGCACCTGTTGGATGTGCACTTTGTTATGCATGCTCAATGACTATTACAAAATACACTTCTGACAAAGATAATATTTATACTCAAATGACTTTACTTTATATTTTTGCTGTTGTTGTAAGTTTAATTATTTACCTTGTTAGCGGAGATGGAAAATTTAATAATTTTTCTGATCCTACTTTGCAGTTTATTGTGAGAGAATGGTTTACTAACCCTTCAGCCTCATGGCCTTATGTTTTCGTAATGGGAGTAGTTGCTTCCATATCTTTCTTTTGTGTTTTTTCAGCTTATAGTATTGCTTCACCATCAATTGTATCTTTGTTTGAGTACTCTTATATAATTTTTGCTATGATTGCAGGATATATATTATTTGAGACCATACCTGAACCAAGGACGTTTATTGGGGCAGCTATTATTATTTCTGCTGGTGTCTACATTTACTTTAGAGAAAAAGTCAGAGGTCAGATGATTGCGACAGACACTCCAAATAGATAATTGTTAAAATTATAAGTATTTGTTCAAAAATTAGGATAATTTTCCCATTGAAATAATAATTTAATAGGATTTAATTTTGATTATATAAATTGTTAACAATTAAAGGGAAAATATGAAAAAATTACTAATAGGTATATTCGTGTTTATCTTAAGCTTTACTTCAAAAGCTTTTTCAGATGGGCATGGAATTAAAATGGGTATTATTTTAGGATTTACTGGTCCGATTGAAACCCTAACACCTGCAATGGCTGCTTCTGCAGAACTTGCTTTTAAAGAAGCTTCAGATTCTGGATCATTGCTAGGTGGAAAATATATTAAAGTTGAAAGAGCCGATTCTACTTGTGTTGACTCTGCTGCTGCTACAACTGCTGCTCAAGGTTTAATTGATGGTGGAGTAGTTGCAATTATGGGAGCAGATTGTTCTGGAGTAACAGGTGCAATCGCAACTAATGTTGCAGTTCCTAACGGTGTTGTAATGATTTCTCCTTCAGCAACTTCACCAGGTTTAACAACTCTAAGCGATAATGGATACTTTTTTAGAACAGCTCCATCAGATGCTAGAGGAGGACAAGTTTTGGCAGATATTACAAAAGACAGAAAAGTTAAATCATTAGCTGTAACTCATACTAACAATGACTACGGAAAAGGTTTAGCAGATGTTTATGTCGCTGCAGTCAAAGCTCATGGTATTAAAGTAACTGCTGTTACAGCACACGAAGAAGGTAAAGGTGACTATGGTGCAGAAGTAGCAACACTTGCGGCTGCAGGTGGAGATGCTCTTGCTGTTTTAGGTTACTTAGATCAAGCTGGTGGTAGTATAATTCAAGGATCAATAGACTCAGGATCGTTTGACACTTTTGTTCTTTCAGATGGAATGATTGGTGACTCTCTTACTGATAGATTTGGAAAAGATTTAAATAAATCATTTGGATCTTTACCAGGATCAATGGGTAAAGGTGCTGGTATATTTAAAGAGGTTGCTAGCGCTGGTGGTATCGATTCATCAGGTCCATACACAGGTGAGAGTTATGATGCAGCAGCTTTGATAACACTTGCAATGCAAGCTGGTGGAAAAGCTGACAGAATGACTGTTCAAAAAAATGTAATGTCAGTAGCTAATGCTCCTGGAACAAAAATTTATCCAGGTGAATTAAAGAAAGCACTTGATTTATTGGCCAAAGGTAAAGCAGTAAATTATGAAGGTGCAACAGCTGTTGAATTAACAGATGTTGGTGAAGCTTTTGGATCTTTTATTGAAAAAGAAATAAAAGGTGGAAAGTTTAAAGACAAAAAACAAAGATAATTAGAATTAAAACCCCAGTGATTTAACTGGGGTTTTAAAATAAATATTTATCAGATAAATAAAATATTAATCCTAAAACAATACCTAATAAAATATAATACATTATTGTTTAATAATTTTTTCTGGAATAATTCCTTGCGGTCTATAACGCATTATTAAAAGTAAACCAATTCCAATAACTAAGAATCGAAAATATGGAGCACTTTCAATTAAGTGAACTCTAACTGCATTAGTTTCTGGCAGATGGGATGTAAACAAATTAATTAAAAATAATGCAATCGGAGCAGCTTCAACCCATAAAAACCAAACTACAAATCCCCCCAATATTGCTCCAAAATTATTTCCTGTTCCACCTACTATAACCATGACCCAAATTACAAAAGTATATCTCATAGGTCTGTAGCTGCCTGGTGTAAACAAACCGTCATTTGTAACCATCATAGCTCCAGCCAAGCCAACAATTGCAGATCCCAAAATAAAAATAAGAAGATGCTCTTTAACAATATTTTTACCCATTGCACTTGCCGCCTCTTCATTATCTCTTATAGCTCTCATTTTTCTTCCCCAAGGTGAATAAAGGGCTTTCTGAGTCACAATTAATAAAATAATAACAACAGTAAGAAATAAACCTGTAAAACATAATTTTACATAAACCGATGAAGCATCAATAACCATTTGATTTAGAGCTTCTTGCTTATCAGAGATTGAATTAATTAAATTTAATTTTGATGAATTAAATTTCGTAACTAAATTTATAAACCATTCTGAAGTTTGTAGATCTATTTCGTATGGTGCTGGTCTTTTTAATCCTATTACATTTTTTACACCTCTTGCCAACCATTCCTCATGTTTAATAATTGAAACGATAATTTCTGCTATTAATAATGTTGCAATAGCTAAATAATCTGCACGAAGACCTAATGCTATCTTTCCTATTACAAATGCTAAACTGCCAGCCAAAAGCGCACCAAAAATCCAGGAAAATAAAACAGGTAATCCCATGCCACCAAGAAATCCTGTCTTTGCTGGATCAACTGACTCGATCGCCTCTATTCCCGGTGCAGCAGTTACTCTTAGTAAAATTATTCCACCTAAAATTACAGAGGCTACTGAGTAATTTCTTAATTTAGATTTATCAAATCTGTTAAGTATAAATTTAACTACAAAGATAATTGCAACAATTATCCATATACAAGCCAAAATATTTAAACCTCCAACTTGCCAAGCTTTTTTGACTGGTTCAACCGAAACTAAGACTACAGCTAATCCTCCTAATGCAGTGTATCCCATTATCCCAAAATTAATTAATCCAGCATAACCCCATTGTATATTTGCCCCAATTGTCATAACTGCAGAAATTAAACAATAATTTAAAATAGTTAATGCAATTGACCAGGATTGAAATATCCCAACCAAAATAATTAAAAATATCATGATTGAATATGCAGCGATGACATTTTTATAGTTCTTCATATAACTTTTCCTTTAAAGATACCTGAGGGCCTTATTAATAAAACAATTACTAAAATTGAAAACGAAACAGCAAACTTGTAATCTGTCGATAATAACTGAAGTAAAGAGTCTGGCTCAAGATGTTCAGGTAATAGATATGAAATAAATCTTTTGTATGCGTAAGTTACAAATATTTCTGCAAAAGCTATAACATATCCGCCTAAGAAAGCTCCAAATGGATTTCCGATTCCTCCAACAATTGCTGCAGCGAATATTGGAAGCATATTATTAAAATAAACAAAAGGTCTATAACTTTTATCTAAACCGTATAATACTCCACCAATAGTAGCCAAAATTCCTGCGATGACCCATGTTATCAAAACAACTCTCTTAGGATCTATACCAGACAATAATGCTAAATCTTCATTGTCTGAATAAGCTCTCATACTTGTTCCAGTTTTAGTTCTATTTAAAAACCAAAACATTATTGAAACAACAATTAAGGTTACAATTATTGTTATTGCTTGTGTTGATTTTAAAGTTATACCTTCTGCAAGACCAGTTATTTCTTTAAATTCTGTTGCTTTAATTATAAATTTTTCACCATCTAAAAATCTTCTATCAGATGGTCCAATGATTATTCTAATTAAGGCTTGGGTAACAAACATAACTCCAACACTGACCATTGCAAACTGGACTGGGGGACTTTTTTTTATCCTATAATAACTGAAAACAAATTTATCTATAATTAACATGTATAAAATCATCATTAGGATGGCGAAAGGAATTGTTAAAAGTGCTGTTGGCAAAATACCTAATCCAATACCTAAGGACTGAAAATAATACGTTAGAATAACTGCAAACATTGTTCCAAAAGACATCATGTCTCCTGTTGCAAAATTAGCAAATCTTAAAACTGCGTAAATTAAAGTAACAAAAATAGCACCTAAAGCTAATTGTGAACCATAAGCTAAGGCTGGTATCACTGTGAAATTAAAAAGTACAATTATTGCATTTAAGAAATCCATTATGCTCCCAAAAATGATCTACGAACCTCAGGATCCTCAAGTAAATCATTACCTGATCCCTCAAATTTATTTTGACCTGTTACCAATACATAGCCTCGGTCTGAAATACTTAATGCTTGTTTTGCATTTTGCTCAACCATAATAACGGCAACATTTGTTTTTTTAACTTTTATTATATGTTCAAACAATTCATCCATTACAATTGGAGAAACTCCAGCTGTGGGCTCATCTAACATAAGAACTGATGGATCACTCATTAAAGCTCTTCCAAGCGCAACTTGCTGACGTTGTCCACCAGATAATTGTCCAACGACTTGGGATTTTTTTTCACTCAAGATCGGAAATAAACTATAAATACTCTCAATTTTATTTTCTAAACTCCCTTCTGTCAAAAAGCCACCGATCTCTAAATTTTCTCTAACAGTTAATTCTGCAAATACATTTCTTGTTTGTGGAACGAATGAAATACCCTTTTTTACTCGATCTTGAGGATTAATTTTTGAAATATCTTCACCATTCAAAGTTACAGAACCTGATTTTAATTTTAGTAATCCGAGCATCGCTTTCATGGCTGTTGATTTGCCAGCACCATTGGGACCTAGAATAGCTACTATCTCTCCTCTATTGGCAGTTATGGAACATGAACTAATAATATCAGGGCCATCCCCATAACCTGCAGTCATTTTTGCTCCTTCAAAGTATGCCATTAAATTTCTTTTTTTGTTAAGTTTGACTTTCCAAGATAGCTTTCAATTACTTTTTCATTTTTTTTGACTTCCTCAGATGTTCCTTCAAATAAAACTGAACCATCTGCCATTAC
>CACOTF010000002.1 GCA_902630065.1 uncultured Pelagibacteraceae bacterium
ATAAAATTCAGGTTCCATTTACTCCTGGAAGAGGAGATGCAAGACAAGATCAAACAGATGTAAATTCATTTGGATTACTTGAGCCGCAAGCGGATGGTTTTAGAAACTACATGAAAAAAGGTAAATCTCATGTTTCAGCTGAGGAAAAATTAATTGATAAGGCACAATTAATGGGATTAACGGCACCAGAGATGACAGTGCTTGTCGGAGGAATGAGAGTTTTAGATACAAACTATGACAGTTCTAAAAATGGAGTTTTCACAAAAAAACCTGGAACTCTATCAACAGATTATTTTGTAAATCTTCTCGATATGAGCACTACTTGGAAAGAAACTGATAAATCTGAGCAATATTTTGTTGGTAAAGATAGAAAGTCAAAAAAAGCCAAGTGGAAAGGTTCAAGAGTTGACCTTATTTTTGGCTCTAATTCTCAATTAAGAGCATTAGCCGAAGTATATGCTTGCAAAGACTCATCGGACAAATTTATCAAAGACTTTGTGACCGCATGGGTCAAAGTGATGAATGCAGATAGATTTGATTTAAGATTAAATTAGTATAGAAAAAGGCGGAAAAAAAATGACATCATTAAATTTCGAAGATTTTTATAAAGTACCTGAAATCAAGTTTGATATTTCGAGGCTGAGAAGAGATTTAGATTCAATATTAGAGAAAAAAAGATTTAATTCACCAGGAGTAACTCATTTTGGTGCAATTCCATTAAATCAAATTCCTAATGATGAAGAGTCAATTAAGGGAAATAATATAAGAGGAAAATATTGGACTATTGCTGATGAGACAGGCAAAGAAGTTTCAAGAGATATTGATATTGATGAATCTAAATATACTCAATTAGTACCTGAATTTGAGAAAACCTATTTTAAGGAAGTTTATGAAACTTTAAGTAAAAAATTTAAATTAGGTAGAGTTAGGCTTCTATTAAAAGAGCCTAGATCAGTATTAAGTTGGCATAAAGATCCAGAGTGTAGATTGCATGTTCCAATAGTAACTAATGCAGGCTGCTCAATGGTTATAGAAAATGTTGCAAAACATTTGCCTGCAGATGGGCATGTATGGATTACTAATAATACAAAATATCATAACTTTTTTAATGGAGGAGAACAGGCACGGATTCATTTAGTTGCATGTGTCCTTGAAAGCCCGTTTAAATAATTATGGAAGTTACTAACGGTATTTTTAAAGCTGCCGGTCAAATTTATTCCAATAACAGAGGATCTATTTTAAGAACAATTGTTTATACACTTGGTCATTTTGCAATTGCTATAACAGTTTTGATGCTAGTTGCTGATGTATCTTTTATGATAGCTTTAACTGATGCAATAGTGGAGCCAATTGCTAATTCTATTTGGTATTTTGTTTTAGACAAATGGTGGGCAAGTAAATCAAAAAGTTAATAATAATCATTATCAAAAAAAATTAATAAAAAATTTTATAAGGATAATTTGTAGTAATAATAATTATTCGCAAAAAAAATGCGTTAATAATAATTATTCGCAGTGATATTTCTTGAAAATAAATTTTTGATATTTAATTTTATCATATGCAAATTGAAAACTATCACTGTAAAAAATGTGGACTAACAATTTCATCAACTTGTTCTAAGTGTGATAAAATAGTTGATGTTGAAGTTCTTGATGATGGTTGCATTGTTCAAAAAACAAAATGTGTTGATTGCGCAAATGTACCAGTAATCAAAGACGTATGTGTCCAACAAAAATAATCAGTTAATATATATATTTCAAAGGGTTAGTTGATTTTTCCCCAAAGATTTTCTTGATCAACCCACCCTTTAAAACTTTTTGTTTCTACTAAACACCAATTTCTCTCACATTTTTTTACTAACAATAATCTTCCAGTTTCTATTTTAGCCAATGGTTTGGAAAATTTAGTTGGTTTTTTGAAAAGAATTTTATTTGACGCAGTTATAAAGGATTTTGATTGCTTCAATTGAGATATATGTATCCACCCACCATTTTTTTTATTATCAATTATTCTTCTAAAATTTTCTTTTTTATCAATCACTTTTACTGGCAAGTTTATTTTCTTGTAAATATACTTTATTGGATAATCAAAACTTGGTCCATATCTTACGTTTACCTTATTATTTTTAAGCATTAAAAATTTTTCATTATCCTCCGAAATGGCATTCGAGGTAAAAAATATTATGATTAAAATCTTGAGGATTAATTGCACAAGCAACCTCTTTTTTTAGTAAATTTTATTTTTCTAAATTCTAGTTTTTTTAGATTAACCACCAGAATTGATGAGTGAAGACTTTTGTCAGAAGAAATTATGTTTTTTAAAACTTCATTTGCTTGCATACTCCCAATTATATTTGATGTAGTTCCTAATATTCCTTCACTTTCACAATTTAAAACTTCATCAGAAGGTTCCGACTGGTAAAAACATTTTAAACATGGGCTTGATTTATTATTAAAATCGAATGAAAAAATATGTCCATCAAATTTGCTAATAGCACCAACTATTAATTTTCTTTTATATTTTAATGAAAATTTATTTATTAAAAATTTAGTTTTAAAATTATCTGTTCCATCTACAATTATATCGAAATCTTTTACAATTTTATTTAAATTTTTCTCTGATGCTTTTTCTTTTAAAATTTTGACTTTTACATCTCTGTTAATTAATTTTATTCTTCTTTTAAAGATATCAACCTTAAATTTTCCAACATCTTTTGAAGTATACAAAATTTGTCTTTGAAGATTTGAAATATCTACTTTATCGTGATCAATAGCACCTATATACCCTACACCGCATCTAGCCAACAAATCTGCAACTGGACTACCTAATCCACCAATTCCTATAATTAAAACTTTTGAATTAATTATTTTCTTTTGTCCTAATATACCAATATCCTTAAGTATTATTTGTCTAGAGTATCTCTCAAGCTTTCGTTTAGATAATGAATTTTTCACTTACCCGTTGATCCAAATCCACCGGAACCTCTAATTGTCTCAGGCAAAGTTTCTACAGTTTCAAAATCTACTTTTAGAATTGGCATTAGTATCATTTGAGCAATTCTATCATCGTTATTTACTGTAAAGTCTTTATCTCCATGATTAAATAAAATTACTTTTATTTCTCCTCTATAGTCACTATCAATTGTTCCAGGAGTATTTAATACACTTATATTATTTTTAGCTGCTAAACCTGATCGTGGCCTGATCTGAACTTCGGTATCCTCAGGTATTGCAATGGATATACCTGTTGGCACTAAAGCGTTTTCGCCCGGCTTAATTACTATTTTCTTTTCAATGAATGCAGTCAAATCTAGTCCAGATGATCCTGTTGTTTTATATTCTGGCAGTTTAACTTTCTTGTCTAATTTTTTAATTAAGACTTTCACCATTAAGTTAATTAATCTGTTGAATTATTCTTTTGACTATTTCTTCAGCAACCAATGATTTACTCATCTTTTCAAAATTTTCTTCAGGTTTATCTTTGTAAAATATAGAAATTTTATTAAAATCTGATCCAAATCCTATAGTTTGATCTGAGACATCATTTGCAATTACCCAGTCACAATTTTTTTCATTCAACTTCTCTTTTGCATTTGTCGAGAGATTATTTGTTTCTGCTGCAAAACCAATTGTTATTTTTGGTCTTAATGAATTATGATTAGATATATGATTTAAAATATCGATATTTTTTTCTAGCTCTAAGTTAAACTCTTCATTCTTTTTAATCTTTGTACTTTTATAATTTTTCACTTTAAAATCAGAAACAGCTGCAGAAAAAATAGCTACATCTGTTGGTAGATTATTTAAACTTTCTTTGAACATCTCTTCAGCTGTTTCAACACTTACAAAATTAACACCATCCAAAGGTTTAATGCTTGTCTTTCCAGAAATAAGTGTCGTATCAAATCCATTGTCTCTAAGACATTTGGCTATCTCATATCCTTGTTTGCCACTGGATTTATTTGTAATAAATCTTACAGGATCAATATATTCATTAGTTGGTCCGGCAGTAACTAAAGCTTTTAATTTTTTATTTTTATCTAAATTAGAAAAATAATTTTTAAGCGTATTGACTATTTCATTTGGTTCTGTCATTTTTCCTTCACCGTATTCACCACATGCCATATCCCCTATCTCTGGCCCAATAATTTTGTATCCAAAGCTTTTTAATTTTAATATGTTTTCTCTAGTAGAAGGATGCTCCCACATTCTTACATTCATTGCCGGTGCTAAAAATATTTGTTTGTTAGAGGCTAATAAAACAGTAGACGCCAAATCTTCTGCATTTCCAGAGGCTACTTTAGATATGGTATTAGCTGTAATTGGTGCAACTAATACTGCATCAGCCCATCTTGATAAAGATATGTGGTCCATCTCAGCTTCGTTCTCTGCACTAAATATATTGTCATAAACTTTTTCTTGGGAAAGAGACGAAACAGATAGTGGAGTTACAAATTCTTTTGCATTTTTTGTTAATATAGTTTTTACACTAGCACCATTTTTCCTAAATAATCTTATTAACTCAAGACTTTTGTAAGCAGAAATTCCACCACATATAATTAACAGTATTTTTTTATTCTCAAAATAATTCATCGTCGAGATTAAAATACTACTAATCCTAAAATTACAAGTAATAATAAACCAATGATTGATTGATTTCTGAAAGCTACCATTTCATTTTTTTTTGTATTTAGATCATTATACGTATTAGTATTTTGTGGAATTTGTCCACTTGCAAGAAATGTTAATGCTTGGTTTGCTTTATCCATTATTTGTGGCATTTCTGGTAATCTTTTTATAACTTCTGCAGAATTTTTTAAAGTTTCATTTAATGTTTTTATAGGATCTTTTGTTTCTTTAAGCCATTTTTCAAGAACAGGTCTTGACGTTTCCCAAATGTTTGTCTCTGGATTTAATCTTCTTGCAACACCTTCAACTACTACCATGGTTTTCTGTAGCATGAGCAACTGTGGTTGAGTTTGCATATTAAATTTTTCTGTCACATCAAAAAGTTGTTTGAGTAGTTTACCGCCAGATATATCTTTAATTGATTGACCAAATATTGGCTCTCCTATTGATCTAAGTGCTTGGGCGAGATCATCAACAGGCACTTCTTTTGGAACTAGCCCTGCTGCCAAATGCACTTCAGCCACTTTTTTATAATCTCGTTTAATAAATCCATATAAAATCTCAGCAAGGAATTTTTTACTCAAATCATCGAGCCTTCCCATTATACCAAAATCGATAGGAACTATTTGACCACTATTGTTTATAAAAATGTTACCTTGATGCATATCAGCATGAAAAAAACCATCTCTAACAGCATGTCTTAGAAAATGTTGAATAATATCTGATGCAATTTTTTTGGTATCTATATTTCTTTTTTCTAACTCTTCTGTTTCTCTTATAGAGACACCTTCAACCCAGTCTAAAGTCATTACATTTTCACTTGTAAAGTTCCAATAGATTCTAGGAACTTGAAATCCACTGTCATTCTTAGTATTTTCAGAATACTCATTAGCTGCAGCGGCTTCAAATCTTAAATCCATTTCTAAATTGGTTATTTCTTTTAGCAAATAAACAACCTCAACTAATTTAAGTCTTTTTGTCTTTTTGATAATTGACTCAGTTAAAAAAGCAAAAAGCATCAAAGCATCAATTTCTTCGTTGAATATTTTTTTTATATTTGGTCGTAAAATTTTTATAGCCACATCTTTAATTGTGCCACTATCATTTATTTGCGCTTTATGAACTTGAGCTATAGATGCTGCTGCCACTGGTTCAGATAGATTTATAATTGAATTAAAACTATCTTCTCCTAGATCTTTTTTGATAATTTCTTTAGCTTTAGATAATTTAAATGGAGGCAAACGATCTTGTAAACCCTCTAGTTGCTTTGATAACTTTTCTCCAATTATATCTGGTCTAGTTGCTAGAAATTGACCTAATTTAATGAATGTTGTGCCCATAGATTGCAAGGAGTTTGATAATCTTTCACCTTCAGTTTCATTTACAAAAGAATTATCTTTTTTTGAAAACGATAAAGACAACAAATAGAATAAAATTTTTATCCCAATCGGTGGATTATGAAACTTTGTGAATATACTTAAAGCGTCAGATTTTGCTAATTTTCTTCCAAGCTTAAAAAGTATGTATAATTTTTTAATCATATTTTCCAACCTGAATGAATAGCTACTATTCCACCAGAATAGTTTCTATACTCACATTTAATAAAATTATTTTTCACCATTAAACCCTTTAATTCCTCTTGATTAACAAATTCTTGGATACTTTTAATTAGATATTCATAAGGCTCTTTTTCACCAACCACAAATTTTCCTATTTCTGGAATTAATTTAGAGTATCTTTTATAGACTAAATCTAAATTTAAATTTTGAATTTTTGAAAATTCTAAACAAAAAAATCTACCTCCTGACTTTAAAACTCTGTAAGCTTCACTTAAGGATTTATTAATATTTTTTGTATTTCTTAAACCAAAACTGATTGTGTAATAATCACATGAATTAGATTTTAGAGGCAATTTCTCTGCCGACCCCTTAATCCACTTGATATTTTTGTAATTTGAAAGTCTATTTTTTCCCTTTTTCATCATTCCTTCATTGGGATCAATACAATATATTTCTGTATTTTTATTTGAACTATTATCGATATAAAGTTTTGCTATATCACCCGTCCCACATGCAACATCTACTAGAATTTTATTTTTTCCTGGGTTCATCCAATTTATTAAATTTCTTTTCCAGATTCTATGAACTCCAAGTGACATTAAATCATTCATGATATCGTATTTATCATAAACTTTATCAAACACACCTTGGACTAGACCTTTTTTATTTTGAAGATATTGTTGCATAAATTAAATAATATTAATTAATATAATAATAAATGCCAGAATTGCCAGAAGTAGAAGTTGTTAAAGAGTCACTAAGTAGAACAATAACAGGAAAAAAAATAAAAAAAGTAAGTATTAAGAATAGGAATTTAAGGTTTAAAATAAAAAAAGGTTTTGAAACAAGACTTCAATCAAAATTAATAAAAAAAGTTAAGAGGTTTTCAAAATACATTATACTGGTTTTAAATGATGAAAAATATTGTTTAATTCATCTTGGAATGTCTGGCACTATACATCTTTTAAGAAAAAATATTTTAAATCAAAAAACTAATGCAAGTTTTTACCACAGTCCTTATTTGCCAAAAAAACATAACCATGTGTTTTTGGAATTTGATAACATAAAAATTATATATAATGATCCTAGAAGATTTGGTTATTTCAAATTATTAGATAATAAGAATAGTTTAGAAAATTTTGTAAATAATTATGGTCCTGAACCTTTTTCTTCGAAATTTAATCTTAATTACATAAAAAAATATTTTTATAATAAGGAAAAGAATATAAAAAATTTCCTCTTAGATCAAAAGTTTGTTTCGGGTTTGGGAAATATTTATGCTAGTGAAATTTTATTCAATTGTAAAATAAATCCGAAAAAAAAAGCAAAATCTTTAAGTGTAAACGATTGTATTAATATTATAAAATATTCAAGAAAAATTTTAAATTTAGCAATAAAAAAAGGAGGTTCTAGTATTAGAGATTTTAAAAATACAGTTGGTAAAAATGGATCTTTTCAAGATAACTTTAAAGTATACAATAGAGAGAATAAGAGTTGTTTTTCTCCAGGATGTAAAGGAACAATAAAAAAAAAATTTATCACTAATAGATCAACTTTTTTTTGTAATATTTGTCAAAAATAAAAAATTATTCTATTGACCGTATAAATTTCTCGTTATATACAATCGCGCTTATGGCAAACACTAAATCAGCTATTAAACGAATTAGACGTATATCGCGTCAAACAACTGTAAATAAGTCTAGAAAGAGCAGGTTTAGATCTGCAATAAAAAAAATGAATTTAATTCTTGATAAAAAGGACAAAAAAGAAGCCTTAGCTTTTTTGCCAAAATTAAACTCTGAATTGATGAAAATAGCTAAAACAGGCCTGATAAAAAAGCAAAATGCGTCAAGAAATATTTCTAGAATAACAAAAAAAATAAATTCCTTGTAACAACTTTTAGTTTACTTAAAGAAATTACAACTCTAGAGATTATTTTTTCAATTAAAAAAGGAATTTTTGTAATCTTTTTGCTTTAAGATAAAAAAAAATAAAAAAAGTAAATTTAAGATTACTAAATTAAACTTCCTCAAAAGAGATTCAATTATTAATTTATACAATTGTAAATTTTATTTTTTTTTGAGAATAAAAATAAATTTATTGCATTGAATTATGAATAGGAGTTTAACAGACTCTCATGAAAAATAATCTCACTAATATTAAATCAGACAATATTAATAAGATTGATTGGAAATTATTACAAAATGAATTGAAAAATAAATTTGGTTCTGAGATTTATGATAGCTGGTTAAAAAAAATTGATTTAGTTGATGAGTTTAACAATTATGTTTTATTATCCGTTTCGACAAGATTTATTAGAGATTGGATAACTTCGAGATATTTAGATCAAATATTACAAATAATTAAATTATATAAAAAAGATATTTCCAGAATAGAATTTGTGATTAACGAGAATTCGAAGAACAAAAATAGTGATGAAATAAAACAAGATAATTCATCTGATAAAGAAAAGGTTTCATTTATTAAAGATTCATATCTTCAATATAATCGAATTGATCCAAATAAAAATTTTGAGAATTTCTTGCTAGGGAAAAGTAATAAACTCGCTTTTGAAGCTGCAAAAAAAGTCTCAGAACAAATAGCTCATTATAATCCTCTATATATTTATGGTGGAGTTGGAATGGGTAAGACACATTTGTTAAATGCAATTGGTCTAAGTTTAAAAGAAAAAAATAAAGTAATGTTTATTTCAGCTGAGAGATTTATGTATCAATTTGTAAAATCGATAAAATCCAATGATATGGTAAAGTTTAAGGAGTATTTTAGAAATACTGACATATTTTTGATTGATGATATTCAATTTATGAATGGAAAAGAAGCTATGCAAGAAGAGTTTTTCCACACATTTAATGTTTTGTTAGAGAAAGGATCTCAAATTATTGTATCAGCAGATAGACCACCAAACAAATTAACTAGAATACAAGAAAGAATTAAATCTAGATTTTCAGGAGGACTAGTAGTTGATATCCAAAATGCTGATTTTGAATTAAGATACAATATAATAAAATCTAAAAATGAAGATCTTGGAATTCACGATCCAAATAATATTAAAATCAGTGACGAGATCATAAAATTTATTAGTACTGAAGTTAATACTAGTATCAGGGAGCTTGTGGGTGCGTTTAATAGAGTAGTATCGTTCTCAAGAATTTATGGAAAAACACCTTCAATGTCAGAGGTAAAAGTAATATTAAAAGACCTCTTAAATTTAACTGAAAATAAAGTCGATATAGACAATATTCAAACAATAGTGTGTAAATATTTTAAAATAAGTAAGAATGAAATGCTTTCTCCAAGAAGGTCAAGATATCTTGTAAGACCCAGACAAACTGCTATTTATTTGGCAAAAATTCTGACATCTAAATCTTTACCAGAAATAGGTCGATCATTTGCAAATAGAGACCACACAACTGTTATTCATTCGGTTAAAACAATAGAAAAATTAAGAAAAAACGATAATGAATTAAATTTAAGCATTGATAGCCTGAAGAATAAAATATTATACAAACAAGAAAATGAAATTTAGTGTTAATCAACAAGATTTGCAAAAATCTTTAGGTTACTGTCAGGGTGTAATAGAAAAAAGAAGCACCCTACCTATTCTTTCAAATATTTTGATAGAGGCATCTAATTCAAAGTTAAAAATTACAGCAACAGATTTAGATTTAATTTTTGTAGATGAAATTTCAAATATTAAAATTTTTGAAGAGGGAAAAACTACCACTTCTTCATCAATTATGTTTGATATTACAAGAAAAATACCCTCTGGTAGTCAGATAAATTTTGAAAATACCGGTGAGAGTAAATTACAATTAGAGTCAAATAAATCTCTATTCAATTTAAATTCAATTAATGCATCTGAATTTCCAATTACTGACGAAAATTTTAATGAAAATGAATTTACTATAAATTCAAAAGATTTACTAAAACTATTAAACAAATGTAAATTCTCAATTTCGAATGATGAAACAAGACATTATCTTAGTGGTATTTTTTTCCATCAAACCCAAACAGATGATAAGAATTTTTTAACCGCAGTCGCAACGGATAGCCATAGAATGTCTATTTCAAAAGTAAGGCTAAAAAATAAAATTGAATTTGAACCGATAATACTTCCAAAAAAAACTATATTTCAATTATGTTCCCTTTTAGAAGATTATGATGGTGAGGTTAAAGTCTCAAATATTAAGTCAAAAATTAAATTTGAACTTAACAATAGTATTTTGATATCAAAGTTAATCGATGGAAAATTTCCTAATTATATTCAAGTTATCCCTAGAGAGAATCAAAAAAAACTTGAAATAGATCTAAAATCTTTTCTAAATTCCGTTGATAGAGTCGCATCAGTTTCTCTAGATAAAAAAGACGGTGTGAAATTTAATTTGACTAAAGATAATTTAGATTTATCTGTCAATAACACTAACAGTGGTGATGGTAAAGAAAGCCTTTCTGTAAAATTTGAGACAGATTTAGATATAAGTTTTAATTCTAGATATTTGCTTGATGTGGCATCCCAGTTAAATGGTGATAATATTGAAATATATTTGAAAGATACCGGATCTCCTGCGTTAATAAAAGATCCTGCAGACTTTGATAGTATTTATGTTGTAATGCCTATGAAAGGTTAGTTAGCAAGACCAAGCTCAGAATAGATTTCTTTTTGTAATAAATTTACAAATTCTGTTTCCTCTATGCCGGTTTTAATTGGTTTTAAAATAGACACAGTGATCGTTTTGTTAGGCATCATCTTTCCAGATTTTGGCCATACTCTTCCAGAGTCTATAGCGACAGGTTGACATTTTACGTTTAATTCTCTGTAAATTCTTCCAACTCCCTTTTTAAATGGAATAATTTCATCTGGTAGAACTCTGGTAGCTTGGGGAAAAATTATTACAGGTCTTTTTGTTTTCTCCATAACTTCTTTAATTTTTTTTGTAAAATTAAGGTTTTCTTTAGAAACTTTATTTCTATTTACAGAAATAGAATCCATCTTTCTCAAATACCAACCAAATATAGGAATATTTAATAGTTCTTTTTTAAGAATAAAAATTGGTGAATCAAATATTGTCTGCAAAAAAAAAGTTTCAAACATTGATTGATGAGAACAAGCAATAAAGTATTTCTCATTATTAATTATGTTTTCTTGACCCTTAATTACAATACTTGTTGAGTAAAAAATTTTTAAACAGTATGAGGACCAGTAACCAAAAAGCTTTCCTCCAAGAAGAGTTATTTTCTTTGGTAGTAATAATGATGGAAGAAAAATAATGCATATGGATATTAATCCAGAAAAAAATACACTTTTGAATAGGATATTTCTCATTACAAATTTAAATTTAGACTATATCTACTATTTTTTGTCTTTTTCTTATAATTTTTACTTTATTTCCTTTAATCAAAATTTCAGCGGGCCTTAATCTAAGATTATAGTTAGAAGATAATGAATAGCCATATGCGCCTGTATCGCAAATAACCATAATATCATTTTCCTTTACATTTTGAAATTTAGTTTCAGTTAAAAATTTATCAGTTGTTTCGCATACCGGTCCAACAAATTCAAATATTTTTTTTGATCGCGACTTATTTCTAAGGGATGGTATTATTCTATGTTTTGCATTATACAAAGCTGGTCTTATCAAATCATTCATTGCTGCATCTAATATCACAAATGTTTTTGTCTTATTATGTTTTAAATAAATTACTTTAGTTGCAAGTATACCAACATTTCCAATTATAGATCTTCCAGGTTCAAAAATTATTTTACAACTATATCTACTTTTAAATTTAATTATTGATTTTTTATATTTTAAATAATTTAGTTTTTTTGTTTTATTGTCATAATTAATTCCCATCCCACCACCTAAGTCAATAAATTCAAATTTATAATCTAAATTTCTCAAAAGTTTATCAAGCACATCCAGCATTTTTTCATAGGGTTTATGATTCAAGATTTGACTACCAATATGAACACTTAAACATTTGATGTTTATAAATTTTGATTCTTTCACCAAATTTATAATTTTTACAAACGTCTTTTTATCTACACCAAATTTATTTTCACTTTTGCCAGTAGAAATTTGTTTTAGTGTCTCAGCATCGGTATCTGGATTTAATCTTAGCCCTATATTAACAACTTTATTTAATTTTTTTGCAATCTTTTCAATTGCCAAAACTTCACTCAAAGACTCAGAATTTATTAATAATATTTTTTGTTTAATTGCATACTCAATTTCATCTTTCGTTTTACCAACTCCAGAGAAAACTATCTTGTTTTTATTAATACCAGCTTTAAGTGATGCATATAATTCACCCTTTGAAACTACATCTGCTCCAAGGCCGAGTTTTTTTATTTCTTTTAATAATGAAATATTAGAATTAGATTTTACAGAAAAACAAATTAAAGGTCTAATTTCCTTAAAAGCTTTTTTAAAATTTTCTATATTCTCTCTTAAATTTTTATATGAGTAGCAGTATAGAGGCGTATTAAATTTTTTTGCTAGACTCTTAATGTTTTTTCCTTCTATAAATAATTTATTGCCTATATATTTCATAATACTTTTTGAATATTCTTATTTAATTCAGATTTATATTCTGGATCACCTTTACGTCCACAAGCAGCTACAAAATATAAACAAAGTATAATAATTAAAATTTTTTTACTCATTTTTTGCTTTTCTTATCATTTTCTTGACATTCTCAAAAGAAGTTCCGCCATAAGATTTTTTTGAATTAATCGAATTTTCTAGATCTAGTATTTTATAAACATTTGATGTTAGTTTTGGTTCAATTTGATTTATTTCTTTTAATTCTAGTTCGTGCAGTTTTTTATTATTCTTTTCCGCTAAATTAATTATTTTTGCTGTTTGTATGTATGCTTTTCTAAATGGGTATCCGAGCTCTCTTACGATATAATCAGATAAATCTGTAGCTGTAGTAAATCCTTTTCCCGCAAGGGATAGCATACTTTTTTTATTTATTATCAAATTTTTTATTACATCGTTCAACAATGATAGTGATATTTTTAATTGATCGTTTGTTTTAAAAACGATTTCTTTATCATCCTGTAAATCTTTAAAATATGATAAAGGCAACCCTTTTAATATTGAAATCATAGAATTGACATTTCCTATAAATAATCCAGTTTTACCTCTCAAATATTCTAATGGATCAGGATTTTTTTTTTGTGGCATTATCGAAGAACCTGTTACTAATTTATCATTTAAAGTTATCATATTGAATGCATCAGAATTCCAAATAATAAGCTCCTCAGCAATTCTAGATATGTGTAAAGAACAAGCTAGAGAAGAATATAAAAAATCTAAAACAAAATCTCTATCAGATACAGTATCCACAGAATTGTTTGTCGGCTTTTTAAATTTAAGTTTTTTTGTGGTGTAATTTCTATCAATTTTAAAAGAAGTACCAGATAAAGCTCCAACACCTAAAGGATTTTCATCTAAAAACTCTAAATTATTCTTAAATTTTTTCTTATCTCTCTTAAACATTTCAACATATGCTAGTAGATAATGTGCTAAAGATAATGGTTGTGCATTTTTTAAATGTGTAAATCCTGGCATAATTGTTCTGACATTTCTTTGCGCAAGATTGAGAATATTTGAATTTGTATTATCTAATAAAATTATTATTTTTTTTGTTGCTTCTTTTAACCATAATTTAAGGTCAGTTATTACCTGATCATTTCTGGATCTCGCAGTATGAACATACCCAGCATCATCACCAATAAGTTCAAATAATCTGTTCTCAATATTCATATGAATATCCTCTAGATCATAATTAAAATCGAATTTCTTTTTTACAATTTCATTTTTAATTCTTTTTAATCCCCAAATTACTTTATTTTTTATCCTGAAATTAATAATTTTCTGTTTATGAAGCATTTCGACATGAGCAATTGATCCTTCGATATCTTCTTTAAATAGTCTTTTATCTACTGGTAATGAACCACCAACTTTTTTGAATAAAGTTGAGGCATTTTTCTTAATTCTTGTACCCCAAATTGGTTTATTGTTTTTATTTTTACTCATGTTATTCAATTACAAAGCTATGAAATTTATATTTATATCCATTAAAATAATATTTATTTACTTCATATCATTTAGTTCTTCATATTCAATAGAGGTGCCTAATATAAAAAATCTAATAATTTATGAGGAAAAACAAAAAATTAAGTTTTTTGACTTTTTAAATCAGGCTGGAAATAAAGTTAATTTGAAAGATTTTAAATCTAAATTAATTATTTTGAATTTTTGGGCAACATGGTGTGCTCCATGTAGAGAAGAAATGCCATCTTTAAACAATCTGCAAATAAGTAATGACGAAACAAAAATAAAAATTATACCAATAAATATAGGTGGAGAAAATATTAGTACATCTAAGAAGTTTTTTGATGACTTGCTCATAGAAGAATTACCAATTTTCGTTGGTGATGGTGCTGAAATTGCAAAAAATTTAAAATTAAGAGGGCTACCCACAACACTATTTATTGATAAGGATGGTTATGAGTTTGCAAGAATTGTTGGTTCAATAGATTTTAACAGTGATGAATTTTTAAATTGGTTAAATGAACTAAATTAATTCTTATAAAAGTAAGCTAATGCTACAAGCACAATTATAGCAACAAATTGTAGTAAAACTCTGAGCTGCATTAATTTGTTAGATGTTTTTTTATCTCCGTCTCCTTTAAAAAGAGTTCTGATTCCAAGAATTAAGACTACAGCTACAGCTGCAAGCAAAACAATCGCTGCAATTTTAACAAATATTTCAGAAATCATACTTTGATTTTAGTTTCTTTTTAAAATAAAAAAACATAATTACTTATCTATGACATTTTGCCTTGAATCAACAATTATAAAACCTGATAATGGGTCTGACATCAAAAATGCAGTAATTTTACTTCATGGATATGGCGGAGATGGAAAAGATATAAGCATGTTAACTCTGAATTGGAAAAGGTTTTTAACCAATACAGTATTCTTATGTCCGAATGGACATGAAACATGTAAAATTAATCCTATTGGTTATCAATGGTTTGATTTAGAAACAAATGATAAAAATTATATTTTAAATGAAGTAAAAAAAGCTGAAAATAAATTAAGAAAATACATTGAAGAAATTAAAGCAGAATATAATTTAGAAAATTCAAAGATATGTTTATCTGGATTTAGTCAGGGTTGCATGATGTCAATAAACTTGGGCTTAACTTCTAAAGATCCCTTCAATTGTATTGTTGGATTTTCTGGAAAGATTATAGATAAAGAGGATCTTAGTTTAAGATTAATTTCTAAAACAAAAACTTTATTAATTCATGGTGAAAAAGATGAAATAGTTCCACCCTTCAATTTATTGGAAGCAAAAGATTTTTTTAAACGCAATAACATTAATATAGAAACTTTAATGATCAAAGACTGCGACCATCATATACCAGTTGAAGCTTCAAGTAATGCATTAAAATTTATCAAAGATAATTTTGATATTAAAGAGAATTAACTTTTTTGTTACATTGATTAATAATAATATATAATATAATAAATAATTATGACTCTAATGATTAATGAAAATCTTTCACTCGAAAAATGTCCAGCTCTAGTTCTTAACGCAGATTATAGACCATTAAGTTATTATCCTTTATCATTATGGTCATGGCAAGACGCTATTAAATCTGTATTTTTAGATAGAGTCTCAATTGTAAGTCATTATGATAGAATGATAAGAAGCCCATCATTCTCTATGCAGTTACCGAGTGTTATTGCATTAAAATCTTTTATAAAGCCTCGTTCAAATCCAAATTTCACAAGATTTAATGTTTTTCTACGAGATAAGTTTAGTTGTCAATATTGTGGAAGTAATGATGAACTTACTTTTGACCATCTTCTTCCAAGATCAAAAGGTGGGAAAACTGATTGGGAAAACGTTGTTACTGCTTGCTCAGCATGTAATGTAAAAAAAGGTGGAAGATTGCTTAAAAATTCTGGAATGAAGTTAAATCAATGGCCTTTTCAACCAACAACAGAAGATCTTCATAGAAATGGCAAGAATTTTCCTCCTAATTTTTTACATAGCAGTTGGATGGATTATTTATATTGGGATGTGGAATTAGATCCTAGTTAAATTTTTTCAGAGATATTTATAGCAATTTTTGAGCCAGTTTTAATAATTTTATCCATCACTGAATACAATCCTTTTTTTGTTGCTCCGTGCTCATATGCAATATCTTTGTGTTCCAATTCATCAGCCCTAAATTTTTTAATTTTTTCTCTAAGTTTTTTCTCGTCATCTTGTAATTGATCTATTTGACTTTGGTAATGTTTATCAATTACTTCTTCAACAGAGGCTGTGCATAGCATTGCTGCCTTTTTTCCTAATATTGTTGAGCCAAAACCTAAACCTACTCCTAGTAAATCCCATAGTGGTAAAAATTTAGTTGGTTTTATATTTCTTTCTCTGATTTCATTTTCAAAAAAATTACTATGTTCTTGCTCATGCTCTCTCATTTCTTCTACTAATCTTAATAGTTCAGGATCCTTTTTAAATGTTTTCAGTGCTAAAAGTTGACCTTCATATATTTTTATTGCACCTCTTTCACCTGCGTGATCAACTCTAATAAATTCTTCTAATTTTTTCTTGTTAGTCTTTTTCATAAACAAGGTTTCTTAGCGAAAATAATACAATTAGTAAAGATGTTAAAAAATTCAATCCTGATAAAGATATACCTAAAATAGTAAACTCTACATCTTTACAATTTTTAACCATTCCAAGACTTTCGATTATTTTTTCTTTATTTGTGATATCTATATTTGTGTTTGTACAACCAACGTATTCATCAAAAACGCCATTTTCTATGCCAAAATGATATCCTGCAAGAGCAGTGCTCAATGTGAATGTAATGATTAAAGCAATTAATATTCTATCAGATTTAATATAGTTATATCCCAAAAAACAAATGAAGATTGCTACTAGTAAAGGAATTCTTTGATAAACACATAATTTACACGGTAAATACCCAAGAACTTTTTCAATATAGATCGCAGATAATATAGCAATAATTGAGTATATAAAAATTAATAAATAAATATTTTTTCTTTTTAAAATAAAATTCATTTTAGTTCATAAAGTTTTGTAAAAATTTATAAATTAAAAAAGCAAAAACTATTAATACAATTGAGATTATAATTGAAACTTTAAGCAACTTTTTTTCAATTATTGTTTTCACAGTTGGACCAAAATTTCCAACCAAGAAAGCTATAATAAAAAATCTAGATCCTCTTGTTAGTAAGGAGACAATTATAAAATAGATAATATTAAATTGAACAAACCCACTAGTTATTGTGAGTAATTTAAATGGGATAGGTGTAAAACCCGCTATAGCCAGCAACGTTGCCCATGCAAAAACTCCCCCATCAGATGAAATTTTATCTTTTAAAAATGATGTATTATCTACGCCGTAAAGCTCAAAAATCTTTATGCCAATTTCGTTGAAAAAAACATATCCTATGAAATATCCCAAACATGCCCCTAAAACTGATCCTGTAGTAGCAATGATTGCTATCTTAATCCATCTTTGTCTGTCAGCAATAGTAATTGGAATAATCAGAACATCTGGTGGAATAGGAAATATGAAACTCTCAATAAAAGATATAAATCCTAAAATTTTTTTAGAATTTTTATGCCCTGCAAGTTTAATTGTTCTATTAAATAGTTCCTTAAACATATTTTCTTTTAATACAAATAGTGTTTTAATACTATTATTTATATTCTATGAAACTAAAAATAAATGGGCGAATGGCGGAATTGGTAGACGCGTTGGACTCAAAATCCAATAGTAGCAATACTGTGAGAGTTCGACTCTCTCTTTGCCCACCAAAAAATATATGAACTTAAAACAAATTAATAATTTAACAGAATTATTTTTTGATCAATTTAATAAACAAAATAATAAAGACAAAATTTTATTATCAACTTTAGGCGATAAAAAAAAAAATTATTCATGGCAAGAAACATATGATTTTATTAATTTAGTATCTAATGAATTAAGAAAAGTAATATCAAAAGGTGATAGATGTTTGTTACTATCTGAAAATAGACCTGAATGGTTTATAACAGATTTATCCATTATGTTATCAGACGGGATAACTGTTCCAGCATACACAACATATGCAGAAAATGACTACAATTATATTCTTAATGATTGCACTCCAAGTATAATTTTTTTTTCAAATATTGAACAATTTAATAAATTGAAAAATATTATTAAGGATAAAAAATTTATAAAAAAAATATTTTCTTTTGAAAAATTACCTAATGAAGAAATTGAATATGTTAATCTTGAGGATTTAAAACAAAATAATATAAAAAAAAATTTAACAATTCATAAATCTCTAGCCTCAAGAAAAGATCCATCCTGCATAATTTATACTTCAGGTACACAAGGAAATCCTAAAGGAGTGATTTTAAGTCATGGTGGTATATTAAATAACTGTGAGGGTGCGATAGATATTCTAAAACCATTATTATCTAAAGAACAGCCAAGGTTTCTTACATGGCTTCCACTTTCACATTCTTACGAGCACACAGTTCAATTTGTACAAATTACTGTTGCAGCTAGAATTTTTTATGCAGAGAGTATCGATAAATTAGTTAAAAATATGGGTGATTGTTCTCCAGAAATTATGACGGCTGTACCAAGATTTTATCAAAATCTTTATCAAAAAATTAATGCAAGCTTTAAAAAAGCTACAGGATTGAAAAAATACTTAATATTTAAAATGTTAGAATTAGGTCTAAAAAAAATAAAAAAAGAAAATTTAACTATTTTTGAAAAAATACAAGATAATATCTTAGAGAAATTGGTAAGAAAAAAAATAAAATCACAATTTGGAGGATCCCTTAAAACATTCGTTTCTGGAGGTGGTGCTTTAGATAAAGAAGTTGGATATTTTCTTAATGCTATTGGTTTACCAACTCTGCAAGGTTACGGCCTAACTGAAACTTCTCCAGTAGTAAGCTGTAATTCAATAGATGATATTAGAATAGATACTGTTGGATCCCCATTTAAGGGAAATTCAGTTAAAATAGCTGAGGATGGTGAAATTTTAGTAAAAGGCGAAAATGTAATGTTGGGTTATTGGAATAACAAAGAAGAGACCGATAAAGTCTTAAAAGATGGTTGGCTTCACACAGGAGATATTGGAGAATTAAAAAATAATTTTTTAAAAATAACTGACAGAAAAAAAGATATTCTCATTACTCCTGGAGGGGATAATATTTCTCCACTAAAAATAGAAAATGAATTAGTTAATTTAGAATTTATTGATCAAGCTGTAGTATATGGGGATAACAAACCTTATTTGGTGGCGTTATTAGTTTTAAATGATGAATTTATTAATATTACAAATCAAGAAATTAATAATGCAATAAACAATTTAAATAATAATCTTTCAAAAATAGAAAATATTAAAAATTTTTTTTTAATAAAAGAAAAATTTTCAATTGAAAATGGTATGTTAACACCAACATTAAAATTAAAAAGATACAAAATTATAAATAAATATAAAAATAATTTTGAAAGTCTTTATAATTAATTGAAAAAATTTGTTTAATTTTCCCTATTTTACTTAACTTTTTTTAATTATTAATTTTTTTTATTTTTTTAAAAAAAAAATAAAAACACAAAAAATTATGTAATTGACATAACTATTCAAAAAAATTACAAAAAGGAAATTAAACGAATCAAAAAGATTCGTAATTAAAAAAGGGAGCTAAAGATGGCTAAAAGAAGAAAAAAAGCTGCTAAAAAGAAAACTAAGAAAAAAGCTAAGAAAAAAGCTAAAAAGAAAAGAAGAAAATAGTTTAGTATTCTTTTTATTAAATAACGCTTCTCATGGCGCTTGCGTGAGGAGCGTTTTTTTTTACTCAGCTATTTCTTCAGTCACCCCTTCTTCGGAGGTTTTATTTTCAATCATTTGAACTTGTTTTTCAAGATTTCTTTTTAATGCTTTATCAAGTTTTTTTTGTGTGTCTTCTAGGCTCATGTTTAAGATAATTTGAAATTCTGTAAGTATTCTATCATAAGCTTTTTCAAAAAGTTGTCTTTCACTGTATGATTGATCGACCATAAGGTCATCTCCTTTATTTAGATCTCTAACTACTTCTGCGAGTTCATAAATCTTACCAGATGAAATTTTTGCTTCATACTCTTGTGCTCTTCTGCTCCACATACTTCTTTTAATTTTTGGTTTACTTTTTAGGATACTTATACATTTATTAACTTGATTGATTGTTGCTAATGGTCTTAGGTGTGATTGCTTATTTACTGGAACCATTCCATTAGCTTTGTCTTTCTCGAATTTGAGCACATAAGCTTCAATATCGATACCACCAATATTCATTTTTTTAAACTCAGTAATTTGACCAACGCCATGTTTAGGATAAACGACATAATCCTTTATCTTATATTCTTTTTTTTCAGTGTCTTGTTTTTTTACTTTTTTAATTTCTGGCTTTTGCTCATTGTTTTTAGGGATACGCAAAAGATTTGAGCCTGTTTCAGAATTATCTTTTTTCTCAATTTTTCCAGTAATAGATTTAACTACATTTTTTTTAATCTTTGATTTTTTTACTTTAGCTACAACTTTTATTTTTTTAACTTTTTCTGCTAATTTACTATTTTTAGATTTATTAACAGATTTTGTTTTTTTTCGTTTAACGGTTTTTTTTTATTAGTGTCTTTCTTAGATTTAAATGTTTTCTTTAAAGTATTTATCAAGTTTATTTTCTTCATTTTTAAATTTCTCGTGATCTGGCAATGGTTCTTTTGCTTCGGAAATATTTGGCCATATTTCAGAATATTTTTTGTTTAATTCCAACCACTTTTCATTACCAGGCTCAGTATCTGAAACTATAGCATCGATAGGACACTCAGGTTCACAAACGCCACAATCTATACACTCATCTGGTTTAATTACAAGCATATTTTTGCCTTCATAAAAACAGTCAACAGGACAAACATCAACACAAGTTGTGTGTTTACATTTTATGCATTTATCATTGACCAAATATGTCATTGGTTTGATTTAATTTTTTCTTTTATATCTCCAACTATTTTTGGATCTAAATATAATAATCCTGCCAATCTTCTCATCAAATTAGTTTCATACATGTCTGCATTTTCATCTGAATAGATAATATTCCATAAAGCCTCAATAACTATCTTTTTTTCTTCAATACTCTTATTTTTTACTTCCTTAGTGAATTCTAAAATTTGGTTTGAATCTTTCTCTTTTAACTCTGCATCTTCTAATATTTTATCTAAATTATTTTGGGCAGCACCCATTTCAATCAATGCATTTCTAATAATATTTTTTTCCTTTTCAGTAAAGTTTTCATCTATTTTTGCAGAATGAATTAATAAGGCTGCAATACTGATAAGAGATAAATGATTATCATCATTTTTATTTTCGATATCTTTTTTAAACAAGCTAAACATTATTTTAAGTTTAATTGATTTAATACATTAAATGGATTATTTAAATTGTTCTTTTTGTCGTATTTTTTAAAAACTTTCTTTTTTGGTGGGACGTATTTTATGAAGATTTCTTTTCCCTTCTCATAAATTTTATAATCCATTTTTTTTAAAAGTTTATTAAAATTTTCTCGAGAACATCCAAGCAAGTTCAACATTTCAGGTTTAACTTTTACCTCTTTTTTGTCGTCTTTTTCAGAATTAAATATCAATATGAATAACCTCTCAAGTATATCTATTCTCACATAAATATCATCAAATTTCTCAAAACCACAAAGCAACATAAAATCTTTGTTGGCTGTCTTCATGTTATTTAAAAAATTTAATCCAAAAGTTGGAGGTGATAAACTCAAAAATTTATTATTATAAATTTTCCATAATAATATTCTTAATGAGACTGAATTTGGTTTAAATAATTTAAATAAAAAAATATGGTATCTACCAAATTTAACACCGAGTCTTCTTAATTTTTTTCTATCGTCTTGATTTATTTTATTTAAGTAATCAGAGATATTTGATCTTTTTATAACTCCATTATTTTCATAAAGCCTATAAGCCAAAGCTCTAAGTTGTGGATTTTGTTCTTTTATATTTTTTAATTCAATAAGACTACTAAGTTCAGTATTAATTTTTTTAACTATCCATTCACGCAAATATTCATTTAATTTATTTCTCTCATCATTTTCAATCATTTCATCAATAATTAAGTCTATTTTTGGATTGAGGTAATCTGAGCCAGCAGTCAGTTTTGCTATAGGATCTTTGTTCCAATATATTTTAAAATTATTCCTTAACTCTATAAGACCTGTATCAATAATTTGTTTTATTCTACTTATTATTTCTGGACTCACATTTTGTCTTGCAGCCTTTTTTAAAGATTTAATATCCGCATCTAAAGCGTCAATTTTTAGATCTAATTGCAGTTTTAATCCTTTTAAAATTCCTATGTATTGTCCATTAATTAATACTTTTTCTTTTTCAAGAATTTCAGTTTTTAATTCAATATCTTGTTTTAAACCTTTTGCCAAAACACTTGCTCTTTTGTCAATAAACGTTTTTGTTAATTCATCATGAAGTCTATCAGATAATTTGTCTTCTAAGTTTTTAGTTCTTTCGATCCAGTAATCCTGATTTTCAACCCAATTAGACTTATTTGAAACGTATGACCAAGTTCTAACATTAGATATCCTGTTTGAAATCGAATCTACATTTCCATCAAGTTTATCAAGCATAGAAAGCTGTTTTTTCATATAATAGTTTGGTATTTTTTTTTCATTACCTGTCAAAAAATTGAACACTTTATTTACAACTTCTAGATGGTGACCATAAGTCTTTTTCACAAAATCAGGAATTTGACAGCATTCCCAAAGAATTTTTAATACTTCTGAATTGTTGATTACATTAATATTATTTTCTTTTAAAAAATATTTTAAAACTTTTTCGTCTTCGCATTCCCCAACTCTTCTTAACCAGTCTTTACCTGGTCTTTCTTCTAATGATTTTAGTAAAGTTTCTTTGTTATTAAAGTTTAAATTAGAATTTCTCCAAAATATATTCTGTATTTCTGGAAAATTATGATTTTCTAAAAATTCAATTTCCTCTGGATTAATTTCGTCACAATCGCCTGTAATACCAAAACTGCCATCATTTAAATATCGACCAGCTCTTCCTGAAATTTGTCCAATTTCAGAGATTTTTAAGCGTCTTATTTTTTTTCCATCGAATTTTTTTAAGTTTGAAAAGTAAACATTATCTAAGTCCATATTTATTCCCATTCCAATCGCATCTGTAGCCACAAGATAATCAACATCTCCAGATTGATATAAATTTACTTGAGAATTTCTAGTTTTAGGACTTAGTGATCCCATTACAATTGCTGCACCACCTTTCTGTCTTCTTATAAGTTCCGCAATTGCATAAACTTCTTCTGTTGAAAAAGCTATAACTGCACTTTTTCTATTAATTCTAGAAATTTTTTTATGTCCCCCAAATGAAAGTTTTGATAATCTCTGTTTATTTATAAACTCAATATCATCATCAAGTTTTTGAATAATATTTTTTATAGTATTGGAACCCATTAGCATTGTTAATTTCTCACCTCTTAGATTTAACAATCTATCTGTAAAAATATGACCTCGCTCGTGATCTGAACACATTTGAATTTCATCTATACCTACAAAATCTAAAACCTTATCTACAGGCATCGACTCTACAGTACACAAAAAATATTTTGCATTAATTGGTATTATTTTTTCTTCACCAGTAATAAGAGCAACTTTTGATGGATCTACCTTTTGTAAAATTTTGTCATATACTTCTCTTGCTAAAAGTCTTAGAGGAAATCCTATCATTCCTGAGTCAAATGAAAGCATTGTTTCTATTGCAAAAAAAGTTTTACCAGTATTTGTAGGCCCAAGAACTGCTGTGATCTTATTTTTTGACATATCTACTTTTAGTATGATCTTTTTTAAGCCTACTATATTTTGTTACTCAAAAAGAACAAAAATAGACTAAAACTAGTCCGAATCAGATAGGAAAAAGTTCTCATTTTCAATTTATATCATCTAAGGTTAGCATAAATTTTACAATATAAATATAAATATTTAATGCCAAAAAAACTTTGGGAACCGTCTAAAGAACTTATAAAAAATTCAAATTTATTTGCTTATGAGAAATTTATTTCAAAATATTATAAATATAGTTTTTCAAGAAATTATAAAAAACTGTTGAAGTGGAGTGTAAAAAATCCAAAAGATTTTTGGAATTCAATCTGGGAATATTTTGAGGTTATAGGTAAAAAAACTGATAAATTCAAATTAACAAAGGATCTTATTAATAGTAAGTTTTTCGTTAATTCAAAATTAAATTTTGCAGAAAATCTTTTAGCTAAAAATTCAAATCAAAAAGCCATCACATTTGTTAGTGAAAATGGTTACAGAGAGCAAAAGTCTTGGAAAGAACTTAATATTGATATAAAAAAAATAATTACATTTTACAAAAAAATAAATATTTCTGAAAAGGATAGGATAGCTGCATATACTCCAAATCAGATAGAAACAGTTGAGTGCTTCTTAGGTGCTAGTGCTATAGGATCAATCTGGAGCTCGTGCTCACCTGATTTTGGTGTACCCGGTGTTATCGAACGTTTTTCCCAAATTAAACCTAAATTAATAATTATTACCGATAAATATTATTATAACGGAAAGGAAATAAATATTATTGAGAGATTACCCGCAATATTAAAAAAAATAAAAAGTATAAAATCGGTATTAATTTTAAATTATCCTGGAAAAAAATTAAGAAAATTAAATAAAATTAAAAATATAAAAATTTATTATTTTACAGAGATTAAAAAACTTGAAATAAATAGAATTAAGTTAAAAAAATTTGATTTTGACCACGAATTAGCAATTTTATACTCAAGTGGCACAACAGGTAAACCCAAATGTATTTGCCATAGATCTGGCGGAGTTTTATTACAACACTTAAAAGAACATAGATTACATTGCAATATAAAACCAAATGATAATGTATTTTACTTTACAACTTGTGGATGGATGATGTGGAATTGGCTTGTTACAGCCTTAGCATCTAAAGCATCAATATTGTTATTCGACGGCTTTCCTATGCACAAATCTCCGGATTTATTGTTAAAAATTGCAAATAAAGAGAAAGTCACTCTATTTGGTATAAGTGCAAAGTATATTGATCAACTTATTAAACAGAATGTAAAAGTAAAAGAAAAAATAAAACTCAAGTCTTTAAAAACGATTTGTTCAACAGGATCTCCGCTTTCTAAAGATGGTTTTGAATTTGTTTATACAAATATAAAAAAAAATGTTCATTTGGCTTCTATTTCTGGAGGAACAGATATTGTCTCCTGTTTTGTAAATGGAAACATTTATTCAACTGTAAATAGTGGTGAAATTCAAAACAATGGTCTTGGCATGGATACAGCAGTATTTTCAGAAAAAGGTAAATCAATTTTAAACAAAAAAGGAGAATTAGTATGCAGAAACCCTTTTCCATCGATGCCTTTAAAATTTTGGAATGATCCTGGAAAAGTTAAATATAAAAAAGCTTATTTTTCAAAATTTAAAAATATATGGCATCATGGAGATTATGCCGAGAGAAAGAATAATGGGTCTTATATTATTTATGGAAGATCTGATGCAACATTAAACCCAGGCGGTGTTAGACTTGGCACAGCTGAAATTTATTCTGTTGTAGAAAAATTTAAAGAAGTAAAAGAGTCTATCGTAGTAGGTCAATCTTGGGATAATGATGTAAGAATAATACTTTTTGTAATATTATCAAAAAATAATAGATTAGATGAAAAATTAATTTCGAAATTAAAAACAACAATTAGATATGAGGCTTCTCCAAGACATGTACCCGCTAAAATAATTGCGGTAAATGATATTCCCAGAACTAAGAATGGTAAAATTGTGGAGGTAGCTGTTAAAAATATAATAGACGGTAACAAAATAAATAATATTGAAGCATTATCCAATCCATCTGCTTTAAATGAATATAAAAATCTTATTGAATTAAAATCGTAATGATCAAAGATACAATCAAAAACTTAGGTTTATCAGCAACACTAAAAATAAATGAAAAATCAAAACTTATTGAAATTGAAGGAAAAAATATTATTAAGTTTGGATTTGGACAATCACCATTTCCAGTTCCAATTACTATTGTTGAAGAATTAAAAAAAAATGCACATCGAAAAAGTTATTTACCTATCCAAGGATTAGATAAATTAAGAGGTTCAATCGCAAAATATGAGACAAAAAAGAAAAATTATAATTTTGACTCAGATCAAGTCATAATAGGTCCTGGTACCAAGGAGCTTATGTTCTTGATGCATTTAGCATTTGAAGGCGAAGTTTTATTGCCAGTTCCAAGTTGGGTATCTTATAAGCCACAATCAATAATAGCTAAAAATAACTATAATTGGATACAAACATCTGCTGAAAATAATTGGTTTCCTAAAGCTCAAGAAATAGAAAAAATTATTTTGAAAAAACCAGATAAAAAATATCTTTTATTTCTTAATTCGCCAAATAATCCATCAGGACAAGTATGCGAAAATTTAAAAGAAATTTCTTTAATAGTAAAAAAGTATAATATTTTAGTTTTATCAGATGAAATTTATTCTGAATTAACATTTGATGAAAATTATATTTCTATTTTCGAACACTGCCCTGATAATGTCGTAATAAGTAACGGACTTAGTAAATGGTGTGGCGCTGGAGGATGGAGACTTGGGTACTTTATAATACCAAAGAAAAAAATTGAATTACTTAAATCTATGAAGGTTTTAGCAAGTGAAACATTTTCCGCCGTAAGTTCACCAATACAGTTTGCTGCAATATCTGCTTTTAATGCTAAACATGATGAATATATCTTAAAATCAAAAAAAATTCTTAAAGCTGTTGGAGAATACGTATATAGAAATTTAAAATCTAATAATATTATTATGAACAAACCCATGGGTGGCTTTTATTTGATGCCTGAATTTTTGAACAAGAAATTTAATAATTCTTCAATCATGTGTGATGAAATTTTAACTAATTTAAATATTGCTTTACTTCCAGGAAGTGACTTTGGATTTGATGAAAAAAGGATGATTGTTCGTCTAAGTTTTACAGATTTTGACGGCGATATATTTATGAAAAATATTAATGAAAAAACTAAAATTAATGATGAGTTAATAAAATTGTACGCCCCTAAGGTTGTAGAAGGAGTAAATAAATTGAAATCTTGGGTTGAAAAATAATAATCAGTTAAAAAATTCCTTAATTAACAATACTTATATTAACTGAATTTACTAGACACTCGTAGTAATAAATAGTTAGATTCGATTTTAAAACTTTAGAGAGGGTATATGAAAAAAATATTATCAACAATATCAAGCTCTCTGATTATTTTTGCTGCTATATTTACATTCGGATCAATAGCAAAATCAGCAGAGTTTTTTACAATAGGCACAGGAGGACCAACTGGAGTTTATTTTCAGACAGGAAACGCTATTTGTAAAATGTTACACAAATCAGCAATTAGTGCTGAACATGGTAGAAAAAAAGGTATGAAAGATAAAGCTTACAGATGTACCGCTCCTTCAACTGGAGGCTCAAATTATAACATCGGACAAATAAAAGATGGCGAGTTTCAATTTGGTGTAGCACAATCTGACTGGCAATATCATGCTTACAATGGATCAAGCAAATGGGAAGGGAAACAATTCAAAAATTTAAGAGCTGTTTTCTCAGTACATAATGAGCCATTTCAAATCTGGGCTAGAAAAAAAGCAAAAGTCAAAGATTTTATGGGTCTCAAAGGAAAAGTAGTAAACATTGGAAATCCAGGTTCTGGTCAAAGAGGAACTATGGAAGAATTAATGAAAGCCATGGGAGTTGACAACAGCTTCTTTAAATCAGTTACTGAGCTAACATCTTCAGAGCAAGTAAAAGCTCTATGCGATGGTAAAATTGATGCGTTTGGATATTCAGTAGGTTTTCCAAATGGGGCAATGGAACAAGCGGCAACATGTGCGGCTAAAGCAATGCCAATCAATTTAACAGGAGATGTAATTGATGGAATTATTAGTGGAGCTGATTATTATGCATCTGCAACAATTCCAAAAGGTACTTATACTAAACAGAAAAAAGATGTAACTACATTTGGTGTTAAAGCTACTGTAGTAACAAGTATGGATGTTTCTGAGGATTTAGTTTATCAAGTTACAAAAGCTGTTTTTGAAAATTTTGATGATTTTAGAAAACAACATCCAGCTTTCGCTCCTTTAGAGAAAAAAAATATGATAGCTGATGGTTTATCAGCACCACTTCATCCTGGAGCTGTTAAATATTATAAAGAAGCTGGTTTAATGTAATTAAATCTATATAAAAAATTTAGGCCCAATATATCTATTGGGCCTTTTTTTTTATATATTAAGCTGAATGTCAGCAGACATAGATAAAAAAATTGAAAATAAGATTAAAGAAGATCTTTCTCCAACAAGAAACCTAACAGGTTTTCATTTAAAGTTAGTTGCTATTATTGCAATAACCTGGTCTTTATTTCAGCTTTGGTATGCTTCTCCATTTCCATTTTGGTTAAATTTTGGAATGTTTAAAGGTTTACCAGCAAGAGCAATTCATCTTGGCTTTGCACTTTTACTAGCTTTTTTAATATTTCCATATGCAAGGGGTAAAAAAGTAAATTTTATAGATATATTAATTGCAATAACAGGTGCAATTTGTTGTTTATATATTTATGTTTTTTATGATCAATTAGTAGATAGGGGTGGAATATTACTTAAAATAAATCTTTCCAATAATTTTACTATTCCAATTGAGTTAATACTCGGAATAATTGGAATATTAATTCTTCTAGAGGCTACACGCAGAGTAATAGGTGTGCCATTAGTTGTTATTGCAGTTTGTTTTTTGTTATTTTCTTATTTTGGGCAATATGCACCAGACATAATTTCTCATGGTGGATTATCATTAAAAAGGTTAGTTGGTTTTCAATGGTTTGATCAAGAAGCTATTTTCGGAATTCCGATAGGTGTTTCTGTAGATTTCATATTTCTCTTTGTACTCTTTGGAGCACTTTTAGAAACTGCTGGAGGGGGTAAATATTTTTTAGATTTGGCTTTTGCAATGGTTGGAAAAATGCGAGGTGGTCCTGCCAAAGCAGCTATTCTTGGATCCGGTATGACAGGATTAATCTCTGGATCATCAATTGCTAATACAGTTACAACTGGAACCTTTACAATTCCAATTATGAAAAAGACTGGTTTTTCCAAAGAAAAAGCGGGTGCAATTGAGGTATCTTCATCAGTTAATGGTCAAATAATGCCTCCTGTTATGGGAGCAGCAGCTTTTGTGATGGCAAGTTTTATCGGTGTTACATATTTTGAAGTTGTCAAACATGCTTTTTTACCAGCTATAATTTCTTACATTGCGCTATTTTATATATCTCACCTTGAAGCGCTTAAATTAAATTTAAAAGGTATGGATGAAAACGATATTCCAAAATTGAAAAAAACATTTTTTGAAGGAATACATTTTTTAGTTCCAATATTTGTTCTTATATATCTACTAGTTTATATGAGGCTTACAGCTTCTTACTCTATTTTTTTTGCAACAATAACTTTAATTATAGTCAATCTTTTAAATAAAATTTTTAAAGAACAGAACTTTAAGAATGCTTTAATTTATTGGTACAACCAAACTGTTGTTGGTTTTGAAAAGGGTGCTTTGAATATGGTTAGTGTTGGAATAGCAATTGCAACAGCAGGTATTATTGTTGGTGCAGTTGGATCTACAGGTTTGAGTACTAATTTAATAATTGTAATCGAGTCGATTGCAAAAGATAATGTTATTATTCTCTTATTTTTAACTATTATTTTGTGTTTACTATTGGGTATGGGTTTACCAACTACGGCAAACTACGTTGTTGTAGCATCTCTAATGGCAACTGTTCTTGTGGATGTTGGAAATGCATCAGGATTTATTTTTCCTCTAATTGCGGTTCATTTATTCGTGTTCTATTTTGGCCTAATGGCAGACGTAACACCTCCGGTTGGCTTAGCATCTTACGCAGCTGCTGCTATTTCTGGTGGAGACCCATTAAGAACAGGAGCCCAGGCATTTTGGTATAGTCTGAGAACTGGAATACTTCCTATTGTATTCTTATTTAACAGTGAGTTATTATTAATTGGTATTGAAAGCATATGGCATGGCTTAATGGTCATAGCAACCTCATTGATTGGGATTTTAGTATTTACATCTGCTACTCAGGGATGGTTTATAAATAAACTGAGATGGTACGAAATTACTATTTTTTTAATAATTTCAATTTCATTATTATCTCCAGAATTTATTCTAAATAAATTTTACCCAAAATATAACTATTTAAGTATTGAAGAAATAAACAAAAAACAGTTTGATTATAATAAAGAGATAAGAATTAAAATTACTAGACTTACAGAGTACGGTGAAAGATATAAATTGTTTGTAATTGAAAAAAATAGTTTTGATGAAAATTTCAGTTTAGATGATTATGGAATGAGCTTAGTTGTAGAAGATAATAAAACCATAATTGATACTTTAACATGGAATGGAATTGCAAAAAAATCTGGTTTAGATATGGGAGATATTATTAATGAATTTAAAATTGAAAATCAGAATAGACCAAAAAAAGAAATAGTTTATCCTATTGCTCTTATTCTTTTATCAATCTTTGGTTATTTAAATATTAAAAGAAGAACCTAGCTTAGACCTGCATGGGGTAACTTACGTTGAAGTATTTTCCAAATACCTGTAGCAGATGCAATTATTTTACCTTTACATTCTAAATAGCACTCTAAAAAAACCATACTTTTTGTTTTTTTTTTAATTTTTACATATCCAAAAATTTCATCACCAATAGTTGAAGGCCCGATAAAGTTAATATTAAGTGTTATTGTTACACAAGGTTGATTACCCGAAATTCTATGGGCTCCAGACCCACACCCGGTATCTATAATCGATGCTATATACCCACCATGAGTTATGCCGGCTCTGTTAAGATGGTTTTTTTTTATTTTGGTTTTAAATTCATATTTAGTTTTTGAGATATCTCTTAGTAGCAAACCACCATTGTGTCTCATGAAACCTTTTTTAACGCTAATTTGTTTAAATTTTTTCATTAAATTATTAAAGTTATTAAAAATAATATTATTAACACTATTATAAAAAAATAAATTACAGATTTTTGCAAAGATATTTTCATTTTTCCTTCTATTTGGTGCGCCTGCTAGGAGTCGAACCCAGAACCTCCTGGTCCGTAGCCAAGCGCTCTATCCAATTGAGCTACAGGCGCTAAATATAATCTATTCTTTTAACATTTATTATTAATTTTACTAAATTTTAATAATGGTCAAAAATATACATCTATTAAAAGTAAATAATATATATATATACAAATAGCGAAATGAGTGAAAAATTACTAGTTCCAGATATTGGAGATTTTGAAGAAGTGGAAATCATAGAAATTCTTGTAAAAGAAGGAGACAAAATCTCTAAAAATGACCCTGTAATAACTTTAGAAAGTGATAAATCAAGTGTTGAAGTACCATCAGCTTTTGAGGGTGTTGTAGATAGTATTAACATAAAGATTGGTGATAAAGTTTCTAAAGGAGATTTGATACTAACATTATCCTCTGAGAATGGAACTAAGCAAAAACAAGAAACTATTGAAAAGATACCACCTGCAACGGAAAAAATAATTGCCGAAGCGGAAAATTCTAATGGATATAATAATTCTGAATTAGATACGAGTGCACATAAAGAGATCAAAGTAGAAAATACACAAGTAGAAGAACATAATGAAAGATTAGAAATAGTTGAAAATAATAATGATATTGATCCTCAGGAGACAAAAGAATGGTTAGAATCTTTGTCTGCTGTAGTACATTCCGAAGGACCTGAGAGAGCTCATTTTTTAATTAAACAATTAATTGATCAGGCATATAAAGAGGGATCAAATATACCCTACACCCAAAATACACCATACATAAACACTATACCAGCAGATGAAGAGATAAAATCTCCAGGCGATCAAAATATCGAAAGAAAAATCAGAGCACTAATTCGATGGAATTCAGCAGTGATGGTTGTCAGAGCAAACATGAGAGATCCTTCATTAGGAGGCCACATTGGGACATTTGCTTCAGCAGCAACTCTTTATGATATAGGAATGAATCATTTTTGGAGAGCCAAAAGCAATAAATTTGGTGGAGATTTAATTTATTTCCAAGGACATTCAGCGCCAGGTATTTACGCTAGAGCTTTTTTGGAAGGAAGACTTGACGAGAAGCAATTAGATAGATTCAGACAGGAAGTTTACCCAGGAGGTTTGTCATCTTATCCTCATCCATGGCTGATGCCTAAGTTTTGGCAGTTTCCAACTGTTTCCATGGGTCTTGGACCAATGATGGCAACCTATCAGGCAAGATTTATGAAATATCTTATAAATAGAAAATTAATAAAAGATGAGAATAGAAAAGTTTGGTCTTTCTTAGGAGACGGTGAAATAGACGAACCAGAAGCTCTAGGATCTATTGGTTTAGCAGCAAGAGAAAAGTTAGATAACTTGATTTATGTTGTGAACTGCAACCTACAAAGATTAGATGGTCCAGTTAGAGGCAATGGTAAAATTATTCAAGAATTAGAAGGAATTTTTAGAGGAGCTGGATGGAATGTAATAAAAGTCATTTGGGGATCATATTGGGATCCTTTACTCGCAAATGATAAATCAGGTTTACTTGTAAAAAGAATGAACGAAGCAGTTGATGGAGAATACCAAGCCTTTAAAGCAAAAGGTGGTTTATACGTTAGAGATAACTTCTTTGGGAAATACCCTGAACTTAAAAATCTAGTTGCAAGTTATACGGATAGCGATATTTGGAAATTAAATAGAGGCGGTCACGACCCACATAAAGTTTATGCTGCTTATCATAAAGCTATTAATACAAAAGACAGACCAACAGTCATATTAGCTAAAACAATTAAAGGGTACGGTATGGGAAAATCTGGTGAAAGTATAAATACAACCCACCAGCAAAAAAAATTAGGTGTAGATGATTTGCTATATTATAGAGATAGATTTGATGTTCCATTAACAGACGAACAAGTTAAAAATATAGAATACTTTAGACCTGATGAAAATTCAGAGGAAATAAAATACTTAAAAAAAAGAAGATTAGCTTTAGGAGGATATATTCCTGAGAGATCATCTTTTTCGAAACCAATCAAAACACCAAGTAATGATATTTTTGACTTTATGAAAAAATCAACCGGTGAAAAAGAAATGTCAACTACTATGGCACTTGTTAGGATGTTGACGAATTTGCTAAGAGATAAAAATGTTGCTCCAAGACTTGTTCCAATAATCCCTGATGAAGCAAGAACATTTGGTATGGAAGGTTTTTTCCAAAAAATAGGTATATATGCGCATGAAGGTCAAAAATATGAGCCAGAGGACTCAGCTCAATTAAGCTCTTACAAGGAAGAGAAAAGTGGTCAAGTTTTAGAGGAAGGAATAAATGAGGCTGGATCTATGGCATCATGGATAGCTGCTGGAACATCGTATTCAAATCATGATATAGAAATGATACCAATTTATCTTTTTTACTCTATGTTTGGTTTTCAAAGAACTGGAGATTTTGCGTGGGCGGCTGGAGATAGTCAAACAAGAGGATTTCTAATTGGAGCTACAGCTGGAAGAACAACTTTGGCTGGAGAAGGTCTTCAACACCAAGATGGTCACAGTCATTTATTAGCATCAACAATTCCAAATTGTGTTTCTTATGATCCAACCTTTCATTATGAATTAGCTACAATTTTTAAAGAAGGTTTAAGAAGAATGCATGAAAAACATGAAAATATTTTTTACTACATTACAACAATGAATGAAAATTATTCTCATCCAGAGATGCCCAAAGATTGTGAAGAAGGTATATTAAAAGGGATGTATAAAATAAAAGATTTCAGTAAGAATAAAAAGAATAAGATTCAATTGTTGGGTTCAGGAACAATTTTAAGAGAGATGATGGAGGCAGCAGAAATTTTACAAAATGAATATCAAGTAGATAGTGAAGTGTGGAGTGTTACCAGCTTTAATGAATTAAGAAGAGATGGACTTGAAACAGAAAGGTATAACTTGCTTAATCCAGGGGAAGAGAAAAAAATCTCTTACGTTGAAAAATGCCTTGGAAAAACCGAAGGTCCTATTTTAGCAGCTTCAGATTACATGAGAATGAACTCTGACCAAATTAGACCTTACATAAATAAAAGTTTTTATTCATTGGGTACAGATGGATTTGGTAGAAGTGACACAAGAAAAAATCTAAGAAAATTTTTTGAAGTCGATAAAGAACATATAGTTGCATATGGCTTAAGCATTTTATCTAATGAACAATTAATTGCTTCTAAACATGCGGTAGATGCAATTAAAAAATATAAAATTGATAAAGATAAGCCTATGCCCACAAAATTATAATGAGCGAGAAAGAAGTATTAGTTCCTAACATTGGTGATTTTAAAGATGTTGAAGTAATTGAGGTATTAATAGAAGCAGGATCAAATATTAATAAAGATGATCCGATAATTACAATAGAAAGCGATAAATCGAGTGTTGAGATTCCAAGCCCATACTCAGGTAGTGTTAAAAAAGTTAATTTAAAAGTTGGCGATAAAGTTTCTGAGGGTTCATCAATACTAATAATTGGTTCAGAAGAAGAAAAACCAGATGAGCAAATTCAAGAAGAGGTCAAGGAGATTAAAGAAGAAACTATTATACAAAAACCTCCTGAAAAAGTAATTTCAAAACCAAAAGAAATATTACAAAATAATAGAGTTAGTGTATTCAAATCAAGTAAAGCACTTGCTAGCCCAAAAACTAGAAAATTTGCAAGAGAACTTGGTGTTGATATTAATAATATTACTGGATCACAAAGATCAGGAAGAATTATAGAGGAGGATATAAAAAAATTCGTATCTTCTAATTTTAATAAACCTCAAGAAGAAAAGAAGGCTCCATCTATAAATCCCTCAGAATATGATCACGCTGATTTTGGAGATGTAGAAATTCAAGATATACCAAGAATTAAAAGAATTGCTGCTCCACATTTATCAAATTCTTGGCAAACAATACCCCATGTTACTAGTTGTGATGAAGCAGATATTACTGAGTTAGAAGAATTTAGACAAAATTTGACTGATACTTTTACTGGAGAAAAAAAGAAAATTACTCCATTGGCATTTATTATAAAGGCAGTTGTGGAAGCTTTGAAAGTTTTTCCAAGATTTAATAGTTCTATTGACAATATTGAAAAAGGAAAAATAACATTAAAAAAATACTTCCATGTAGGAATTGCAGTTGATACTCCCAATGGTTTAATGGTGCCAAAAATAAGAAATGCTAATCAAAAGAATATAGATCAAATAAGCAAGGATCTAAAAAAAGTTAGTGATGATTGCCGAAATTTGAAGATAGATAAAAAAGAGTTTTATGGAGGATCCATAACTATAACAAGCCTAGGCGGCATTGGAGGAACTTATTTTACTCCTATAATAAATTATCCTGAGGTTGCTATTTTAGGAATTGGAAGGACTTATATTAAACCTGTTTATATTGATGGACAATTTAAACCTAGAACAATGTTGCCTTTATCTCTCTCTTACGATCATAGAATTATTGACGGTGCTGAGGGTTCAAGATTTAATAATGAATTAAAAAATAACCTTGGTAAAAACTTTGCCTACAAATTAGCTAAGCAATGATTAAAAATTTTAAACTTTTAAATAATAAAACTGTATTTTACTTTAATGACAATAAGTTTGAAACATTTCCTAATATTTGGTTAAGAGATCATATTAAAAATAAAGAAAACTGGGATTTTAAAACCAATCAAAGAATAACTTATACCGCAAATTTAGACATTAATATCAAAGCTAAAAAAGCAAAATTATTAAAAAAAGGGAAATTCATTGAAATATTATGGTCTGATGAAAATAAACCAACTAAATATTCATATGAATTTTTAAAAAAAAATTCTTTAAAAAAAGAAGAAACTAAAAGTGATACTCAATTTTGGAAAGATAAAGACATAAAAAATCAAATTTTCATTAACTATAAACAATTAAAAACTAAAGTTGGATTTAAAAATTTATTAAAAAAAATCCACATATATGGTTTTGCAGTCGTAAGAAATTGTTCAAAGAATTTAAACTCTGTAGAATATATAGCTAAAAAAATAGGTTATGTCAGAAATTCAATTTTTGGAGGATTGTGGACTTTTGAATCAAATAATAAAAAAGCAGACAGTGCATATTCAAACCAAGAACTGAGACCACATACAGACTCTACATATAGTAATGATGCTCCAGGTTTACAATTACTGCTTTGTTGTAAGTATGATGCTAAAGGTGGAGATTCTATAATGGTAGATGGATTTAAATTGGCAAATGAAATGAAACAAAAATATAAAAAACATTTTAAAACTTTAACAAATACAAAAGTTAAAGGTTCTTATATTGGCGATGGTGTTCGCCTTGAAGCAAAAAGACCAATAATAAAATTAAATGAAAAAAATAATTTTGATCAAATTAGTTTTAACAATTACGATAGAGCACCTTTTAGAGAAACTAATCAGAAAACAATTAATTTTTATAAAGCAATTAAAGTATTTGATACGATGGCAAACCAAAAACAATATCAGTGGAGGCATATTTTAAAACCTGGTGAATTACTAATTTTTAATAATTGGAGAGTAATGCATGGTAGAGGTGCATTTTCAGGTATAAGAAAAATGGCTGGTTGCTATATCAATAAAGAAGATTTTGATAGCTGTTGTAGAATGAATAATATTATCTAAATTTAATTAAATTAATGTCAAAAACTACATCGCTTATATGCGCTTTAATAACAACATTTATTTGGGGCACTGCTTTCATTGCTCAAGACACAGGCATGGACAATATTGGTCCATTAACATTCAATGCATCTAGATTTTTTGTTGGTTTTCTTACAGTCCTGCCAATTGCTTTAATTTTAGAGAGAAAAAAAATTAATTATGAAATCAATTCTAATAAAAAATTATTTTTAAAATATTTATTTTTAATGGGTACATCATTATTTTTGGGTACCTATTTGCAGCAAGCCGCATTACAATATACGAATATAGCTAATGCAGCTTTCTTTACAGTTTTTTACGTTCCGTTAGTTCCAATTTTATTATTTTTTATTTATTCTATTAAAGTCCATTGGAGTCTTTGGCCTTCAATAGGTTTATGTATAATAGGTGTTTACCTATTAAGTGATTTTTCAAACTCAGAAATTATGATAGGTGATGCTTTAGTTATTCTATGCTCACTATTTTGGGCTTTACATATAATTTTTGCTGGAAAATTTATGGAGAAATTTAATATACCGATTTTTTATGCAGCATTACAAGCAGCTCTTGTTTTTAGTTTATCTCTTATATTTGCTTTTATTTTAGAGGAAGTAGTTATTACAAAAATTTTAACTGAGTACAGTTCAATATTATATGCAGGCGTATTATCTGGAGGAATTGCTTTTACTTTACAAATGTTTGCACAAAAAAATATTGAAGAAGCTCCTGCAGCAATAATTTACTCTCTAGAAGGTGTCTTTGCAACAATTGCCGGATGGATTATTTTAAGTCAAGTTCTTAACATAAATAATATTATAGGATGTGTATTAATTCTTATTGCTGTAATATTTTCTCAAGTTGCTCCAACGTCAAAAAAATTATAAGTATATAATTGAAAAAAGAATAATACTTAAAACTATTCTATAAATAACAAAAAAACTCAAACTAAACATTTTAACATAAATAAGAAAATATTTAATTGTAAAATAAGAAAATAAAAATGAAGCTAAAGTAGAAAAAATAAATATAGTATCAAAATTTATTTGATCATCAATAACATCCTTAAATCCCAAAACACTTGCACCTGCTAAAGCTGGAATAGATAAATAAAAAGCTATCTTTGATGACTCAACTCTGTCAAATTTTAAAAATCTTGAAGCTGTAATTACTATCCCTGATCTACTAACCCCTGGAATAATAGCTAAAATCTGAAATAACCCTATTATAATAATGCTTTTAATATTTAATTCTGAAGAAATTTTATTTTTCAATTCAAACTTATCTGAAAAGTATAATAAAACTCCAAAAATCAATGTTGTCCAAGCGACAACTTTTAAGTTTCTAAATTGATCAATTAAATTTGTGGAGTAAAAAATATAACCAATAATAACTAACGGTATAGATCCAATAATTATAAGTAGAAATATATTTTTATTATTAATGATATTTATTAACTCTTTTCTAAAAAATAAAATAATTGCCAACAAAGAACCTAAATGCAGACTAATATCTAATTGTAGGTTACTAACACTAAAGTCGCTTAATCTTGATATAATTAAAAGATGCGCAGACGAGCTAACTGGAATAAACTCAGATACACCCTGCACAATTGATAGAATAAAGGCCTCTAAATATTCTGAAATCATTAGAGAAACAATTCATAATGTAAATATAGCCAAAATAAAGCAATTACATGGGTGCATATCAACTATGCATGTATTGAAAAATACCCTGTTTTACTTGATTTTGTCAAAATATATGTCAGAAATTATGACCTTATTATTGTTTATTAAAAAATTTTTATCGTATATACAGCCTCCACTATGTCAGAAAAAATGCTAAAGTTTGTAGATATAGGTCAGCAAAGTCCACCTAAAAGAGGCGTATCAGATCGTAAAGAGGATTTTGGTGAAATATACCAAGAATTTTTAAAAGATAGAGCAATTCAACAATCAAGCAGATGTTCTCAATGTGGAGTGCCCTTTTGCCAAGTTCATTGTCCACTGAGTAACAATATACCAGATTGGTTAAAACTGACAGCAGAAGGAAGATATGAAGAAGCATATCAACTATCCCAAAGTACAAATAATATGCCAGAAGTATGTGGCAGGATATGTCCTCAAGATAGATTATGTGAAGGTAATTGTGTAATAGAACAATCTGGTCACGGAACGGTTACTATTGGATCAATAGAAAAATATATTACAGAAAAAGCTTGGGAAAATGGATGGGTTAAACCAATCGAAATAACTAACGAGAAGAACGAGAGTGTTGGAATAATAGGATCCGGTCCAGCAGGACTAGCATGTGGAGAACAACTTAGAAAAAAAGGATACAAAGTAACAATTTATGATCGTTATGATAGAGCGGGTGGACTATTAATTTATGGAATACCAGGTTTTAAATTAGAGAAGCATGTTGTTCAGAGAAGAATTAAATTGTTAGAGGAAAGCGGGATTCAATTTGTTCTTAATTTTGAGGTTGGAAGAGACTCAACATTAACTGAATTAAGAGAAAAACATGATGCAGTTTTGATTGCTACGGGAGTTTACAAAGCCAGAGAGGTTAAATTACCCGGTAACAATCTGAGCAATATTTTCCCTGCAATGGAATTTTTAACAGCATCAAATAAAAAAGGATTAGGAGATGCAGTAGAGTTATTTGATAATGGGACTTTAAATGCTGAAGGTAAGGACGTTGTAGTTATTGGTGGTGGAGATACTGCAATGGATTGTTTAAGAACATCAGTAAGACAAAATGCTAAATCAGTTAAATGTTTATATAGAAGAGATAGAGAAAATATGCCAGGTTCTGCAAGGGAAGTAGGTAATGCAGAAGAAGAAGGTGTGGAATTTATATGGTTAACAAGTCCAAAAGAATTTAAAGGAACACATAAAATTGAAAGTGTTTTGGTAGATAAGATGAAACTTGGTGAACCAGATGAGAGTGGCAGAAGAAAGCCAGTTGTTGAAGAAAATTCAGATTTTGAAATTAAAGCTGATCTTGTAATCAAAGCACTTGGATTTGATCCAGAGGATCTTCCAAAATTATTTAATGAAGAAAAATTACAAGTATCAAGATGGGGAACTATAAAAGCTGATTTTGATACAATGGAAACAAGTGTTGACGGAGTTTTCGCTGCTGGAGATATTGTTAGAGGAGCTTCCCTGGTAGTTTGGGCAATAAAAGATGGAAGAGACGCTGCGGTTTCAATTGAAAATTACTTACAAGCTAAACAAAAATTAAAAGTTGCATAATGAAATTAAGAGAGAAAAATTTAAAAATTTTAAAGAATAATCATGTTTATTCTGAAGAAATGGAGCATGATGCATGTGGGGTTGGAGTAATAGTTTCTACTGAGGGCAAAAAATCTAGAACTATTGTTGAATATGGAATTGAAGCATTAAAAGCTGTCTGGCATCGTGGAGCTGTAGATGCTGATGGGAAAACAGGCGATGGAGCTGGAATACACTTAGAAATTCCAAAAGATTTTTTTATAGAAAAAATAGAGGTAACAGGCCATGAACATGACAACTCAGAGATATGTGTTGGAATGATATTTTTACCAAGAAACGATTATTCAGCACAAGAAACTTGTAAGACAATTGTTGAAAGTGAATTAACCAAAAATAATTTTAGTATTTATGGCTGGAGACAGGTCCCAGTAAACCCAAAAATATTAGGAGAAAAAGCTTTTCAAACTATGCCAGAAATTATGCAGGTTCTTTTTAAATCAAATGATAAAAATTTACTTGATAAAAATCTAGAGAGAAAAATTTATGAGACAAGAAAAAAAATAGAAAACAAAGCTTTTCAGTTATCTTTGAATAATTTCTATATTTGTTCAATTAGTTCAAAATCAATAATTTACAAAGGTCTATATTTGGCAGAAGGAATTTCTGATTTTTACTTAGATTTGAAAGATAAAAGATTTGAGTCTAGGTATGCAATTTTTCATCAAAGATTTTCGACAAATACAGCACCAAGCTGGAGTTTGGCTCAACCTTTCAGAGCAATTGCTCACAATGGTGAGATCAACACATATAAAGGAAATAAAAATTGGATGCGAGTACATGAGCAAGAAATGACTAGTCCACTTTTTGAAGATGTTGAAAATTTAAAACCAGTTATACAAAAAGGTGTTTCTGACTCTGCTGCACTTGATAATGTTTTTGAATTATTAAATAAATCTGGAAAACCAGCACCATTAGCTAAATTAATGCTAGTACCAGACGCATGGTCAAAAAAAAATAAGACTTTACCAAAAAATCATCAACAATTATTTAATTTTTTAAATAGTACAATGGAACCATGGGATGGTCCTGCTGCGATTGCAGCTACAGACAATGAATGGGTAATTGCTGCTAATGATAGAAACGGTTTGAGACCATTAAGATATGCAATCACTACTGATAAGTTACTTTTTGCAGGTTCTGAAACTGGAATGATAGAAATTGAAGAAAATAAAATCGTATCAAAAGGTAGACTTGGACCTGGCGAAATCATTGGTGTAAAAATTGAGAAAGGCAAAGTTTTTTCAAATAAAGACATCAAAGACTATTTATCTAAAGAATTTAAACATTTTAATTCTCAAATTATAGATTTGGATGAAAAATTAACCGTATCAAACGAGAAAAATAATTTTGAAGGAGAAGAGTTAAGACGAAGACAATTTACTTTTGGAATTAGTTTAGAAGATTTAGAATTAATTCTACATCCTATGGCCGAAGATGCAAAAGAAGCAACTGGTTCAATGGGAGATGATACACCCCTTGCAGTTTTATCTGACAAATATAGACCATTGTACCATTTTTTTAGACAAAATTTTAGTCAAGTAACAAATCCTCCAATAGACTCTTTGCGTGAAAATAAGGTAATGAGTTTGAAAACTCGTTTTGGAAATCTAGGAAATATTTTAGATTTTGATACTTTAACTGAAGAAAATATATATGTTTTAAATAGTCCTATATTATCAAATTCTCAATTTGAAAAGTTTATTAAATTTTTTGGAAAAAACTCGCATATAATTGACTGTACTTTTTCAAAGAATGAGAGTTTATCTGTTGCAATAAGCAGAATTCAACAAGAATCAGAGATTGCTGTTAGGCAAGGAGTTACTCAATTAATTCTAAGCGATAAAGATATCTCAGATGATAAATTGCCTATTCCTATATTGTTGAGTGTTGGAGCCATAAATACATTCTTAATTGAAAATAAATTAAGAGGATATGTTTCAATTAATGTTCAATCTGGCGAAGCATTAGACACTCATTCGTTTGCAACACTTATAGGTGTTGGAGCGACAACTGTTAATCCATATTTAGCTTTCGATAGTTTATACCAGAGGCACAATAAAAAGCTATTTGGCCAATTTAGTTTTGATGAATGTGTTGAAAGATTTATAAAATCTGTAAATGCTGGCCTTCTGAAAATAATGTCAAAAATGGGTATATCAGTTTTAAGTTCTTACAGAGGTGGATGTAATTTTGAAACTGTTGGTTTGAGTAGAACTATTGTTAATGACTATTTTCCTGGAGTCGTCTCTAAAATTTCTGGTATCGGATTATCAGGTATTGAAAAAAAAATAAGAGAAATTCATAAAGAAGCTTTTGAAAGTTCAGAAAAAATATTACCTATAGGTGGCATATATAGATATAGAAAAAATGGTGAAACACATCAATATCAAGGTAAACTAATACATTTATTACAAAGTGCTGTTGGTAATAAATCATACGACACATATAAAAAATATGTAAAAGGAATATATAATTTACCCCCAATTAATCTTAGAGATCTAATTGATTTTAGAAAAAAAAAATTGGGAACATCTATAGAATTAAATGAAGTAGAGCCAATAGAAAATATATTAAGAAGATTCGGTAGCGGAAGTATGTCTCATGGAGCACTTTCAAAAGAAGCTCATGAAACGTTAGCGATTGGCATGAATAGAATAAAAGGTGCTTCCTGTAGCGGAGAGGGAGGAGAAGATGAAAGAAGATTTAAAGTTATGGATAGTGGCGACACTGCTAATTCAAGAGTAAAACAAATAGCCTCTGCAAGATTTGGCGTAACAATAAATTATCTTAATAATTGTAATGAAATTGAAATTAAAATTGCTCAAGGAGCTAAACCTGGCGAGGGTGGACAACTACCAGGGTTTAAAGTAACAGATGAGATTGCAAAGTTAAGACATTCTACTCCTGGGGTAACTCTAATATCTCCACCACCACATCACGATATTTATTCAATTGAGGATCTTGCACAATTAATTTATGACTTAAAGCAGATAAATCCTAAAGCAAGAATAGGTGTCAAGTTAGTTGCATCATCTGGAGTTGGTACAATAGCAGCTGGAGTTGCTAAAGCTGAAGCAGATATAATATTAATCTCTGGACATAACGGAGGTACTGGAGCAACGCCACAAACTAGTGTGAAATATGTCGGTATACCTTGGGAAATGGGTTTAACAGAAGCAAATCAAGTTTTAACATTAAACAATTTAAGACATAAAGTAACTTTAAGAACTGATGGAGGAATTAAAACAGGAAGAGATGTTGTTATAGCTGCAATGATGGGAGCTGAAGAGTATGGTGTAGCAACAACAGCTCTTGTTGCGATGGGTTGTATTATGGTAAGACAGTGTCATTCAAACACTTGTCCTGTTGGAGTTTGTACTCAGGATGATAAATTAAGAGAAAAGTTCACAGGGACACCAGATAAAATTGTAAATCTATTTACATTTATAGCATCTGAGGTAAGAGAAATTTTAGCAGAACTTGGTTTTAAATCCTTAAATGAGATAATTGGACGAACTGACTTACTAATGCAAGTTAATAAAGCCTCTCCAAATCTTGATGATTTAGATTTAAACCCATTGTTTGTTCAAACAGACCCGGGCAGTCACAAAAGATATTGTGAGAGCAATTCAATTAATAAAGTACCTGATACACTGGATCAAAAAATTTGGCCAGAAATAGAAAAGTCATTAGATAACTCTGAAAAAATTGATAAGGAGTTTCGTATTAAAAATACAAATAGAGCTGTTGGTACAAGAATTTCCCATTACCTTTACAAAAAATATGGATACGAAAAACTAAATGATAATTTTTTAACCTTAAAATTCAAAGGTTCTGCAGGGCAATCTTTTGGAGCTTTTTCTTCGAAAGGTTTAAAACTTGTTCTTAAAGGTGATGCTAATGATTATGTTGGAAAAGGATTATCTGGTGCAACAATTTCAATAAAACTTGCGGACGATAGCAATTTAATTTCGAATGAAAATACTATCATAGGAAATACTGTTCTTTACGGTGCAACGTCTGGAAAGCTTTATGCTGCTGGACAAGCTGGTGATCGATTTGCTGTAAGAAACTCAGGTGCAACAGCTGTAGTTGAAGGCTGTGATTCCAATGGTTGCGAATATATGACAGGAGGAAATATTGTAATATTAGGAAATATTGGAGATAATTTTGGAGCTGGTATGACAGGAGGTATGGCATTTATTTACGACCCTGAAAATCAGTTTGATAAAAAAGTAAATCCTGAAAGTGTAGTTTGGCAAACTCCACAAACTAAATTTTGGATTGAGCATTTAAGGAAACTAATACAAGAACATGCGATAGAAACAAATTCAACAATCTCGAAAAAAATTGTTGATAATTTTGAAAATGAAATAAATAATTTCGTCCAAGTTTGTCCAAAAGAGATGTTAGATAAGTTAGAAAATCCTATATCAAACAAAAAATTAGTCGGTCAAGCTAGTTAGTATTTTTAATAATATTATCTAACTCTTTACAAATAATATTTAGATTTTTTTTTGACGAGAGACTATGGTCACCCTTCTTAATTATATTTAATTTTTTTTTTGCTTTGCTGAAGATTTTTAAAACTTCTCTTGAGTATTTAATTGGTACAACTTCATCTTTTTGCCCATGGACCATAGTAACAGGTATTTTCATTGGAATTTTAACATTCAAAACTTTATTTTGTTTTTTTCTTCCATCTTTAATTAATTGATTAGTTATGAGATACTCATAACCACCATTTTTAATTTTGCTAATACCTTTTTTGATAATTTCACTCTTTGTCTTTTTTGAGAATTTTTTCCACATTATTCTTGTTAAAAATTCTGGAGCAGAGCCAATTCCCATTAAGCCTTTAATCTGTTTCTTAATTGATTTAAATAATAATAAAGAAATCCATGCACCCATACTAGAACCTATTAAAATTATATCATTTTTTTTAACTATGCTCTTAATAGTCTGTTTTGCATCATTTGCCCAAGTGGAAATATTCCCTTTTGTAAATTCACCTGAAGATTTTCCGTATCCAGAATATTCTAGTGCCAAAAAACCCAATTTATTTTTTTTAGCATAGTTTAAAAATCTTTTAGGTTTATCTCCTTCTATATCGGATGCAAAACCTGGTAAAAATATAATATAAAGATTTTTCTTATAATAATTGCTTATATATCTTAGTTTTTTTGTTTTAGAAATTTTTAGAAATTTAAATTTTTTCATATAAAGTACTAAAATTGATTTGAAATATTATAACTCTACCATATGCATCCAAAATTGAAAGTTCTGCAAGTTATACCAAAACTTGGATACGGTGGCGCAGAAACAGGTTGTTATGATATCGCACACTATCTACATGAAAATGATTGTAAATCTTTTTTAATTTGCAACGGTGGTGAATTAACAAAGTTTATAGATAAAAAAAAAGTTAAATATATAAGATTACCTGTTAATTCCAAAAACCCCATTTTGGTTTTTTTTAATTCAATAATTATTTCTTTAATAATTTTATTTTATGGAATTAATATTGTCCATGCGAGAAGTAGAGCACCTGCATGGTCTTGTTTGCTAGCTACCAAAATTACACGACGTAAATTTGTAACTACATTTCATGGAACATATAATTTTAAAAGCAAATTAAAAAAATTATATAATTCTGTAATGTTGAGATCAGATTTAATTATTGCTGGGTCTAATTTTATATTTTCACATATTAAAGAAAACTACTCTGAATACCTTAATGATAAAAAAAAATTCTTGGTGATATTTAGAGGCATTAATACTGACTATTTTGATCCATCAACTACTATAGAAACAGAGGAAGATGAATTATTTAAATCATGGGGACTTAAAATTGAGAGAAAAACTGTTCTATTACCCGGAAGATTAACAGAATGGAAAGGCCAAGAAATGTTTTTAGATGCTATTAATAAAGTAAATATTAATTTAGGACACGAGGTATTTAATGTAATTATTCTTGGGAGCGATCAAGGAAGAGAACTTTACAAAAAGAAACTTATTAGGTTAGTTGAACAGTACAGATTAACTAACCAAGTAAAATTTATAGATCATTGTAAAAATATGCCTCTAGCTTACAAAGTTTCAGACATCATAGTTTCTTCATCTGTAGAACCAGAAGCCTTTGGAAGAATATCTGTTGAGGCTCAGGCAATGAAAAAACCAATTGTTGCAAGTAATATTGGGGGATCAAAAGAGACTATAAATCAAAATAAAACAGGATTTTTATTTGAAGCAAATAACTCTGACGATCTTTCAAAAAAATTAATAGAAATTATGAATTTAGATGAACAGACTATCAATCAAATGGGCATAGAAGGTAGAAAAAATGTCGTTTCAAAATTTAATGTTGAAAAAATGTGTTTTTCTACTTATTCAGAGTATAAAAAATTAATAAACTAATGCCAAATATTACATTACCTGATGGAAAAAAATTAAACTTTGAAAAAAGTATAACAGGCACAGAGGTTGCTGAAAAAATTAGCAAGTCTTTAGGTAAGCAAGCTTTGGTGATGAGCATAAACGGTGAGCTTAAAGATTTATATACTGTTATTGATCAAGATTGTTCTATTGAAATATTTACAGCTAAAGATCCTGAGGGTTTAGAAGTAATTAGACATGACACTGCACATATAATGGCTATGGCCGTTCAAGAACTATACCCAGGCACACAGGTAACAATTGGGCCAGTTATAGAAAATGGATTTTACTATGATTTTGCAAGAAAAGAGCCTTTTACTAGCGATGATTTAAAAAAGATTGAAAAAAAAATGTCAGAGATAATAGATAAAGATGTAAAAACAAGAAAAGAAGTTTGGGAGAGAGATAAAGCAATAAGTCATTTTAAAAAAATTGGAGAAAAATACAAAGCTGAAATAATTGAGAGCATTCCTAAAAACGAAGAACTTACGGTTTATCATCATGGCGAAACATGGCATGATTTATGTAGGGGTCCACATTTAGTATCTTCTGGTAAAATAGGTAAGGCTTTTAAACTGACAAAAGTATCTGGAGCTTATTGGCGTGGTGACTCTAATAATGAAATGCTTCAAAGAATATATGGTACTGGGTGGGCAACTCAAAAAGAATTAGACCTTTATCTTCAGAGAATTGAGGAAGCAGAAAAAAGAGATCATAGAAAAATTGGAAAAGAGATGGATTTATTTCATTTTAGAGAAGAAAGTCCTGGGTCTGTGTTTTGGCATCAGAAGGGATGGAATTTGTTCCAAAAATTAGTTTCATATATGAGAATGAAACAAGATCACGATGGTTACAAAGAGATAAATACGCCAGAAATACTTGATAGATCTTTGTGGGAAAAATCTGGCCACTGGGAAAAATTTGGAGCTAATATGTATACTTCAACTACACCAGATGAAAAAGTATTTGCAATTAAACCCATGAATTGTCCTGGGTGTGTTCAAGTATTTAATCAAGGACTTAAAAGTTATAGAGACTTACCTTTAAAGATGTCAGAATTTGGAAAAGTTCATAGATATGAACCCTCAGGTGCATTGCATGGATTATTACGTGTAAGAGCCTTTACTCAAGATGATGCACATATTTTTTGTACAGAAGAACAAATTACCGAAGAATGTTTGAGTGTTACAAATTTAATTTTAGAAATTTATAAAGATCTTGGTTTTGAAGATGTTATTTTAAAATATTCAGATAGACCAGATTTAAGAGTCGGTGACGATAAAGTTTGGGATAAATCAGAGGCTGCGTTGTTAGAGGCAATCAAAGCGACAAAGCTAGAGTACTCAATTAATAAAGGTGAGGGTGCATTTTATGGACCAAAAATTGAATTTGTTTTAAGAGATGCAATAGGTAGAGATTGGCAGTGTGGAACCTTGCAAGTAGATTTAAATTTACCAGGTAGATTAGGAGCTTCTTTTGTTGATAAAGATGGAACTAAAAAAGTACCTGTAATGTTACACAGAGCATTATTTGGATCTTTAGAAAGGTTCATAGGTATCCTTATAGAGAATTATGCAGGCAAGCTGCCATTTTGGATATCACCTTTACAGGCGGTAGTTATTCCAATCTCTAGTGATTTTGATGAATATGCTAAAAGTGTAGCTAAGGAATTAAAACGGATTGGTTTGATTGTAGAGGTGGATCTTAAAAATCACAATTTAAATTATAAAATAAGAGATCATTCTTTAACAAAAGTACCAATGTTATTGATTTGTGGAAAAAAAGAAGTTGACTCCAACAGTGTAACTATTAGAAGATTGGATTCTAATAAACAAGAAAATATGGCTTTGAAAAAATTTATAAAAAAATACTCCGATCTAAATAAAGCCCCTTCAATCTAAGTGGCAGATTTTAAACAAAATTATTTTCAAAAAAGAACTAAAGCAAGAGGCCCAAGGTCTAACAACAGGATTACATCAAATGAAGTTCAAGTTATTGCAAGCGATGGAGAAAATTTAGGAATTTTAAACTTAAATGAAGCTATCAATAAAGCAAAAAATGAAGGTTTAGATTTAATTGAAATTGCTCCGAATGCAAAACCACCTGTCTGTAAAATTATGGACATGGGTAAATATAAATACGACGCACAAAAAAAAGCTAACAAAGCAAAAAAAAAACAAAAGAAAATTGAATTAAAAGAAATAAAATTAAGGCCAGTTACAGAAGTTCATGACTACACTTTCAAAATTAAAAATGCTCAGAAATTTTTGGCAAAAGGTGATAAAGTCAAATTTACAATAAGGTTCAAAGGGAGAGAGTTACAACATTCAAACCTTGGCAATGAATTAATGGATAAAATTAAGGCAGATATGGAGACTATTGGGAGAGTAGAGCTTCAGCCAAAATTTGATGGAAAGCAAATGATTATGGTAATCCAGCCTTTATAAGCCATATTTCTAGTTGTAAATTTAATTTAATATTTGTATAACCCCGAAAATTATGCCCAAGTTAAAAACAAAAAGTTCAGCTAAAAAAAGATTTAAAATCTCAGCTAAAGGTAAGGTTATTACCCCACAGGCTGGAAAAAGACACGGCATGATTAAAAGAACGAATTCACAAATTAGAAAACAAAGAGGCACGACTGTTTTATCTAAACAAGATGGTAAGATAGTAAAATCTTATATGCCTTACAGCTTAAGAGGATAAAATGGCAAGAGTCAAAAGAGGAGTTACAAGCAGAGCTAAACACAAAAAAGTTTTAAAAGCCGTTAAAGGTCAGTGGGGAAGAAGAAAAAATACGATAAGAGTTGCAAGACAAGCAATGGAAAAAGCTATGCAGTATGCCTATAGAGATAGAAGAAATAAAAAAAGGGATTTCAAATCACTGTGGATACAAAGAATTAATGCTGGTGTCAGATCAGAAGGTATAACATATTCAAAGTTTATTAATGGTTTAAGCAAATCAGGAATTAAATTAGATAGAAAAATTCTTGCAGAAATTGCTTACGATAACCCCGAAGCATTCAAAACTATAGTTAAAAAGGCTCAAGCAGCGTTAAATTAATCAAGACTATTGTTTTTCTTCCTTTAACAAATATTCTATTAAAATGTCTAATATTAAAAAAATAAAAGATGATTATATCGATAAGCTTAACACAGAAAATAACATTGAAAAAGTAAATAACATCAAATCCGAACTATTTGGAAAAAATGGAATTATATCGAACGAATTTAAAAAATTAGGTTCGATTTCTGTAGAGGAAAGAAAAAAATTAGCCTCAGATTTAAATAATATTAAAGATGAACTTCAAAATAAAATATCAATCAAAATTCAAGAAATTGAAACTAAAGAAATTAATTTAAAGCTTGAGAAAGAAAAAATTGATGTAACTCTTCCAGAAAGAAATATTGAAATTGGTAAAATTCATCCAGTCTCCCAGGTAATAGATGAAATTTCATCTATATTTTCTGAAATAGGATTTAGTGTTGAGGAAGGCCCAGATGTAGAAAATGAATATAATAATTTTACAGCATTAAATACACCGGATAATCATCCAGCTAGAGATATGCATGATACTTTTTACCTTGATAATAATAAGGAATTACTTTTGAGAACTCACACATCACCAGTTCAGGTAAGAACTATGCTAAAAGGTAAACCTCCTTTTAAAATTATTGCTCCGGGACGAACTTACAGATCAGATAGTGATCAAACCCATGCTCCGATGTTTCATCAAGTTGAGGGACTTCATATAGATAAGAATATAAATATGGGACATTTAAAAGGATGTTTAAATTATTTTATTAAGGAGTTTTTTGAAGTTGATAAAATTAAAATGAGATTCAGACCAAGTCATTTTCCATTTACGGAACCTTCAGCAGAAGTAGATATAGGATATGAAATTAAAAATGGAAAGATAGTAATTGGTGAAGGTAATAAATGGTTAGAAATTCTAGGCTGTGGAATGGTTCATCCAAATGTTTTAAAAAATGTAAATGTTAATCCAAGTAAATATCAAGGATATGCCTTTGGAATTGGCATAGACAGACTTGGAATGTTAAAGTATGGAATTAATGATTTAAGAGCCTTTTTTGAGACTGATTATAGGTGGTTAAGTCACTTTGGCTTCGATCCATTGGATGTCCCTTCAAATTATAGAGGACTAAGTAGATGAAGTTCACAGTTGACTGGTTAAAAAACCATCTTGATACAAAATTTAACAATAATCAAATAATAGATAAATTAACTAATATTGGTCTAGAAGTAGAAAGTTTTGAGAGTTCTACATCTGAATTAGATACATTTATTGTTGCAAAAATTATAAATGCCAAAACTCATCCAAATGCTGACAGATTGAAGTTATGTGATGTTGATATAGGTAGCGACAAAACAATTGAAGTAGTATGTGGAGCCCCAAATGCAAAAAATGGTCTTTTGACTGTTTATGCACCCCCAGGATCGATTATTCCTAAAAATCAGATGAAATTATCTGTAAGTAAAATAAGAGGTGTAACATCATATGGAATGCTCTGTTCTGAGTCAGAATTACTATTATCCAATGAAAGTGATGGAATTATAGAATTAAAAAACAATAAATATGCAAATAAAATTGGAGAAAAATATTTTAAAAACACTTCTGAAAAAGTGATAGATTTATCAATTACGCCCAATAGACCAGATTGTTTAGGAGTAAGAGGAATTGCTAGAGATTTATTTGCTGCTGGTGCTGGTAAATTAAAAATTAATAAAAAATCCAATTTAAAATTTAAAGGTAATCAAAATATAAACGTAACAATAAAAAAAGAAAAAGTTCAAGGATGCACAACATTTGGAAGTTGTTTAATAAAAGGTGTAACAAATAAAGAGAGTCCAAAATGGCTAAAAGATAAAATTCTGTCTTTAGGCCAAAAACCAATATCTGCGATAGTCGATATTACTAATTATGTAATGTTTGATTTAAATAGACCGTTACACGCTTATGATGCAGATAAAATAGATAATGAAATTATTGTTAGAAGTTCTTCTAAAGGAGAAAGCTTTGAAGCCTTAGATAATAAAAAATATATTTTAGAAAATGATATGTGCGTTATTTCTGACAGATCTGGAGTCCTTGGTCTTGGCGGAATAATTGGTGGAACAAGATCTGGAACAGAATATTCAACTAAAAATATATTATTAGAATCTGCTTATTTTTTACCACGTTCAATAAGAAAAACCTCTAAAGAATTAAATATAGATACAGATGCAAAATTCAGATTCGAAAGAGGCATTGATCCCCTTTCAATTGAAGAAGGATTAATAAAAGCTTCTGAACTAATAAAACAAATTTGTGGAGGTGAAATAAGCAATTTAGATGTAAAAAAAATTGAAAATTATAAAAAAACAATAATAAATTTTGATCCATTTCTTTTTGAAAAAACGACTGGATTTAATGTTGAAAATATAGAATTAATCAAAATACTAAAAAAGCTAGGTTTTAATGTATCTAAGAATAAAAAAATTTTAAAACTAGCAATACCTTCATGGAGACCTGATATAACTCAACCAATTGATATTGTTGAAGAAATAGTGAGAATAAAAGGTTATGAACATATTAATACTTCAGAACCTATTAAGACAAGATTAAAGCCAACACTTAATTATTATCAGAAATTATTTCATTTTTTACAAAGATCTGTCGCATCTAAAGGTTATTTAGAAACCGTAACATGGTCATTTACTGACTCTAAAATTAATCAATTATTTAAAGAAAATGATGAAGAAATACTAATTGTAAATCCGATAAGTTCAGATCTAAATGTTTTAAGAAATTCTATTTTTCCAAATTTATTATTTTATTTGAAGAAAAATTTAGATAGAGGATTTAAAGACATTTCTTTATTTGAAATTGGTCCAGCCTTTAAAGGAAAAAATCCTGGAGATCAACTGACAGTGATAGGCGCCGTAAGATCTGGAAAGGTTTCAAGATTGTCTTGGAACGATAAAGAGAGAATTGTAGACACATTCGATGTAAAAAAAGATGTGATACAAAGTCTTTGTGAAGCAGGGATTAATAAAAATGATATTATTATAGACGATAGAACTCCTTCTTACTATCATCCAGGAAAATCTGGAGGAGTGTACCAAAATAAAAACGAAAAAAATGCTATAGCATATTTTGGTGAAATACATCCAAACATTATAAAAAAATTAGATATTAAAACCGAAGGTTTGGTAATATTTGAAATTTGTCTTGATTATATAAGAGCGTCAAAACAAAAGATAAAAGACTCAAAATCTGAATATAAATTTTCTGATTTCCAAAAATCAGAGAGAGATTTTGCATTTATTCTCAATAAAAATTTTAAATCTCAAGAATTAGTTAATATAATTAAATCTGTTGATAACAAATTAATAAAGTCAGTCAGAGTATTTGATGTATTTGAGGGAGAAAATATACCAGAGGGAAAAAAATCTATAGCTGTTAATGTAACTATTCAGTCAGAAGAAAAAACATTAAATGAAAATGACCTGGACAATATTAATAAACTAATAATCTCTTCAGTTGAATCAAGGTCTGGTGCAAAAATTAGATCCTAAAAAATGGGTGATACAATAGACAACATTAGGAATTTTGCAATTATAGCTCATATAGATCATGGCAAATCAACTATAGCTGACAGAATAATTCATAAATGTGGAGGTTTGAGTGATAGAGAAATGAAATCTCAAGTACTTGACTCTATGGATATAGAAAGAGAGAGAGGGATAACAATTAAAGCACAAACAGTTAAATTAAATTATAAAGCCAAAAATGGAAAAAATTATATTTTAAATATTATAGACACCCCAGGACATGTAGATTTTAGTTATGAAGTTAGTAGAAGCCTATATGCATGCGAAGGTTCAATATTAATTGTAGATAGCACTCAAGGAGTAGAAGCTCAAACACTTGCAAATGTATACCAAGCACTTGATATAAATCATGAGATTATTCCAGTATTAAATAAAATTGATCTGCCAGCATCTGATCTTGAAAGAACAAATAATCAAATTGAAGATGTTATTGGCATAGATACATCTAATTCTGTTCCTTGCTCTGGAAAAACTGGACAAGGAATAGATGAAATTCTTGAGCAAATTATTAACTCTTTGCCTGGACCTAAAGGTGAAAAAAATAGCAAATTAAAATGTTTACTAGTTGATAGCTGGTATGACACGTATCTTGGAGTAGTTATATTAGTGAGAATTATAGACGGAAAACTAAAAAAAAATATGAAAATAAAAATGATGTCTACAAACCAAGAATATATTGTAGAAAAGGTTGGCGTTTTTACACCTAAGGCAAAAGATGTCAATGAACTTAACGCTGGAGAAATAGGTTTTATTACAACTGGTATTAAAATTTTATCAGAAACTAAAGTTGGAGACACTATATGCGATGCAGAAAATCCTCTCCAAGATGCATTACCAGGGTTTAAACCAAGTAAACCAGTAGTTTTTTGTGGTTTATTTCCTGTAGATAGCTCTGAATATCAAAAATTAAAAGATGGACTTGCTAAATTACAATTAAATGATGCAAGTTTTTCTTATGAAGCAGAATCATCATCTGCCTTAGGACTTGGTTTTAGATGTGGATTTTTAGGTTTATTACATCTTGAAATAATCACAGAAAGACTTGAGAGAGAATTTGATATTAATTTATTAACTACAACACCAGGCGTTGTTTACAAAGTTTACTTAAATAATGGTGAAATTGTTGAACTTCAAAATCCCTCAAATTTACCAGATCCTACTTATATAAAATTTATTGAAGAACCATGGATTAAAGCTACAATTATCACTCCAGATCAGTATTTGGGACCAATTATTAAGTTATGTCAAAATAAAAGAGGTGTACAAACTAATTTAAGTTATTCAGGAAATCGTGCAGTTATTAATTACGAGATACCTTTAAATGAAGTCGTATTTGATTTTAATGACCGTCTTAAATCTATGACAAGCGGATATGCTAGTTTCGATTATGAAATTATTGATCACAAAGAAGGAGATCTAGTAAAAATGAATATACTTGTAAATTCAGAACCTGTTGATGCTCTTGCAATGATGATACATAAAGATTTTGCTCAAACTACAGGTAGAGAGGTCTGTGAAAAATTAAAAGACTTAATTCCAAGACACAACTTTATGATACCAATCCAAGCAGCTATTGGTGGTAAAATTATTGCTAGAGAAACTATCAAAGGTTTTAAAAAAGATGTATTAACAAAAATTCATGGAGGTGGAGCGACAGATAGAAAAAGAAAACTGCTCGAAAAACAGAAAAAAGGTAAAGCAAGAGCTAAACAATTTGGAAAAGTTGAAATACCTCAGGAGGCATTCATTGGCGTTTTAAGAATTAACAAAGAATGACAAAAGACATAATAATATTAATATTACTTTTAATAATTTTATTACTAACATATTTTATAAATAAAAAAAAAATTAAAAGATTAATTTATAAAAACAAAATAAAAAAAATAAATCTATCTGAGCTAGACCAAATTTTCAACGAGAAATTAATAAGTGAAAATTTAAAAGGTCCAAAAGAAGATGCTATTGTCAAAAGTTTTATTATTTCTCCACAAAATAAAGTTGTAGGAATAACTTCTGATTATGAAGCATGGATAATCTCTGTATTAAGTAAAAAAAGTAATAATATATTTGAATTTGGTGTTGGTAGTGGAAAAACTACTTATCTAATGGCACTTAATTCAAACAAAGATACTAAAATTACCTGCTTAACTCTTGGACCAGATCAGGTAAAAAATTTAGAAAAAGAAAGTACAGATAATAAGATTTCATTTAGAAATATCATAAATGAGAGCATATACCAAAAATTTCTATTTTCAGGAACCGATGTTGAAAATAAAATTAACATTATTTTTGAGAATTCAATAAATTTTGATGAAAGCAAACATCTAAATAAATTTGATTTAATATTTATAGATGGAGGACATACTTACTCAGTTGTAAAAAATGATACCGAAAAATCATTTAAAATGATTAATAAAAACGGAATTATTTTGTGGCATGATTACGTCCCTGGTAAACAATCTTCAAAAGATGTTGTAAATTACTTAAATGAAATTTCTAAAGAGAAAAATATCTTAAATATAAGACATACATCGTTATGTGTATTTAGAAATAGCGATTAAAGGAGAGGTGGCCGAGTGGTTGAAGGCGCACGCTTGGAAAGCGTGTATAGGGGAAACTCTATCATGGGTTCGAATCCCATTCTCTCCGCCATATTTTTGTTAGAAAATTCATCTTTTTAACGGGTTTTACTGAAATAGAAAAAAAATCTAAAATACATCAAATAAATGTTGGTATTCAACACTTATTTAAGCTTTTGCACTTCTGCCATTTTATAATTTTTTGTAAAAATGTTATAAAAATTTCTTCCATATTAAAAATTAATGACAAAAAATAATTCAAATAATTACCAAGCTGACTCCATAAAAGTACTAAAAGGTTTGGAAGCTGTAAGAAAAAGACCAGGCATGTATATCGGTGACACCGATGATGGGACCGGATTACATCATATGGTTTACGAAGTTGTAGATAATTCTATTGATGAAGCTCTAGCAGGTTTTTGTAAAAAAATTGAAATAAGTATAAACGATGATAACTCTGTGACGGTGATTGATGATGGCAGAGGAATTCCTGTTGATATTCATAAGGGTGAAAAAAAATCAGCTGCCGAAGTTATAATGACCCAACTTCATGCTGGTGGTAAATTCGATCATAATTCTTATAAAGTTTCTGGAGGACTACACGGAGTAGGAGTATCAGTTGTTAATGCTCTTTCTGAGAGATTGAAACTTACAATTAATAGAGATAATAAAAAATATTATATAGAATTTAAAAATGGAGACGCTAAAACTTCCTTAAAACAAGTCGGTAAATCAAAAACAAGTGGAACAGAAATTAATTTTGTTCCATCGAAAGATATATTTTCATCTATTAAATTTAGTTTTTCTGTATTAGAAAAAAGAATGAGAGAATTGGCTTTTTTAAATAAGGGTATAAAAATAGTTTTAAGTGATTTAAGGCAAAAAAAACCGAAAATATTAGAGTTTAAATTTGACGGAGGTATTACTGAATTCGTACAATTCATTGATGAGAAAAAAGAAAGTTTAAAAAACAAAAACGAAAATGATCTTTTTAAAAAACCTATATACATAGAAGGTTTAAAAAATAATATTGATGTTCAATGTTCCCTTAAATGGAATGCAGGGTATAGTGAAGATGTATTACCCTATACTAATAACATTTATCAAAAAGATGGAGGAACACATCTTCTTGGATTTCGAAGTGCGTTAACTAGAGTAGTAAATAAATATGCAAATGAACAAAACTTGTTAAAAAAAAATAAAGTTTCTTTATCAGGAGATGATGTTAAAGAAGGATTAACTTCAGTTCTCTCTATCAAAATTCCCGACCCTAAATTTTCATCTCAAACAAAAGATAAATTAGTCTCATCAGAAGTTAGAAATATTGTTGAAAATATCATTAACGAGAAGTTGTCGATTTGGTTTGATCAAAATCCATCAATTTCAAAAATTATCTTAACTAAAATTATCCAGGCCGCTGTAGCAAGAGATGTGGCTAGAAAGGCAAGAGAAAACGTTAGAAGAAAAGGAGCCTTAGAATTAAGTGGATTACCTGGAAAATTAGCTGATTGTCAAAATTCAAAGCAAGATGGTACGGAACTATTTATTGTAGAGGGTGACTCAGCAGGTGGTTCAGCCAAACAAGGCAGAAACCGTGAAAATCAAGCTGTTTTACCGCTTAGAGGAAAAATATTAAATACTTTTACAGATCTTAATGGATCGAAAAAAAATGGAAATCCGAATGATTTAAGAACTAAAAGCTTATCAAAGATGATTTCGTCAAATGAAATAGTTACATTGATAAACGCACTAGGTCTTGACCCAAAAAATGAGGACATAGATCTCAAAGATTTAAGATATGGAAAAATAATAATTATGACAGATGCCGACGTTGATGGCTCACATATAAGAGCACTATTATTAACATTTTTTAATAATAAACCATTTGATAAATTAATTGAGTTTGGACATGTTTATCTTGCCCAGCCCCCTTTATTCAAAATTAATAAAGGAACTAAAAGCATATATATTAAAGATGAAAATGAGCTCGAAAGTTATTTAATAAAAAATTCAAAGGATATTAAAAAATATAAAAAAAATTCTAAAGAATTTAATAATATTCTTCAAATTGAAAAGTCTAAACTAAACATACAAAGATTTAAAGGACTTGGTGAAATGAACCCTGATGAATTATGGAATACAACTTTAAATCCTGAAACAAGAAATTTGTTACAGGTTCAATATTCAAAGAATAGTAAAAAAGATCAAGATTTAATACAAACCTTAATGGGTAACGATGTTTCTTCAAGAAAAGATTTTATTGTTGAAAATGCAATAAATGTTTCAAACTTAGATATTTAGATGGATTTAAAACAATCTGTCAAAGCAGCATCATTAAATAAGTCTACTTATATCAATTTAAGATGGATTGGGATTTTAGGTCAATTTATAACTATAAACACAGTCAAATTTATTTTTGGCTTTGAGTTTAACTTTATTTTATCTAATCTTATAATTTTTATTGGAGCTTTAAGTAACTTTTACTTAATATTTTTTTATAAAAAACCAATACTTTCAAACGTAACTTCTTTTAATTTTTTAACTTTAGATATACTTCAATTGAGCGCTTTACTTTATTTATCCGGGGGTATTTTAAATCCATTTTCAATATTTCTTTTGATACCAAGTGTATTTGCTGCATCCAATTTAAATATTAAAACAAATATTGCTTTAATTTTAATTACTCTAGCATCAATCATAATTTTAACTTTTTATCACTATGAATTGCCAAAACCATTGGATGAATACAGTATTAGTCAGTATTATTACTATGCAATTCCTCTAGCATTGATTGTTGCATTATTTTTTTTAAACTATTTTGCATTTATTTTCGGACAAGAAACAAACCTTAGAAAAGATGCATTAGATAAAATTCAAGAGGTAATTTCCAAAGAACATGAACTTGTTTCACTTGGGGGGCAAGCCGCTGCTGCCGCTCATTCGTTTGGCACCCCTTTGTCTACAATTAAAATTATCTCTCACGATTTATTTGATCAATTTAAAGAAAATGATGATGTGAAAAAAGATCTCGAGTTATTAATTAGTCAAGTTAATAGGTGTAATGATATTTTAAAAAAACTAACATTAAACCCTACTATAGAGGATGATTTTATTAGTAAAAATAAAACACTTTACGATTACATTAGTGAGATAGTTAACTCATTCAAGGAAATTTCTAATAAGAATTTCAATATTGATAAAGAGCAAGATTCTAACTCATTTGAAATACTTAAATCTGTTGAAATTGTTTATGGTTTAAGGAATTTTATTGGAAATGCTAATAAATTTTCAAACGAAAATATTTATATTGCTATCAAAAGTGATAGTCAAAAGACTGAAATTACAATAGAGGACGATGGGCCTGGTATACCAAAAGATATACTTAATAAGATTGGAGAGCCCTATATTAAGACACTTAAACATAAAGATAATAAAAAAACTGGATTGGGTTTAGGGATTTTTATAGGCAAAACATTGTTAGAAAAAAATTCTGCCAGAATAACAATTAGAAATTCAGAAACTAGAGGTGGAGCTGAAGTAAAAATAGAGTGGGAAAATAAAAATTTAAAAAAATTAGTGTAATTTTTTATTATTTTCAAACAAACCACTAAGCTGGCCAATCATTACATCACCTAACTCTTGAACGTCAGCAATTTTTATCGCTTTTTTGTAGTATCTCGAAACATCGTGGCCAATACCTATTGCAAGAATTTCGATATCACTTTTGCTTTCTATTGATTTTACAGTTTGCTTTAAATGTTTTTCTAAAAAATCACCCGAATTAACAGATAATGTTGAGTCATCAACTGGTGCACCATCTGAAATAACCATAAGAATTTTTCTTTCTTCTTTTCTTTTCTTAAGTCTATTAAAAGCCCAAGTAATAGCTTCACCATCAATATTTTCTTTAAGTAAGCCCTCTTTTAGCATTAAGCCTAAATTTTTTTTTGATTGTCTCCAGTGAGTGTCAGCAGATTTATAAATTATATGTCTTAAATCATTTAAACGTCCCGGATTTTTTAATTTACCAAGTTTATTCCACTTTTCTCTGCTCTTACCACCCTTCCAATTTTTTGTTGTGAAACCAAGAATTTCTACTTTGACTGAACATCTTTCTAGTGTTCTAGATAATATATCGGCACAAAGAGCGGCAATAGTAATTGGCCTCCCTCTCATAGATCCAGAATTATCTATGAGTAAAGTCACAACTGTATCTTTAAACTCTAAATCTTTCTCTTTTTTAAAAGAAAGAGAATTATATGGATCAATTATTATTCTCGGCAATTTTGAACTATCTAATAAACCTTCTTCAAGATCAAACTCCCAAGCTCTATTTTGTTTTGCAAGTAACTGTCTTTGTAATTTATTTGCAAGTTTCGTAATTATGTCTTGGAAACTAGTTAGTTGTTGGTCTAAATTTTTTCTTAATTTTGAAATTTCTTCAGAACTTTCCAGTGTTTCTGCTTTTGCTGTCTCATCAAATTCTGAAGTATATATTTTATATTCTCTATTACTTATTCCTAAATTTTTTTTCTGGACAATATTTTCTATCTCATTATTTTCAGCATCATCATTTCCCAGCTGTTCATCAAGCCTAAATTCATTCATTTCGTCAGAACTATCAACACCTTCATTGATACTGTCTTCCTCTTCTCTTTCTTGAGACTCTCCACTGTCTGTTTTTTGATCATCTTTTGAATTATTTTTATCTTGCTCATCTTCTTTCTGTTCTTCCCTTTTGTTCTCCTCTTCCGACTCAAAGATTTCCATATTCTGGAGAATTTCCGATATTTTGGAATTATATATGTTTTGATTTTCTGCATTTTCTTTTAAAAAATTTATGTGTCTATCTAAGGATTTTTCAAAATCATTTTTCCAGTATGATAAAATTTTTTTAGCACTTTCAGATAAACTTACATTCATTAGTTTATTAAGCATGTAATATTCAAAAGCCTCAGAAACGTTTGATTCTTCTTTCTTTTTTATGTTTTCAGATTTTGCCAAACTGATCTTATTGTTATATTTGGTCATTAAATTTTTTGAAATTCCCTTCATCATTTGTGACCCTAAAAGTTCATATCTTATTTTTTCAGAAATCTTATAGAGTGTATGGCAAGTAGGTGTTTTTGGAATATTTTGTTCCAAAGTGGAATTATCAGAAAATTTTCTTTTTAATGCCTCCGAATCTGCTTCAGCTCTTAATTTAACAAAGTTTTCCTTATCTTTTAAATTATCAAATTTAGAAATATTAAATTCTTTTGAATTTTTTTTTTCTTTTAATGTATGTGTTTCACCTGAAATGGCTTTAATTGTTGAGTTTAAAGCTTGTTTAAATTGCTCTTTTATAAGATCATCTTTGTTCATTAAACCTGAATATTTATCATCGACTCTGGCAATTCTTCACCAAAACATCTTTGATAGTATTCTGCGATTGTGTTCTTTTCGACATCATCACATTTATTTAAAAAAGTTACTCTGAATGCATAGCCTACGTCTTTAAATATTTCAGAATTTTCTGCCCAATGTAGTACTGTCCTTGGACTCATAACAGTTGAAATGTCTCCAGCCATAAAGCCTTTTCTTGTTAATGTCGCAACTTTTATCATATTTGCAACTCTCTCTTTACCTTTATTATTATCTAGAGACTTGTTTTTTCCTAAAATAATTTCCATTTCTTTTTCCAAAGCTAAATAATTTAGTGTTGTAACAATGTTCCATCTATCCATTTGCCCCTGGTTTATTTGTTGTGTTCCGTGATAGAGGCCAGTTGTATCTCCTAAACCAACAGTATTTGAAGTTGCAAATAATCTAAAATATTTGTTTTGTTTAATGACCTTATTCTTATCTAATAAAGTAAAATTACCCTCAGCTTCTAAAACTCTTTGAATTACAAACATCACATCTGGTCTACCAGCATCATATTCATCAAATACTAAAGCTACAGGATTTTGTATCGACCAAGGAAGTATTCCCTCCTTGAATTCTGTAACTTGTTTACCATCTTTAATTATAATTGAGTCTTTTCCAATTAAATCTATTCTACTAACATGGCTATCTAAGTTAATTCTAATACATGGCCAGTTTAATCTAGCTGCAATTTGTTCTATGTGTGTGGATTTACCTGTTCCATGATAACCTTGCACAAGAACTCTTTTGTTAAATGAAAATCCAGAGAGGATTGCTAAAGTTGTGTCTTTATCAAATTTATAAGTTTTATCTATATCTGGCACATAATCAGTTTTTTTTGAAAATGCGTCTACTTCCATATCAGAATCTATTCCGAATGTTTGTTTAATCGATAATTTGATATCTGGGGTCTGTTCAATATTTGTTGTCAATTTTGTCCTTATAAGTATTTTTCAATTGGGTATAAGCTAAAGTTATCACTTTGAGCTTATCTTCAAATTTTTTATTGCCAGCATTCATATCAGGGTGAAATTTTTTCACAAGTCTTTTGAATTTTTCTTGTATTTTGGCCCATTTTAAACCAACTCCAACACCCAAAATTTCAAAGGCTTTAAGATCATTACTATTAAACTTAAACTTATTCATATGATTCAAGTTACTAAAATCTTTAAATTTTCCATTTTCATCTTTTAAAGTATTATTCCACAATATTTTGAAAAAATTATCCGAAGAACTAAAACTCTGGGTTGGCTTATGCCATGTAATGTCAGATTTTAAAAAGTTGATTACTTGTTCGTCGCTCATACCTGAAAAATAATTCCAGCTTTTATTAAACTCTCTTACATGCTCAAGACAGAGAAGTCTATATTCTTTGCTGTTATCCTTTTCTTTTGGAGCTTTGTAAAGTCCCTCTTCGTTACAATTATTCCATTCACAAATATTTTTCATATTATATAATATCAAGTTTAATGGATATTAATCAACTTTCAAAAAAAATTGAAAATAAACTTTTGAAAGACAATTCCATAAAAGATGTAAAGATAATTGACAACACTTATAAGCATTTAAAACACAATTCCCATCAGGAAGGTAAATTTCATATTAAATTAGAAATAAATTCTGATATATTAAAAAAGACGGATAGAATTCAGTCTAATAAAGTAATTTACAAAATTTTAAGTGAAGAATTGAAAACTGATATTCATTCTTTACAAATAAGCTTTATTTAATTCTTTTAATAAAAACTTGTTCAATTCAACAGATTTGGCCTGATAACTTAGGTTTAACTTTCCAAAATTCCTTATTAATATTAAGTTTATACTATCTGATTTATTTTTTTTATCACTTTTCATAAAATTTAGAATTGATGTAATTTTCCTTTTATTAAAAAGATCTTTATATTTATTTTTAATTTCTATCTTTTTAATATGATTATTTATTAATTCTGAATTTGAATATGAGATAATTTTTTTTTCTTTACTAAAATTTACAGCATTCATTAAACCAAATATGACAGCTTCTCCATGATTCAATTTTTTTGAATATCCGAGAGTAGCCTCATATGCATGGGCAAAAGTATGCCCAAGATTTAAAGATTTTCTTAAATTTTTTTCTTTTTCATCCTTTTCAATAATTTTTTTTTTTAATAAACAGCTATTTAAAATTGCGTTAATTATAAAATTACCTTTTAGGTTTAAAATCTTATTAAAATTTTTATCTAAAAAAACAAAATTTTTTTTGCTATCAATTAGACTACTTTTTAATATTTCAGCATATCCACATATAATTTCTCTTTTGGGTAGGGTATGTAGTAAATTAATATCTGAAATTACTAAATCTGGTTGATAAAAACTTCCTACAAGATTTTTTCCAAATTTATTATTAATACCTGTTTTGCCGCCTATTGAGGAATCGACTTGAGCTAATAAAGTGGATGGAATGTTTATAAATTTTATTCCTCTTTTAAATGTGCTGGCTGCATATCCAACCACATCTCCTGTAATTCCTCCACCAAATGAAATTATACAGTCTTCTCTATAAAAATTATTTTTAAATAAAACATTATGTATTTTATCGATACTTAGGTTACTTTTATTTTTCTCATTTGCACTAAAATTTAAAGTATAAATTTTTTGATTTTTTAAATTTCCTAAGAGTAATCTTCTAAATTTTTTTGGTATCTTACTGTCAATTACGATTAAACATTTTGAAAATAATATTTTATTTTTTTTTAAAATATTTCTTAATTTTGAAATTAGATTGGTACCAATATGAACTTCGTAATTTTTACTTTTAGTTTTAACTTTTATTATTTTTTGTTTCATATTTTTTTATAATTTTATTTGCTATTTCATTTTTATTTAACTGATCACAATTAATTGTAAAATCTGCCAAACTATATATTTTAGCTCTTTCATATATTAGTTTCTCTAGATCTGTTTCACTTAATGTCATAGCCAGAGGTCTTTTTTTGCTACCGTTTATTCTTTTAATTATTATATCTTTTTTCCAATTCAACCAAAAACTAAAAGAACTTTTTTTACATTCTTTCCTAATATTAGTATTAATATATGCACCTCCACCTAGTGACAAAATTTGTTTCTCACCTTTTAAACATGATAATGTTATTTCTTCTTCACATTGACGGAAGTATTTTTCTCCCTTTTTTTTGAAAATTTCTGCAATTTTCATTTTTTCTTTTTCTTCAATTCTATTATCTATATCAATAAATTTAAGTTTGGTTTGTTTAGAAATTAATTTTCCTATTAAAGTCTTTCCTGAACCCATCATACCAACTAAAACTAGATTTTTATTTGATTCCATATATTTCTAAGTTGAAAAAACACAAATATGTCTTATTTTGATTTTACAAAATTATATGCTTTTAAAACATTATACTACAAAGGAATATAACATAATATGAAATTTGCAATTAAAGCTGGAATTATTTTTTTTATATTAATTTTGTCCATTGTTGTTTTGAGTCAGATTGATTTTCCATCCCCCAACAAAAAAATTGAAGTGATTTTGCCTAATGAAAATTTTAAAACAATTAAGTAAAATAATTTTCAAAATAACCTTAATTTTATTTTTTTATAATTATTCTTTTGCAAATGAACCAATCGATATTTGGAAAATTGAAAAAAAGGACATTATTAACAAAGATAATTCTACTTCAAATATAAACGCAAGTAATAATGTAAACACTAACACAACATTATCAGTTCAATCTAGTTCTGAGATAGTAATAAATAAAGAAATTGAGTCATCCACTATAAAATTAGCTGGATTGTATGATCCTGCGCAGAATGGCCTAAAAATTGACATGTGGTCGAACAGCGATGGTGAGTTAATTAAAAGTATATTAAATAAAAATTTAAATAGAAACTTATCTGAATTTTCAAAAAAAATATTAGACATAGCTTTACTAACAAATTCATATATTCCAACAAATAATATTACTGAAGAGGAATTTTTAGAGTTTAAATTTAATCATTTAATAAACAAAAAAGATTTTGAATTAATCAAAGAATTTTTAATCAATAATTCTGAAGTTTTAAATAAAAATAAATTGATTAAATTTTATTCAGAATATTTTCTTTCAAACTCTGAAGTAAAAAAAGCATGTGAAATATTTAATATTAGTGGAGCTATTACTGATAAATATTTAAATAATTTTAAAATTTATTGTTTAATTCTAGAAGATAAAAAAGAACAAGCTCAACTACTTTTCGATTTGTCAAAAGAGTTGGATGAGATAGACACTTTTTTTGAAAATAAATTTAATATATTAATGGGTTACGCTAGCAAAGATGAAATAATTTCAGACGAAAATATTTTATATTTCCACCTATCTCATAAAACAAATAATGATTTTAATTATGAGCCAAAAATGGACTCACCTAAATATATCTGGAGTTATTTGTCGTCATCAAATATTCTTAAAAATTCAAATTCCTTTGATATTGAAAATCCAGAAGATTTAAGGTTATTAGAAAGGGCAACCCACGAAAATGTATTTGATGAGAGAGAACTACTAGATACATATAAAAAATTTCAATTTAACATAACACAACTATTAAATGCCAAAGATGCTTATAAGCTACTTCCAGATTATGAGGGTAGAGCTTTATTATATCAAAGATTACTTTTATCTGTTGATGTCGAGCAAAGATTAAGTATGGCGTCTGAATTATATAAATCTTTCCAAAAAAAAAAGTTAGATAATGCGTTTGATAATGAAATCAAAGTCATTTTAAAAAAAATAAAAAAAGATGATGTTCCATCAAATTTTACTACTTTTTATGACAATCATACCCAGAATAAGTTAACAAAAGAGAGAAAGATAAAATTTAATAATAAAAAAATACATCAGTCAAAATTATTAAATTATTTTTTAAATAAAACTAGTTTGCCTAAAGCTGAAAAGGAAACAAACGATATTCTAAAAAAAATTAAAAGAAACAAAAAATATGTTTTTTCTACAAAAGATATGATACTTATTGAATCTCTTAAATCAGATGGTGTAAAAATAGATAAAAAATACGCAAACCTTTATGAATACAACTATCAATTTTCCTCTGATATAAAACAAATGCTATCGAATGGAGAGTTAGGCTTATTATTAATTAAAATAGTAGATATTGTTGGTGAAAGTAACCTTGAAGATCTAGATATAAACACTGTGAATTTATTAGTTTCAACTATGAATGAGCTAAAAAATGTAGATTTAAGGAACGAAATTCTAATAGAAGTCTTGCCTTTAAAAGTCTAAACAATAAATAAACTATGTCAGTAAAAGAACTAATCACAGTCCCTGATGATATTCTTAGAAAAAAATCTGAGCCTTTAAATAAAGTTGATGTTAATGAAAAAAAACTCATAAAAGATTTATTTGAAACTATGTACCATCACAATGGTATAGGTTTGGCAGCTGTTCAAGTTGGTATCCTTAAAAGAGTAGTTGTTTTAGATGTCTCAAAAAATGAAAATGACAAAAAACCTTTATGCTTTATTAATCCACAAATAAAAACTTTAAGTGAAAAAATGTCTACATATGAGGAGGGTTGTTTATCAATACCTAATACCTTTATTGAGATAGAGAGACCAGAAATTTGCACTGTATCTTATATAGATGAAAATGGTGATAAGAAAGAAATGGAATGCGATGGATTACTCTCAACATGTTTACAACATGAAATAAATCACCTAGATGGAAAATTAATAATTGATTATTTATCTAAAATCAAAAAAGATTTAATAATAAAAAAATTGTCTAAACAAAAAACTTCTAATAGAGTTGTTGTTTAAATGTCAAATATTGTATTCATGGGCACACCGCAGTTTGCTGTGCCTATCCTAAAAAAAATTAATCAAAAATATAAAATTAAATGTGTATTTACTCAGCCTCCAAGTAAATCAAATAGAGGTCAAAAGTTTACGAAATCATCAATTCATAAATGTGCAGAGGAACTTAATCTAGAAGTTAAAACTCCAAAAAAAATTGATGATGAATTTGAATATCTTAAAGAATTAAATTTAGATCTTGTAATTGTTGTTGCATACGGACAATTAATTTCAAAAAAAATTCTTGATTTGAGTAAAAAAGGTTTTTTGAATATTCATGCTTCATTATTACCAAAATGGAGAGGTGCGGCACCAATCCAAAGATCGATTTTAAACAATGAAAAAAAAACTGGTATATCATTTATGAAAATTGATGAAAAATTAGATTCTGGACCAGTATGTAATAAATACTCAATAGATATTCTTGATCAAGATAACGCAGAAATTTTATCAGAAAAATTATCTTATTTGAGTACAGAAAAAATTTTAGAAAATGTACAAAAAGTTTTAGACGAAGAGGCAATATTTAAAGAGCAAGATCATGCAAAAGCTACATATGCAAAGAAAATTCAAAAAATAGAGGGAAAGATAGATTGGAATAATAGTGCTCGTAAAATAATTGCTCAAATAAATGGATTATATCCAAAACCTGGTGCATGGTTTGAGCTTAACAACAAAAGACATAAAATATTAAAAGCCAAAATAAACAAGCAGTCAGCAAAAATCGGTGAAGTAATCGACGAACAAATGACAATAGCATGTGGTGAAAATTCAATAAATATTATTGAGATACAAAAAGAGGGTAAGAACCCTCAATTAATTAAGGAATTTTTATTAGGGAATAAGGTTAGAAAAGGAACAATAATTACAAGTGAATAGATATCAGATTCTAATAGAATACGAAGGCACTTTATACAATGGTTGGCAAATTCAAAAAAAAGGTAAGTCAATTCAGGAAAATATTGAGATTGTCTTATCTAAACTATTAAAAGAAAAAATAAAAATTTATGGGTCTGGACGAACAGACTCAGGAGTTCATGCTAAAGAGCAATCAGCTCACTTTGATACTACAAACAAAATTATTCAAAAAGATAAACTATTGAATTCACTAAACTTCTTTTTAAATAAAAAAAAAATATCTATTTTAAAAATAATGAAAAAAAATAAACTTTTTCATTCAAGATATTCTGCAAAAGAAAGACGGTATACGTACTTAATTAGAAATGATGCTTCTCCTTCAGTTATCAATTTTAACAGAGAGTGGCATATTAAAAAAAAAATTGATGTTGAATTGATGAAAAAGGGAGCAAAAAAATTAATTGGAACTCATGATTTTTCAACTTTTAGAGCATCTAATTGTGCTGCAAAAAGTCCAGTAAGAACCATGAAAAAAGTAAAAATAACCAAAGTTAAAAATGTTATAAAAATTCAATTTGTCTCAAAATCATTTCTTAAGAGTCAAGTTAGATCCATGGTTGGTTCACTTAAATACCTTGGTGAAAAAAAATGGAACTTAAAAAAATTTACCAGTATATTTAAATCAAAATCTAGAAAAAATTGTGCTCCTATTGCCCCTGCACATGGTTTATATCTTGAGAAAATTATTTATTAAATTTCTTTTTTTTCTTTTTTATTCTCCATCTTGATCCCTCTCTAATTATGTAACCACAACAATTTTTGGAGCCACACTTACAAGGAAAATCCTTATAGTTTTCATCAAAACTAAACCCATAATCATAAGTTAGTTCCTCATTTTTATTTATATCTTTAATAGAACTAATCCATAATTTTAAACCTTTGCCTTCAACTTCACAGTTGGGATCACAAGAGTGATTAATAAGTCTTGCAGTATTGTATGCAAAATCACCGTCTAAATCATATCTATTATTTAAGTTAAAAAGATAAATAGCTTTATCATTATCAAATTTTGGATTATTTTCAGTCTGTTTTTTTGTAATTATTTTACCTGTGTAGTAAATAATCTTAGTCCCTTTTTTTATATTTTTAGATGCAAACAGTCCCCTGTTATCAATATTTGATGATTTTTGTTTATATAGTTTCATGATTATGTATTTTCCGACTCGATTAATGCATTTACATGATAATTAGCGCTTTCAGCAAGTGCTTTCAGGTCGTATCCACCTTCTAATAAAGATACCACTTTTCCATTAGTAAACTTATTAGTGGCTTTTAGTGTTCTTCTTGTTATTTCATAAAAATCTTTGGATGAAAGTTCAAATTGAGCTAATGGATCGTTTTTGTGAGCATCAAAGCCAGCAGAAAAGATTAGGAAATCAGGCTTATATTCAATTAACCTATCTAAAACTCTATCATAAGCATTAAAATACTCTTCAGAATTTGTACCAGCAGGAAGAGGTATATTAAGAGAATTATTATACTTTCCCTTGTCTTTTTCTGTGCCACCACCTGGATAAAATGGATATTGATGTGTAGATATATAAAGTGAATTTTTGTTGTCATACATTACATCATAATTTCCATTTCCCCAATGAACATCAAAATCTACACATGCAATTCTTTTATATTTATATTTTTTTATTAAATAATTAACTGCAACACCTGCATTAGAAATACAGCAAAAGCCCATTGATTTGTTTTTTTCAGCATGGTGTCCTGGTGGTCGTACTACACAAAATGCATTTTTATATTTTTTATTCTCAATTCCATCTATTGCACTTATAGCTGATCCTGCAGCTTGAAACACTGCATCCTTACTTCCAGGCGATACAACAGTATCACCATCTAAAAAATTTAAGCCACTTTTAGGAAATGAGTCTTTTAAATTATTAATATAATCTTCAGAATGAGTCATATTAAGAATATCATTAGGAACAAGATCTGGCTTATCCCAAATCAGTTCATTATTTTTTTTTAAAGTATCAATTATTGAAACTACTCTCTTCGGTTGTTCTGGATGACCATCACCTGTTATATGTTTTTCTGAAGATTCAGATGTTATAATTGCAGTTTTCAAGCGAAATAATTATGTAAAATGTTCTTATAAATCTTAGTTAACTTTTTTAAATCTGAGATCGATGTTCTCTCATTAACCATATGAATAGTATTATTTCTTAACCCAAGCTCAAGACGTGGTATCGAACCTAAAAATCTGCTGTCACTTGTGCCACCTCTACAATTTAATTTTGCATTGTTCCCTGTAACTTTTTTTACAACTTTTTTTACCATGTAAATTTCTTTATTTGGCTCTGTGTAAAATGCTTCTCCACTTACTTTATAATCTATTTTGGTTTTGCAATTTTCTTTTTTTGCAACTGCATTAATAATTCTACTAAGTTTTTTTTTCAAAGATGTCGATTTATAAGTTGAATTAAATCTAACATTAAATTTAGCACTTGCAGATTGCGGGACTACATTTTCAGATATATTGTCCACATTCATTTTTGTAAATTCCAAATTTGATGGTGGCATATACTTTGTTCCTTTGTCTAGCTGAATACTTTTCAGTTTAGATATTATTTTAGCGAGAGCAGTACATGGATTTATATATGTCCCATAAAATGCGGAGTGTCCACTTTTTCCATATACTTTTACTGTCCCATTCATAGAACCTCTTCTTCCAATCCTGATTTCGTCTCCAACTGATTTATTTGATGACGGTTCGCCTACTACCGAAAAATCAATTTTTTCTTTTTTTTTCTTTAAATATTTCATAACAGCTGGACAACCATAGCCTGTAGTTTCTTCATCAGCTGTAATTATTATTGATATAGAGCCTATAAATTTTTCGTTTCTAATAAAATCACTTACAGCACTTATCCAACATGCTACACTACCCTTCATGTCCTGTGATCCTCTTCCAAACAAATATCCTTTTTTTACTACTGCTTTAAATGGTGGAATATCCCAATTATTAAGGTTGGCAACAACATCTGTATGACCCAAATAATTAATGTTGGGTTTTGATTTACCAAATTTTGCATATAAATTTAATGCAGGTTTAGCACCTGTACCTTTTGATTTAATTATATAACATTTAAAACCTATTGATGAGAGTTTCCTTGAAAGGAAATTCATAATACCCTTATCTTCTGTTTTAATTGTTTGAAATTTTATTAGCTCCTGAGCTAACTTTAATTCATTATAAGTTTTCATTAGTTTATTCTCTTAAAAGATCGTTAACAGATGTCTTTGATCTAGTTTTTTCATCAACTTGTTTAATTATTACTGCACAATATAAAGATGGTGCTTGTGGATTGTTTTTATCTGGTAAGGATCCTGGAACTACCACAGAGTAAGGTGGAATTTTTCCATAAGTTATTTCACCAGTTTTTCTATTAACAATTTTTGTTGATTGCCCAATATACATTCCCATACTTAGAACAGAGCCTTCTCCAACTATTACACCTTCTACTACTTCTGACATTGCTCCTAAGAAAACATTATCTTCAATAATTGTTGGTAATGCTTGGGCCGGTTCTAATACTCCACCAACTCCAGTTCCGGCAGAGATATGACAATTTTTTCCAATCTGACAACAACTTCCTGCACGACTGAATGTATCCATCATAGTGCCTTCGTCTATGTACGCTCCAATATTTACATAACATGGCATAAGAACAGCATTCTTTGCAACAAAGGAACCACGTCTTGCTGCTGTGTTGGGAACCATTCTGAACCCAGCTTTTTCAAAATCTTCATTCGTCCAGCCAGCAGTTTTACCTTTTAATAAGTGACTTTTATCTCTCCATGTTGAATATGGCCCCGCCATGATATCCATTCCATACATTCGAAAACTTAACATGATAGCTTTTTTTAGATGTTGATGAGTAACCCATTCACCATTGATCTTTTCAGCTACTCTTACTTTTCCACTGTCTAGATCATCAATAATTTGATTAACAGCATCCTTTAAAGATTTATCTGAATTTTGGTTTACTTGATCTTTATTTTCCCAAGCTTCATTTATAATTTTTTCAATACTCATAATTTTATGAGTTTTTTAATAACCTTATTTCTTTTAAAAATAAAGAGAGATTTTCGATTTTATAGTCGATGTAATCTTTATCAGACTCTTTTTTACCCCAATATTCATTATTGATAAGCCAAGCTGTTATAGTTCCCCGCTCTTTACCTATTGATAAATTTTTAGCTATATCCTCAATATAAAGAGTTTCTTTTGGATTAATCTTAAATTTATCAACCATAAGATCAAAAGCTTTGGCTTCAGGCTTTGGGTGATATTTTGCATCAACGATATCAAATATATCTTTAAATTGGTCTTCAATACCAAGAGTTTTAACTATATTTTTTACGTGCGCTCTACTTCCGTTTGTGAATACAAATTTATTTAAATTTATGTTTTCAAGCTCATTTTTTAAAACAAGATCTTTTTCCATAAATGAAAGATCAATATCATGAACATACTCCAAGAATTCTTCCGGTGGTATATCATGATGTATCATCAATCCATTTAAACTTGTGTTGTATTTGTGAAAATAATCTCTTTGTAATTCTTTGGCTTTTACAAGATCTAAGTTGAGCTTATTTGAGATGTATTTTGTCATTCTCTTACTAACTTGGCCAAAAACTGCTTCTAAATCATCATACAAAACACCATCACAGTCGAATAAAATATTCTTTATATTTTTTAGATTATTCATTTTCTTATTAATGTTCCTGCGCCCTTATCAGAAAATAACTCAAATAGTATTGAATGAGGTTTTCTGCCATCAACAATCACAACACCTCTAACACCATTAGATATTGCATCTAAACAAGTGTTTATTTTAGGAATCATTCCACCTGTTATTACTTTTTTCTTTAACAATTCTACGGTTTTATCTGCATTAATTTCTGTCAAAAGTTTCCCATTTTCATCTAACACACCCTCCACATCTGTCATAAGCAATAATCTTCTTGCCTTTAGCTTTTTTGCAATTGCTCCTGCTACTATGTCGGCATTTATATTATAAAGGCAATTACTTTCATCAAGTCCTAGTGGCGCAATTATAGATATTTTTCCTTGCTTAATATTTTCCAAAATTTCATCTTCACTAATTTTTGTAGGAGTTCCAACAAATCCCAATTCTTCTCTTTCGGGTTTTACATAAATTATATTATTTTTTTTTGGAGTTATTGAATTTCCTATGGCTTTAGATTTTTTTAATTTATCTATTATTTCATCATTTAGATCCAGAAGAGCCTCTTCTACTAGTTTAATTGTAAATTTATCAGTGACTCTTAGCCCATCAATAAATTTAGTAGTCAAATTATTTTGGTCTAATTTTTGTTTTATGTTTTTACCCCCACCATGAATTACTACTACTGATAATTTAAGTTTATAAATTATTGAAAGATCTTCTATAAATTGGTTAAACAAAGTTTTATGTAAAAGAACAGATCCACCACATTTAATTATTATAATTTCATTATTATATTTTTCGATATATTTGCTAACCTCTTCGGTAGAGGGACCATCATTTGGAAGAATTCTTCTTAATTCTTCTTGATCTTTAAACATTTTAATCTTTGACTTTTAGATTTTTATTAATTATCCACTGCTGAATTATTGTTAGTATATTTGTGCAGGTCCAATAAAGAATCAGCCCCGAGGCAAATGGTGCTAAAATAAATGTTATAAATAGTGGAAACCATTTAAATAATTTTCTCTGCATTACTTGTGCTGGGTCATCACCAACAGCTTGAGGAGATAACTGCATCTGTAAAAACATAGACCCACCCATTAAAATTGGTAGCAATCCGATTCCTAAAAAATCTGGCACATTATAAGGAAGCAGTCCAAATAAGTTGAAAATTGTTACTGGATCTTTTGCCGCTAAATCTTTCCATATCCAAACAAAAGGAGCATGTCTCATAGCAATATCCAATAGCAAAAGTTTATAAAGGCTAAAGAAAATCGGAATTTGTAAGAGTATGGGAATACACGAGCTTGCGGGGTTCACGCCATTAGCTTTGTACATTTTCATGATTTCCTGTTGTAGCTTTTGCTTATCGTCTTTATATCTGTCTTTTAAAGCTTGCATAGGTTTTGCAAGATGTTTCATTTTACCCATGCTTTTCATTGAATATTGATTCAATGGAAAAAAAACTAACCTTACTAAAAATGTTAATATAATTATTGCGTAGCCATAATTTCCAGTGAGTCTAAATAAATAGTCTAAAATGAACCAAAGAGGCTTTACTATAAAATATAGCACTCCATAATTTACTATTAAGTCTAGTTTTTCAATTTTAAGTTCATCTGTATATTGATCAATAAGTTCAATCTCTTTTGCACCAATTAAAGAATTTATGTTGTGACTAACTGATGAATTAGGCCCTGCCTCATATCCACTTAGGTCTATGTAACTTGCTCTATATTTTTTTTTGTAATCTATATCTACCCTAAATTTCCGATCTTGAGGAGGCAAAATACTTGTCATCCAGTATTTATCACCAATAACCAAATATCCTGAATTAGCTTCTTTAGTAAATTTTTTTTCTTCCACATCTTTATAATCAATTTCCTCTAATTCTCCATCGGCAAGAAGAGTGTAACCTTCATGAAGTATATAAAAATCTGTTAAATCTGATGGCAATGAATTTCTATGCAAAATACTATAAGGATAAAATTTATAGGTTTTATCAGTATTATTTTTTATATTCTGTTCAACACTGAATAAGTATTTTTCATCAAGAGTTATCTTTCTCTCAAAAATAATACCTTGATTATTTTCGTAAATTAAGACAATTGGATTGTTAGGAGTTAATTTTGTCCCACTCTTAATTTTCCAAACAGTATTTGAATTCGGAACTTCAGCATCACTATTTGTTGCCCAACCAGTATTAAAAAAATATCCATCATTAACGTTTGATGGGTTTAACAAGACAATTTTTTCTTCACTACCTAAAGTTTGGTTATAGTCTTTAAATACGAAATCATCAATTGCTCCACCATTACTTAAAGATATAGAGCCTTTGATAAATTTATTTTCAAATTCAATTCTTTTTGAGGAATTTATAGCCTCTGATCTTGTAATTTCTTTAACAATCTCTGTTTGCTCGATTTTTGGAGCTTCAGAATTTTTAACTATTTCTTTGTTAGTTTCTTGATTTTCTAATTGATTTACATTTTTAGCTGGTGGAGCAAAAAATAATCCATAGAGAATTATTACGGCAGCACTTAAACTAATAGCAGCGATTACATTGCGAGTATCCACTTAATTTCTACCTTTAATTTTTTCAACCGGGTCATGTCCACCTAAACCAAACCATGGGTTACATCTTAATATTCTTAATGTTGATTTATAAGTAGCTTTGAAGATATTATATTTTTCAAAACACTCTAAGCAATAAGAGCTACACGATGGTTCGAATTTGCAAGAGTTGTAGAATAATGGGCTTAATAAAAATTTGTAAACTCTAATTAAAAAAATAAATGGATAATTTACAATTTTAATCATCTTATTCTTTCAAAATCTTTAAAAATTTGAGTTTTTATATCCTGGTATTTTTCTTTAGATACATTATGTCTTGCAATAATCAAATATGAAAAATTCAAATTTATTTTAATTTGTTTATAGATATCATTCATAATATTTCTTAGTCTTCTTTTTATCTTGTTTCTAATAACTGCATTACCTATTTTCTTTTTTGTGACTATACTTAAATTAAGTTTATTTGTATCTTTATTAGAAAGTCTTTTAAAAAAAATTGTAGAGTATTTGTTTGAAACTTTTTTACCTGAAAGTAGAGATTTAAAATCCTCATTTTTTTTGAGACTTACTAAACTACTTTTCATTACACAGGAGTGAGTTTTTTTCTACCTTTGCCTCTTCTTCTTTTAATTAGTTTTCTTCCACCTTTAGTCTTCATTTTAGATCTAAAACCATGTCTTCTTCTTTTTTTTTTACTAGGCTGATATGTACGTTTCATTTTAAGGCTTCTTTTTTATTAAATTCCGGTAGTTATACAATTTAATGTATATAAGTACAGTTATTTTTAATAAGTTAAAGACATAATGATTAACCAAAGTAAATTAAAAATTGTTCTTGGTCTAATATATCTTGCTATAGTAATTGCATTTTTACTACTATTTTTTAATTATTTTTCTCTTAAAGACTTTGCAACCTATGAACTTCTTAAAAGCAATAGAGATACCTTGAATGAATTAAAAAACTCAAACTTTATATTTACGAGTATCTTATTTTTATTATTTTGTATAATTTGGTGTTTACTACTTGGATTTGCTTCTCCTATTTATTTGCTAGGTGGATTTATTTTTGGCAAATGGATTGGTTCCATCTTAGTAATTTTAGGTTTATCTTTTGGATCAACAATTCTTTATCTTTTAGGGAACTATTTTTTTAAAAACTTGATTGAAGAAAAATTTTCATCAAAATATAAAAAATTAACATTGAAAATACATCAAAATGAATTTTTTTATTTTATAATATATAGACTTGTCGGAGGAATTCCTTTTTTTTTACAAAATTTAATACCGATATTATTTAAAATTAAATTAAAAAATTATTTTTTTGGATCAATAATTGGTTTATCACCCCAACTTTTTGCTGGAGCATCACTCGGATCAGGATTAAATAATATTTTTGAAAATAATCTTACACCACCAAGTCTTTTTGAAATTATTTTGACTCCAGAAGTATATATTCCATTTATAGGTATAATTATCTTAATTGTATTAAGTTTTTCATTGAGAAAATATTTCTTTAAGTAATATGGTGCCCTCACCCAGAATTGAACTGGAAATTCATCCTTACCATGGATGTGTTATACCATTTAACTATGAGGGCTTTTTTTAATTATAATTAGTGTATAAAATTGTTTTTTTCAAATAAATGCCTTAATTTTTTGAGAAAATCGGTTATATCTAAACAAGGTAAATGATATATGGGTATACACTTTGATTATAAATCGACAAGAGGTGCTAAAGCTATGGAGAAGCAAGCTAAAAGAGAGAAAAAGCTTGCTGAAAGAAGAGCAAAAAAAATAGCTAAAAAAGGTGACCCCAAAACTCCAGAGGATAAAACAATACCAATAGATCAAGTAATAACTTTGGATCACCTTACCAATCCAGACAAGAAGTAATCAAAATGGACAGGAAGAAGGATAAAAAAGCTAAACTCGAAGAAGCTTTGCGTAAAAACTTAAAAAAAAGAAAAATTTTTCAAAGAAAAAATAAAAAAAATAAATAAATGTCAGTACAATCAGATAAGTGGATAATCAAAATGGCAAAAGATCATGCAATGATTTCACCATTTGAAGATAAACAAATAAGGGAAGGAAAAATTTCATTTGGCGTTTCTTCTTACGGGTACGATGCGAGAGTATCTAATGAGTTTAAAATATTTACTAATGTTAACTCCGAAATTGTAGATCCAAAAAATTTTAAACCAACAAATTTTGTAACAAAAGAATCTGATGAATGTATTATTCCACCAAATTCTTTTGTTTTAGCAAGAACAGTCGAATATTTTAAAATTCCTAGTGATGTCTTAGTTATTTGTTTAGGTAAGTCTACTTATGCTAGATGTGGAATAATTGTTAACGTAACACCTTTAGAACCAGGATGGGAAGGTCATGTGACCCTTGAATTTTCTAACACAACTCCATTACCAGCCAAAATATATGCAAATGAAGGTGTGGCTCAATTTATTTTTTTAAAGGGGAATGAAAAACCCGATGTTTCATATGCCGACAGAAATGGAAAATATATGGGCCAAAAAGGAGTAACTCTCCCTAAATTATAAAATGGATAAATTTAAAATCATTGGTCCTTCTAAGATCAGAGGAGAGGTATCAATTTCTGGAAGTAAAAATGCTGCTCTACCAATACTTGCTGCAACCTTACTCTTTGATAAAAATGTAACAATTAAAAACCTTCCACGGGTTAAAGATATTGATACAATGCTCAATTTACTAAAATCACTAGGAAGAAAAATTAGCTTTAAAAATAATAAAAAAATTGCGACAATCTCAAAAGGAAAAAAAAAAAATTTTTTTGCACCTTATTCTCTAGTTAAAACAATGAGAGCAGGAATTTTAGTTCTTGGTCCTTTATTGGCAAAAAATAAAAAAGCGAAAGTGAGTAGTCCAGGTGGTTGCAGTATAGGAGTAAGACCAATAGATATACATTTAAAAGCTATATCAAAGTTAGGTGTTAAAATACAAATTGAAAAAGGATATGTTAATGCAAAAGCTCAAGAAGGATTAGTTGGTTCAGATATAAAATTTTCAAAAATATCTGTCGGAGCGACCGAAAATTCGATTCTTGCTGCTTGTCTTGCAAAAGGAATAACAACAATAAAGAATTGCGCTATAGAGCCTGAGATCAAGGATCTGACAAATTTTCTCAACGCAGCTGGCGCAAAGATCAAATGGATTGGTAAAAGAACTTTAAAGATAGAGGGTGTTAAAACATTAAAAAGTATAACTTACTCAATCATGAATGATAGAATTGAAGCGGGCACTTTTTGTGTCGCCGCATGTTTAAATGGTGGAAACTTAAAAATTAAAAACTTTGAGCCAAAAATTATCAATACAGAGATAAATTTACTTAAGAAAATTGGCGCAAAGGTAAAAACCACAAAAAATACAATTCAAATTAAGGGACCAAAAAAAATTAGAAGTTTGGATTTTTTAAAAACTGGAGAATATCCAAACTTCCCCACTGATTTGCAAGCTCAAATTATGGTATTATTAACTAGAGCAAATGGGAAAAGCACAATTGAAGAAAATATATTTGAAAACAGATTTATGCATGTTCCAGAGTTAAAAAGATTAGGTGCAAAAATAAATATTAAAGGTAACAAGGCAATTATTGAAGGAACTAATAATCTAGAGGGAGCTGAGTTAATGTCTAGTGATTTAAGGGCGTCAGTTGCTTTAGTTTTAGCAGCTTTTATTTCGAGAGGAATATCTATTATAAATAGAGTATATCATTTAGATAGAGGTTATGAAAAAATTGAAAATAAATTAAAAAAAATTGGGGTAAAAATTAAAAGAATATCTTAGTGAATAGTTTTTTAAAGAAGGTAATCGCTCAATCTCCAGATGACTTACAAATAATATCAGCAATATGTGCAGAATCTAAAGTTAAAATTTCTGACATAAAGTATCTGCCTTCTACGAAAATTTTTTTACTTTCTGTTTTAAGAAAGGATAAAGAAACAGATAGTGGTAAACCTATTAATAGTGTTATAAAATTTGAATTTATTGAAAGTTCCAAGTCTAAAAACATTAACCAATCCAAAGCAGATTTAACTTTAGAATTATTTGCAATTGATATTTATAAAAAAAAAGAAAATTTTGAAATAGTTCTGTTATTTTCAAAAAATGGAATTATAACACTGTCCACAGAAGTTATTGATGTAACGTTAGAAGACCAAAAAATTGAAAATGATAAAAGTAATTAATTGTAAGAAAAAAAATTATAAAAGAGAATTAGTATCTTTTTTGGATAAAAGGAGGTCTGGAAAAGCAGTGGATACTTCGATAGTTCCAAAAATTTTAAAAGACATCAAAATTAATGGAAAAAAAGCACTTATAAAGTATGAGAAAAAATTTAGTAAAAATATAGAGATAGTTCCTTCAAAAGATAAAGTAAACAAAGCAATTAATACATTAGAACCTAAGATTAAAAAAAGTATCGATTTAGCCTATAATAGAATTTTTAAGTTTCATTCACTACAAAAACCAAAAGACATTAAGTATGTAGATAATTATAAAAATAAACTTGAATATAAGTATGTACCACTACAGTCAGTAGGTATTTATGTACCAGCTAATTTACCATCCACATTATTAATGAACGCAGTACCTGCAAAAATTTCAGGTGTAAAAAGAATTGTTTTGGCCAATCCAAAACTTAATGGAAAACTAAATCCTGCTGTTCTTTATGCGGCTAAAAAGGTTGGAATTAAGGAAATTTACTCAATGGGTGGTGCCCAAGCTATTGCAAGTTTAGCATATATTCAAAAAGTGAATAAAATTGTTGGACCCGGAAATATTTATGTTGCAAGAAGCAAGCGTGAAGTCTTTGGTGACGTTGGGACAGAAGGAATGGTTGCAGGGCCCAGTGAAATTTGTGTTTTAGCAGATGGTAAAACTGATCTAAATCAAGTTATAACATCTATGATTGGACAAGCAGAACATGATGTAAATTCTCAGTGTATTTTAATTACAAAAGATAAAAAATTAGTGAATAAATTTAATGAAGAAATAAAAACAAGTATCAAAAAAGTTCAAAGAAAAAGAGTTGTGTTAAAAAGTTTAAAAAATAATGGATTAATCGTATTAGCCCAAAGTGATAAGCAAATAATAGAAGCAATTAATGAAGTTGCTCCAGAACACTTAGAAATTAATGTAGTTAATTATAAAAAGTATTTAGATCAAATTCACAATGCAGGAAGTATTATGATTGGAAAGTATTCTCCAATGGCTGTCTCAGATTATAATGTGGGAAATAATCACGTACTTCCTACGATGGGCTCTGCAAAATTTTCATCTGGACTAAATCTTAGTGAATTTTATAAAAAAATTAGCCATATAACTCTTACAAAAAAAGGTATTGAGAAATTAGGAGAATCCGCTACACATCTCGCTGAGTATGAAGAACTAGATAATCATGCTCAGAGTATTAAATCTAGAATGAGGAGTTAAAGTTTGGCAAAAGAAGATATCTTGGTATTTGAGGGGGTCGTTAAAGAATTGCTTCCAAATGCCCAAAGTAAAGTTTTGTTAGACAACGGGAAAACTTTAATTTGTACAGTTAGTGGAAAAATGCGAAAAATGAGAATTCGAATATTATCTCAAGACAGGGTCAAAGTCGAAGTAAGCCCATATGATTTAACAAGAGGCAGGATCTCATTTAGATATTAATAATAATGGCTTCGTAGCTCAGTTGGTAGAGCAGAGCCCTGAAAAGGCTTGTGTCGCTGGTTCGAGTCCCGCCGAAGCCACCACTTCTCGGTGGTATACTTAAACAATTATTGTATAAATTATCATCTTGCCATATCTGAAAAATTCTTATACTGAGACTGTTCTAAATAGATCTAAGTATAAATCTATTTAGAGACTAACTAACAATAAGAAAGAGTAAAAAAGTATGAGTAACATTTTAAAGGGAAAAGTTAAGTGGTTCAATGGAAAGAAAGGCTATGGTTTCATTGAAAGAGAAGACGGTGAAAAGGACTGTTTCGTACATGCATCAGCAGTACGTGAGGCTGGACTTCGATTCTTAAATGAGAATGATTCCGTTGAGTTCGAAATCGCTGAAGGCGATAAGGGACCGAGCGCGGTAAATTTGAAAAAAACATCTTAAGTTTGCCATAACCTTTTTTGTTTAGGGGTATTTACCACTTAACGATAAGTATAAGTTTCAAGTATTTATCCCTACACAAAACTTGCATTCATACTAAAAAGTGCTACAAGGCTGCATGATTTATAAATTCAAAAAATCAAGATCGACACATAGATTGCATATCCATGCAAGCTAAGCTTGCTATTATTAAATATTTATAAATTTAAATTTTTCCACAATTAGTATAAAACAATAAATGGATGCTCGGGTAGCTCAATTGGCAGAGCAACGGCTTGTGGAGCCGGAGGTTGGCGGATCGTGGCCGCCCCCGAGTACCAACGACACAAAGCTTTTCAGGATGAAAAGATGAATAAAGAAAATAAATTACAGGCCTCTTTACCTAAGGGTTTCAAAGATAGATGGGGAGATGAGTTAGCTCTTAAAAATAAACTAGTAGATACTATAAAAGAAGTATTTATTAATTATAGTTTTGAGCAATTAGAAACTCCAGAATTTGAAAAAAGTGAAAACATAGGTTCATTTCTAGCTGAAGACGAAAGTAATCCTATGAGTGATGTATTTTCATTCGTAAATGAAAAAGAGTCTTTAACCTTAAGATATGATTTAAGTGCCCCACTTGCTCGTTTCTGTGCAGAGAATTTCAGAGATTTAGTTTTTCCATATAAAAGATTTGCTTATGGTAATGTTTTCAGGCAGGAAAAGGCAGATTCAGCGCGCTACCGTGCCTTTGGGCAACTGGATGCAGATATAATTGGTGATGCAAATCCATCTCAAGCTGATGCAGAAATATGTAATATAATTGGAGAATCTTTTAAAAAAATTGGTCTATCCAAAGACCAATTTACAATAAATGTTTCAAATAAAAAAATTCTACAAGGTTTAATTAATGAACTCAAAATTGAAGAAGGTAAACAATATAAAGTCCTCAAATCAATTGATAAGTTAGATAGATTAGGAAAAAAGGGAGTAGAAGAACTATTAAAACAGGGAAGAAAAGATCAGTCAGGAGCTTTCACTAAAGGGTGCGAACTATCAGATAATCAAGCATCTGAGTTAATTAATTTTCTTAATTTAAATGGAATTAATGATTTAAAGGCTAATCTAAAAAACCCGCTATCTTTAGAGGGAATAAATGAGTTAGAAGAATTATTTGAAATATTGTCATATGGAAAAAATCAAGACTCTGTAAAAATTGATGTTACTAAAATAAGAGGGCTTAGTTATTACACGGGATACTTAGTTGAAACTAACCTTAATTTCAAAGTTACAAATGCAAAAGGAAAAGAAATAAGTATTGGAAGTGTGGCATCGGGTGGCCGTTATGATAATTTGATCGCAAGGTTCAAAGGTGCAGACTACAAAGGCACTGGTATGTCCATTGGAATAGATAGACTTTTGTATGCTGTAAACCAACTAGATCAGATCAAAGTAAATAAAAATAAACCAGTTTTAGTTTGTATTTTAGATAAAAACTTTATTCAAAAATATTATGAAATAGTTAATGAACTTAGAGCAAATAATATCGCATCTGAAATATATCTAGACCAAAACAAAAATCTAAAAAAACAACTCCAATACGCAGATAGAAAGAAATTAAATCTTGCAATTATTTGTGGAGAAAATGAATTTAAAGACGAAAAACTAACTATCAAAAAACTAAACTCATCTAAAGAAAATGATCAACTAGTGATTAATAGAAAAGATCTTGTTAATGAAATCTCAAAATTACAATAATATTATTAAAACCTTAAAAACAAAAGGTTTTAAGAAAATAGAACTAGATCCAATTTTAGAGTCTAAATTTATATTACAAAGATCAGGAGAAAATTTTAGAAAATATTTATTTTCCTTCTATAACTCAGATGCACAAGAGCTTACATTAATACCCGACCTATCGATCTCTAGTATTTTAAGTTATGCAAAAAGCAAAAAAAATTCTAAAGAAAAAGTTTTTTATACAGGAAGTGCATTCAGAAAATCCTATAATAAAAATAAAGTTGTAATCAGGCAATTGGGATTAGAGATTTTCTCATCTCGCAATGAAAATAAAGATGATAAAGAAATAATTGATACATCGATAACTATTCTTAAAAAAGCAGGTATAAAAAATGCAAAAGTTAAAATAGGTAATTTTAAATTATTTGAGTTACTAATCCAAAAACTCTCAATACCTGGAAGATGGAAAAAAAGATTAATCAAATTTTACTGGAATAGTAAATACTTTTCAGAATTACTTAAGAGACTTGAAAGCAACTTAGATATAGACCCATTTGTAGTTGCAGGAGACCATAAAACCTATCTTAAAATGAAAAAAGAAAACCCTAATAAAATAATAGCTGGGAGAAGTTATAGAGAAATCCTTGATAGGTATGAGAAAAAAATTAATGATCCCCGCATTACTAAAACAGGAAAAAAAAGTTGTAAAATAATCAAAGAATTTTTAAAGATTAAATGTCCACTTAAAAATGCACCAGAAAAATTAAATAAATTTTACAAAAAATATAATTTGAATATTTCCGTTGGTAAAGAATTCTTTCCAATAACAAATTTTAAACAAAACAATTTAAAGTTTGAATTCTCTACAAGCAATGGAAGAGGTAGGGAAATTGAGTATTACACTTCATTTATTTTTTCAATTGATATTAAAATAAAAAATACACAAAAGACTTTAATATCAGGTGGAAGATATAATGATTTAACATCAAAAAATCTTGGTTTACGAAAAATACCAGCTGTTGGAGCGGCAATTAATTTAGAGAGAATATGATAATTTGGCTAGCTTCATATCCTAAAAGTGGAAATACTTGGTTAAGATCTTTGATATCAAGTTATTACTTTTCTACTAATGGGACTTTTGATTTTAATTTATTAAACTACATCGACCAATTTCCTGCTCCGAAATATTTTAAGGATGTAAAAGATAATATTATAAATCCTGAAGATTTTTCAAAATATTGGTTAAATAAACAATCAGAAATTAATAAAGACAAAAAGTTAAGATTTTTTAAAACACACGCAGCTATGTGTAAAATTAATAATAATCCATTTACAGACAATAAAAATACCTTGGGTGCAATTTATATTTTAAGAGATCCGAGAAATTTGATAACATCACTATCAAATCATTATCAGCTCAATCTTAATGAATCCTTGAATTTTATGATTGAGGAGAAAAAAGCGCTTGTTGACAGAGTAGATAATAAATTTAAAGCATTTGTACCAATATTTTCTTGGCGATTTCACTTAAAATCTTGGATTCAAAACAAATCTTTTAAGATATTAGTAATAAGATATGAAGATTTAACTAATGAAACTTATTATACTTTTAAAAAAGTAATAGGTTTCATTGATAATTTAGCAAATAATAAAAACAAATTTGATAAAGAAAAAGCAAAAAAAACTATCGTAAGCTGCAACTTTGAAAACCTTCAAAATCTTGAAAAAAATAAAGGATTTTCAGAAGCATTAACTAAAAAAAATTCTAAAGAGAAAATAAAATTTTTTAATTTAGGAAAAGATAATGATTACAAAAAATTACTTAATGAGAATTTAATAAATAAAATGAATAATTTATTTCAAGAGGAATTGATAAAATATAATTATGAGTAATGAAACTATAAAAATCGGAATACCCAGTAAAGGACGTTTAAAATCTGGAGTTCTTGATATTTTTAAAAAGAAAAAATTAAAAATTTTCTCAGAGAGAGGTGAAAGAGAATTAATTGGTAAAGTTAAAGGAAGACCTGACATTTCAATTTTATATTTACATGCAAGAGAAGCTTTAGAACAATTATCAATTGGAAATTTAGAAATTGCGATCAGTGGGTTGGATCTTTTAAAAGAATCTGAAGTAAATATTCAAAAAAATATTAAATTAGAAAAGAAACTTAATTTTGGTCATGCCTCATTAGTTCTGGCCTGTGCAAATGATTTTATCGATTTGTTTACAACATTGGATTTAGATGAAGTTGCAGATGAATATAAAAAAAAGAATAAATCTTTATTAAAAATTGGCACTAAATATCCAAATCTTACAAGAGAATTTCTATATTCAAGAGGTGTAACTAACTTTACAACAACAAAGTCATTAGGCAGCACAGAACTGATGATTGCCATGAACACTGCTCAAGTTATATCTGACATAACAAGTACAGGGACAACACTTAAACAAAATAATCTTAAAATACTATCTGATGGAGAGATATTAAAATCTCAAGCATGCATTTTTAGTTCAAGAAAAAATTTAAAGAAAAAAGGAGTAAAGAAACTAATTAATTTATTGATCAAGTAAATTAGATGCCACTCTTACATATCTACCAGTACTAGCATTTTCAGCTCTATTTAATTTAAATTTTTTATTTATAATTCTTTGTGTTTCCATTTTAGTATGTCCTGATTTTAAAAGTTGTTTCGCAGTTTTAACTTTTTCATTAAATTCTTTTTTTTGGTTAATAGTAACTTCGTGATCTTCTCCAAATCTTACTCCAACACTTCCTAAATTTGGATTTCTATTATTGCCAATCATATCTTTAGATTTTTTTAATTTAAGTTTTTCTGATAATTCTAATCTATCTTTTAAAGCTAAATCTGCCTCAGATTTTGTTGTGTAATACTGAACCCCTTGAAATTTTTTAGGTATGTTAGAATTTTCGTTTGGTTTTGGTTTATAGAAAACAATTTTATATTTTGCATCTTTAGGTGCTTTCTTTCTTCTTGGGTCGTCAGCAAAATCATAAACTGATACTTCCCTGATTTGATTAAGTATTTTTCTTTTTTTCAGTTTTTTTGCCATAAAGATTTAAATATTTTTATTTTTTCAGTAGTTATATTTTTAAATACCCAAACTTTTCTTTTATAAATTATTTGTTCAAATTCAATTTTTGATTTACTTAAACACTCAGTAAAAAATAATCCTTTCTTTTTTCTACCTTCAGCTCTTTTATCATAATTTTTTAATGGTTCATTGGCTCTCTTTAAAAGCATACTTACATATTCTTTACTTCCAATATTTGTCAGTTTTGCAAATTGCCCAGTACTTGTGTGACCTTTTTCAAGAGAGGCATCATTTTTATGTTCGTAATTTCCTTTACCTATAAAATTATTCTCTTTTATTTGTTTAAGCTCATTTATAGTTTTTGCTTTAAAAATATTCTCGGTAGAAGTTTGTTTCCAGCACCATAATTGTTCAGTTGAATTAAAATAAAAGCTATCTTCTGTATATCCTTTATAGTTACCATCTGTACGTCTTTGATATAAGATTTTATTTTTCATACTTTTTTTTTATAGTTTCAGTAGGATCATTTTTTATTTTAAAACCATTTTTCTTTAATACTTTAATTAAATTTTCATGAATTTCATCTCTAGAAGAATTTTTGTCTCCTATTTTTTCAAAGAATAAAAGTTTTTTACCTTTCCTTTTTTTTCTTAATAAAAAGTCTCTTATATTTTGAATTATTATTTTCATATTTTCTCCTTTTGTTTGTAAATTTAGAGAAAGTCATGAAGCTTTTAGTAAAAATTGGATCATTTTTACTTAATTGTTTAAGTGTTATTTTTGCCATGTTTTCTCCTTTAGCGTTGTGTTTAAAGTCCCAGCAAGTAGAGTAATTTCTAAATCAGGACTATTTTTCTTTTATATAATAGGGCCTATAAAAAGTACAGAATTCTTTTGCATAATTCATGCTAGGAGTTATTCCAAGGTCTGTATCTCTCCAAGGACTTTCATCATACAAATCAAATATTCTTATTTCTGGATCGTCAATTCTAGTGCCACCTCCGAACCAGTATTCTAAAATATTTGCAAAATAAATATTGTGGCCATCAACCATTTCACATTTAGATGCTAAATCAATAAAAGCCCAGACTTTAGAAATTTCTTTGAATTCATCTTTCTCTGGATCATACTCCCATATAATATGACCGCGTACAAATTGCTCTATATAAATAAATTTACCATTATCTAATTTATAAATTTTTTCTATTTCTGCATCTTTATATGGGAGTTTTGTTACTTCTAATATTGCAAATGAGGATTTTGTTAATAGAGAAAAAAATAATACAAAAGTTGTTAATTTAATTTTTTGCATTAAGTTTTTTTATAGTTTTATATTGTAAATAAATAATCCAAAGCAGAATGATTACGAATACAGGATATCCAATTACAAAAATAAGAATATTGACAAACTCATAAGTAGTACCAGTCACTTTTGCTAACCAAACAAGAATATCTACACATTGGTAAAAAAGATAATCAATCACTATTAGGATTAAACAATAGAATAAAGTGATCAAGAGGGCACAAATTTGTTTAAATTGTGAGATAGATTAATTTTGATATTAATTTAAAGATAATAAATTAATAAGATAATAAGATTTTATAAATATTACTTTTTTACTTTAATCTCTATATCTCTTATTTTTTTACAATTTTACCATTTATTGTTCCAAAAAAGAAATGTGGTATTTTAAATAGAAAATGACAAATTTTTCTGAAACTGAATTAATCCCATTCGCACTTAGGATAATTAAAAATCATAATGATGGGATTAATACAAAAAATCTAATTGCAAGTTTAAGGCATGATATGCAGCCAAATGGTGAAGATTTGGAAATATTAAAAAATAGGTCTGATGATAAATTTAGTCAAAAAGTTAGAAATCTTAAATCACATAGGACTTTAGAAAATGAAGGCTATGCAGATTTTATTGTAGATAAATTTTATATTTCTCAAGCTGGTTTAGATTTCTTAAGTGATTTAAATGAAAATGATTTCTTTTCAATATTGAAAAAACAAAAGACTATATTGCCAAGAGAAGAAATATTAGATTTGAAAATAAGTTTGAATTTGGAATTATCTGCAAGAACTATAAATAATCTTATTAAAAATGAAATTTTTACTATTAGAGATCTATTAGAATGGGATGAAAAAAAACTTATATCTATACCTGGTTTTGGAAGAAAAAGTTTAAATGAAATTAATAATTTTTTAGATTATTACAAATTAAAATTTATAGAAAAAAATAATGATGACAATTTAGACATTTACATTAAAGAAAAAAAATTTTTAGATTTGGAAACTATTTCTATAAATATTTTAACAGAATGGCCTCTATCAGTAAGAACATTTAATGCTTTAAAACAAGAAAATATAATTTTTCTTGGAGATTTATTGTCTTACAATGAAAATTCTTTACTTAAACTAAAAAATTTTGGCATAAAATCATTAAAAGAAATTCATGAATTATTCCAAAGATTTAACATCGATAAGGATATATATAATTATGATTTATCTAATTGGGAAAATTTAAGATATCAATTAATAATCAATCAAAAAAAACATAAAATAAATCAAAACAAAAAAAATTTAACTGGACTAAATAAATCTATCTTTAAAGACTTTGAAAAATTCAAAGAAAAATTTTATGAAACTGAAAAATTAATAATAAATAAAAATATTGAGCCAACTGAATTAGAAAAACTAATTTTAGATGACATCGAATTAATTATTTCCCTGCTAACTGATAGAATGGTTATATTTTTTACTGGTAGATATGGTTACAAAGAAAATTATAAAACTCTTGATGAGTTGGGGAAAAAATTTAGTGTAACTAGAGAAAGAGTTAGACAGCTTGAGAAAAATTTAAATTTTTCATTGGTAAAACTTGGAAAAATTGAAAAAAAATCATTAGTTAAGTTTTTTGATAAATATGAGTATGTAAGTTTTCATAAGCTTTTTCCAACATTGGATAAAAACTTTACTGATACCGCTCGAGGCACAACTGAAATTACTAGAGATAAATTGGTAATATTTATGGAATATTTTTGTGGAGTTGATCAAGAATATTTTAAAACACCCGAAAGAGAACTTTGGCACTTCGATATAGAAAAACTCTCTGAAATTTTTACAGTTATTCCAAGCGGAATATCTAAAGATAATTTTGTTGAAGTAGTAAAAGAAAATTTTGGATACAACAGTTTCGTTTCTAAATCTGCAATTGAATTTATGATTAAAAAAAAACTTATAAAAATACATGAAGAAAAAATTTATCCATTAAAAATGAGAAAAAATTTAGAGGTAACTCATATTTTAGTCTCTTATCCCAAAGGATTGCATTGGAGAAAAATTGCAGAAATAGGAAATAAATCATTTACATCAAATAATTGGGATTTAAGCAGAATTGTTGGCGACTCATCATTAAATATGATTTCAAATCAAAATATTTATTTATGTGAGAGGGGAACATATAAGCTGTTTAGAAGATGTCCTGAAATTAAAAATAAAGACGAAATTATAAATTTTTTTATCAAATATCTTAAAGAGAATAATGCTGAACAATCTCCAATGGAACCTGTTTTTAAAGAAATAATTAAATTAACCCAATTTAAAGATTTAAATTTTTATGACGCAAGAGCAATTATAAAAAAATTTGGCAACGAAGAAGGATTGTTTCATAAAGGTACCTCAGGAACAAATACAGTTAGTTTAAATAAAAAAATCAAATTGGTGTCACTTAAAGATAAAATAAGAGAGATTATCTCTAGCACATCAGAAGAGGTAAACCTTAAAGATATTATAAATAAATTACAGAAAACTAATGAAGATATACCTGTCGATCTTCATTTAGGTGACCTTGTTGACAATATGGAAATATTTAGAATTAGCCCTGGAACATTTTTAAATTTTGAAGATGGACTAAAACTCTGTGACAAAGATGATGTAAATTTTGTTTTAGATAAATTATTAGATAAATATGAGTTTATAACTAATGGTTTTATGAGAGAAAAAATTAATGATGAATTAGGATTTAATTTATCCAATTTCTATTATGACACTCTTTCAAGAATATTAGCAAAAGAAAATAACTGGTTTTATGGTTCAAATTACTTAAGTAAAAAAAAAGAAAAAGTAATAAGTGTGCAAGAGTATATAAAACAACAATATGATGATAATTTAAGTAAAAATGAGAATTATGAAAATATCACAAAAAAAATAGGTATTTCAAAAATGTATTTTGATAATATAGTGTATCAATCAATAAATAATTTTAACACTGATTGGATACACAAAGATGAATAAAGATAGTGTAGATATAAGACCTACAGTAGGTTATTTATCAATTCTCCCTTCGATCTCATATAAACCTTGGTATGCAATAGCGGAGTTTGTTGATAATTCCCTTCAAAGTTACCTTGATAAAAAAAGCAAGCTAAAAAAAATTCACTCTAGTAATTGGAAATTAAGAATTGGAATTTACATAACTGCTTATAAAATAAAAATAATAGACAATGCTGGAGGTATTGCAGAAAAGGATTACTCAAGAGCATTTAGAGCTGCTGCAAGACCTGAAAAAAGAGATGGATTATCAGAATTTGGAATGGGTATGAAAACAGCAGCTTGCTGGTTTTCTCCTGTATGGGAAGTTAAAAGCAAAGCAATCGGAGAGAGAGTCCAAAAAACTGTAAAATTTGATATTGAAAAGATCGTTAAAGATGACATTGAAGAACTTGATATAACTGAAGTTTCATCACCAATAAACCATCATGGAACCGAGATTAATTTATATAAACTTAGGAGAGGATATAGCGGTTTTAAAAAAAAAATTAAAGAACATTTAGCGTCAATGTATCGATTATATATAAAAAAAAATGAGATAGAAATAAGAGTAAATGATGAAAAGCTAGAGTATAGCTTGCCTCCAATTTTAAATGCACCTTACTTTCATGAAGTTGGAGTTGTTAAAAATAATAAAAAATTAAAATGGATTAAAGATATCAACTTTAAGTATGGAGAATCCAAAAATGTTACTGGTTATGTAGGAATTTTTGATGAGGGTAGATTGGGTTTTGCAAAAACTAAGTATGCAGGTTTTTCATTATTTAGAAGAAACAGATTGATAGTAGGAGTAGGTGAGGATGAAGGCTATAGACCGTCTGAGATATTTGGAAACAAACAAAGCCATAGACATCAAAGAATTTTTGGAGAATTACATTTAAATGATCAAGAAGTTTCACATACAAAAGATAGTTTTTTATGGGATGATAAAGAATTGATGGAATTTATTGATAAACTAAAAAAAAATACTCAAAAGGGCCCACTCAATATTTATGATCAAGCAAATAATTTCAGACTTGACAGAAGATCTAGAGATATAAAAATTCAAACTTCAGAAGGTTTGGATGGAGCTATTAAATTAGCACCAACTGCATTAAAAATTCTTCAGAACAACACTATACCAAAGCAAATCCAAACACTTAAAGAAAAACCTAAACCAAAAGATAAAGAAGTAAGACGAAAACAATTAAAATTTGAAGGTTTTATTTGGAATTTTGAAATAGTCTTAAATTACGATAAAAATGAAAGAGACTGGATTCAAGTCTATGAAAAAGGAAATAAAACAAAAGATATAACAATTATTGTAGCTATGGGAATGGGCTTTACTCAACAATACTTTGGTACCAAGCCAGAGGAAGTTGAAGGGATGTTAGCATTAATTGAATATATAGCCCTTGCTGAAATTGTTGAAAAAGATAGAGGCACATCAAAAGCCCATGCAATAAGATTGTCTTTAAATGAAATAATTAGACAACTGCCTCCAGATTTAGGTTATTAAAATGCAAGAAACAACAGTTTCAATTGACACTAATAATTTTAAAAAATGGGATCCAAATCAAGAAGGACAAAGATTTAAAGATTTTTTAAATTTTAAAAAAAAAGATGATGAGTCTTTAGACGAAAATCAGATTTCAGATCAGTCTTCACAAATTCTTTCATTATGTATGGAACCAACTTTAAATTTAGAAAAATTTCGATCAACAGGTCTTGTTATAGGACAAGTGCAAAGTGGTAAAACTCTATCAATGACTGCTGTTTCAGCGATGGCGCAAGATAATGGTTTTGGAATTGTTATTGTTATGTCAGGTTCAGTTTCTCCACTTTCAAACCAAACAGCCAGTAGATTAGTTAAGGATTTAAAAGGTAGAAAAATAAAAAAAATAATTAATAATCCAAAAAATAACTGGAGCGTGGAGGATACTCAAAAAGTAAATCGATTTATCACAACTTTCAATAATCCTTCGATTTCAAAAGAAAGACAAGATACACTTTTGATAGTAACACACAAAAATCCAGCAAAGATAAGAGATTTAACTAAAATTTTTTCAGATCAATATAATAATATAAAAAATATTCCTATATTAATAATTGACGATGAGTGTGACCACCATTCGTTAAATGGTAAAGACTATTTGAATGCTGTTGAAAGGCTGACTGATAGACAGCGTGAAAGGTACGATGAAATCTACAGAATAAATTTAGGTGACACATGGGATAAACTTAGTGACGAATTTGGAATTGGGATTGATAAATTAAAACAAATAAATAATTTTACAGGTAATAATGAACCAAAAACAGGAAGTTGGATATTAATAGAAGAAATTGAGACAAAAACTTTTTCTGAAATAGAAAATTTAAGAAATACATTTAATTTACATACATATCTTGGTTATACAGCCACACCTCAAGCACTTACTGTTATTGATCAAGTAAACAAATTAAAACCTGATTTTGTTCATATTTTACCTCCTGGTAATAATTATACAGGTTTAGAAGTATTTTTTCCTCAATCTCAAGACAAGTTTTCACACGAAAATAGCATATATATAAATGATCTTGAGGAAAATATTAATGAAATAATTTCAGATAATTATAAACCTGAAAGCTTTACAACAGCATTGCATATTTTTCTTATTGGTGTTGCCGTAGGTATAATAAATGGCGAAGATAAAGAAATTAATAAGAATAGATCTATGATAATTCATCCACACAATGAAACAGATGCACATGCAAGATTTGTTAAATATACTAGTGGGGTAATAGATGAAATTAAAAATGGACTCTCACTTAATCCCTTAGATAACGCCTACAAGTCAATAGTTGATCAATTAAAGAAGTCATATGAAACTCTAAAGACTAAAAACTCACCAAAAAACATTCCAAAATTTGATGATGATCTTCTTAAAAATATTGAGTATGCGGCGAATGATACTCTATTAGTAGAATTTAACGCTAGAGAAGGTAAGATCGAAGAAGTTGATTGGGACAATGAATATGCAGTAATCCTTGTAGGCGGTGTCGGTTTAGAAAGAGGGTATACAGTTAAAGGATTAACAGTATCTTACTTATCTAGAAGTGCTGGAGGACGACAAAAAGATACTCTGCTTCAAAGAGCCAGATTTTTTGGATATCACCAAAAATATAAAGATTTTGTGCAAATTTATTTAACAAAAAACATGCAACAGAATTATCAGACCATATCTCAATCTAATAAAAATTTATTCAACTCAATTGAGAATTTCAAAAAAAATAACCCAAATGCAAGTTTTAAAGATTGGGTTCCGGAATATATAGCAACAAATACAGCAAATCTAAACCTAACGAGAAAGGGCGTTAAAAGAAGAAACACAATTATTAATTATAATTCCAATAATCCTCTTATAAATAGATGTAATCATCTTTTAAGTGATAATGAGTTAAAAAATAATCAAGATATTTACAAAAATTTGTTTCACAAAAACATCGACAATCTTGTTCATTTAAAAAACTTCAAGAATTTAAAACCTGAGTATAAAGAATGGGCTTCAAGAAGAAACATTTATTTATCAACGCAAATGAATATGAAAGATCTTTATAATTTAATTTCTCAATTAAAATTTCATAGTTCAGAATATAAAGAATTTTTAACCAGTAAAACAAATTTTGAGTTATATGCTAAAAGTGAGGACGAAAATATTAGTAAAAGAATATGTCCTATATTTTTTATGAATTACAAAAGCGAAAATGAAAAAGATCTCAAAAGAGGTAATTTACCAAACAGTTTTAAAATTAATCCACATGCTGGAAAAAATACAAATTATGAAAGGTATGATCAACGAACATACAATTTATTTCCTGGCGATAGGTCTATTCATCATGATTTTCTAACTGGCGAAGTATTACCAAGTGATGAGAAAAATATAGGAAAAACTTATGCCTCAATTCAAGTTTATAATTTTGACGAGGTAAATTGTAAAGGTAAAGTAACAAAAAATGTCCCTTATTTTAATATTTATCCAGCTTCTGATCTATGGGTGGATATAACCAGAGTTGAATAAATGTATTACAAATTATTTAAAGAGTTATCTTCACCAAATACTAATAATGAAAATGAGTTTAAATCATCATTAATTCCAAAGACAAGTCATAGAGTTGCAAAAAATTCAAAGGGTTTACCATCAATTCTTATAAATACAATGAAGGATGATAGTTTAGTAAGTAATTATAAGGGAGCAAATATATTATTAAGATTTAAAGAAAATTGTAAAATTCACGAGGAAAATAAATCAAGTATATTTACAATTTTATCTTGTAGATCAGATGATGACTTAACAATTAAAATGTTTTTGGATATTTGTGAAACTACAATTTCACAATTAAATAATGAGCCTAGCGCTAAAGAAATCAAAGAGATTACAAATACAATTATTGATCTTTTTAGAGAATTATCAGATAAAAAAAGAAGTATTATTGGATTGTGGGGAGAACTTTTTATTATTTATTCTAGTTCAAACATTGAAAAAGCGTTGCAAGCTTGGCACGAAAACCCAACTGACAAATATGATTTTTATGACAATAATGAAGCATTAGAGGTAAAATGTACTACTAGTACCGATAGAATTCATAAATTTAATCATGACCAATTATTAAGTGAGATTGATAAACATTACATTGCATCGATTATGGTTTCAGAAAACACAATCGATGGATTAAGTGTTGTTGATTTATTTGAAAATATCAAAAAAAAAAAATTAGCAGTTAATCTTTTAAACAAACTTCAGAAAAATTTTTATAGAGTTATTGGTTCTAATCCTAAAGATGATATTAATGAATTTAAATTTGATATTCAGTATTCTAAGAAAAATATAATGTATTTTCACTTACATGACGTAACATCTTTAATCAATAATGATGATGCTATTACTGAAATTTCATACAAAGTGGATTTATCAAGAAAAAATTGTGTGGACAAATTAAGTGAAAATAAATTTACTTCTTGCTTGTATTTTCCAAATTAAATAAATTTTTTGCTATTTTAGAAATTACACCAACATTAACAGCATTCCCTATTGTATTATAAAAATTCTCATCTCCTTCTGGGTAACTTTTTATTCCTTTAAAACCTTGAATATTTAAACATTCTTCGTGAGATAAATATCTATTTTTCCATGGTAAATACGGAACTTGGCATACTGATGATGAAATTAAAGTTGGTGAATTTTTATTTCTTCTTATTCTTACTCCAGATGCTCTGAATGTTACAATCTTCTTTCTTAAGCTAAATCCATCTCCTTGGCAATTCCATTCTAATTTTTGATAAGCCTCAAATTCCAATTTAATTATCTCAGGTAAAATTTTATCAACCCAAGATTTATTTATTTTATAAAATTCTCTACTTCTCTTAATCATTTTTATTTTCCAGTCAGGAAATTTTTTTGTTTTTACTCTTGCATATTTTGGAATTAATTCAAAAATCTCTGTCTTTTTCTTATTTAATTTTACCCCAAAAGATCCTTTTGAATTTCTCAAAGCCTTAATTTTAGATGAAAAGGGAGTTTCATTTTCATACGGATATGTTGCACCAAATTCCATGGCCCATAAGGGATTTGGTAGATATGTCTTCTTTGGTATTTTTTTTAAAAAGTATTTCCAGACATTTAAAATATTTTGTTTTTTTTCAGTCAATCTTTTATTTTTCTTTGGTTTTGATACCAAAAATTTTTTTAAGTTTGGTTTAGTTTTATATTTTTTTGGCCACTCAAAACTATCAAGCTTATTTTGCTTTGCAACAATGTAAAGTCTATCTCTTGTCTGTGGAATTTTAAAATCAACTGGAGATAATATTTTTTGATCTACATCATAATTTAAATTTTCTATTTGTTTTTTCATAAAATTCCAAGTTTCTCCATTATTATGATTAAGTAAGTTTGGAACATTTTCTAGAAATAAATATTTAGGTTTGTGATATTTAATTATTTTAATTAATTGAAAAAACATTTTACCAGCAACTTTATGACTAAATCCATTTGCATACCCTGCTTTTGAAAATGGCTGACAAGGAAATCCTGCACACAATATGTCATGTTTAGGAACATTTTTTGGTTTAATTTTTGTAATATCTCCTTCTGGATTTATCTTAAAATTTTCTTCATAATGACGTCGTAAATACTTCTCTATTTCACATGCAAAAACACATTCGTGACCTAAATCGCTTAAAGCAAGGTGAAATCCCCCCAATCCTGCAAATAAATCTATAAATTTCATAAGAATCGTAAAAGCTTATATTATAAGATTTTATTAGAAATGGTTTTAAAAAATTAAGGTTATTAAATAAATATGGATGAAAAATCTGAAATTTCAGAAAAAGTTTTTAATTCAGAAAAATTAATTGAAAAATGGGAAAAAATAAAAGCCCTTGAAGTAAAGAAGATGTCTAAGACGCAAGATGTGGTGTAAGAGGTATTATTACCAAAAAGTAGAAATACTAAAATTATTGATTTAATCAATTGTCTCAAATATTAAAGACATATGAAGTGGAACAGAAAATTTAATTATCCAACATCTACAAGAGCTCTTTATAATGGTAAACGTCTATATGATGTTAATAATGAAAAATTACCATCCGTCACAACAATACTCGCTGCCACAAAGCCACAAGAAGAAATAGATTCTTTAAATAGATGGCGTGAAAAAGTAGGCCACAAACAAGCAGATATAATTTCAAGAGAAGCCACTGAGCGTGGTTCTAGCATGCACGATTACATTGAAAAATTCTTGTTAGGAAAACTTAATCTTGATTTATTAGGAGATAACACAAGAGAAAGAATGATGGCAGATCAGATTATTGAGAATGGTTTGAGAAATAGACTTCAAGAAATATGGGGCTGCGAATCAACTTTATATTATCCTGGAAAATACGCTGGTGCTGCAGATTGTATTGGTGTTTATGAAAATTATCAAAGTCTTATTGATTTCAAACAATCGAATAAACCACGAAAACATGAATGGAATACTACATATTATATGCAACTGGGTGCTTATTCACTTGCTCATAACACTGTATATGGAACCCATATAAATCAAGGAGTTATATTAGTTTGTACAAAAGATAATACTTTTCAAAGATTTGTAATTTATGGTGATGAGCTTAAAGAATATCAAATTAAGTTTTTGGAAAGAGTAGAACAATATTATTCACAAAAAAAAATTTAAATTTTTTATTGACTTTAAAAATTACGTAATATATATTTAAACTACTAAATAAATTAGTACTTGTTTAGATCTAGTGAAATTTAGTCCTTTCTTTTCATTCAATCTAAACAACCTAGTTTATTTTAAACGAAGGTACTAGTTTAGATCCTGAGTTATCCTTTCTACTCGCTTTCTAAGCTCATATTTAAACTAGTCCTCGTTAACAAAAAAAGAGGAAAAGATGTTTGAATATTTAATAATTGGTGGTTTAGCTGTTGTAGTGATCTTTGCTTTTTTGATTTATCAAAAAATAGGCTCAAAAAACAAGGAAAATACTGATGAAATTGGTCTTAGCGATATCAAAGAGAGACTAGGGAATATTGAAAATGCCCAACAAGCCATCGAGAAATTAAACGAAAAAATCATAGATTTTGAAAATATTTTCAACAATAAGACTAAAAGAGGAAAGCTTGGAGAGGAGTATTTAGAAGAAATTGTCAAAGATACATTGGTTGCAAAACACTATTCATTTCAACACACCTTATCAAATAATAAACGAGTAGATTGTCTATTAACTTTCGGTACAACAAATGAAAATATTTGTATCGACTCAAAGTTTGTTTGGGATAATTATGAAAAATATTTTAAAGAAACTGATGAGGATAAAAAAACTCAATATCTTAAAGAATTTGAAAAAGATTTAAATAATCATATTAAAGCAATATCAGAAAAATACATTGTTACAGGAGAAACTGCTCAATTAGCAATTATGTTTATAGGTTCTGAGGGAGTTTTTAGAGCTATTGAGGACATATCTCTGGATTTTATTAAGGAAGCACGTAAGAAAAATGTGATCATTGCTTCACCAAATACACTATGGGCTTTCTTGAGAACTTACAAATTACTCATTCAAAACAGAGAAATGTATGAGCAAACTCATGTTATCCAAAAAGAAGTTTCAGAATTATCAAAAGTTATTGATGCTTTTGAAAAAGGTTTTAAAGATTTAGAAAATAGACACAATAAAAATTCTGAAACAATCCAGGATTTAAAAACTTCGGTAAGTAAAATTACAAATACTTCACAGAAAATACAAAACCTAGACTTAGAAAATAAAAAAACAGGAGAAGAGTAATAATGGATTATGTAATATGGGATGTAGAGACAGATAGTGCTGATACTAATTATGCAACTATAATTGAAATTGGTGCATTGCTTTTAGATGAAAATTTCAGAGAAAAAGAGAGGTTTAGTGCGCGATGTAGAATCCCTCAAGATCGTGTTCCTTCCGCAACAGCTTTATGTGTTAACCGTTCAAGTATTGATCTACTAACAAAACAAAATCTTAGTCATTATCAGATGCTTAATCAAATTGAAGCTAAATTCAAGGAATGGTCTCCTGCAACTTTCCTAGGTTACAGTTCAATTAATTTCGACGATGAAGTGATAAGGAAAGAATTTTTTAAAACTTTAAGAGAACCTTACATTACAAATACAAAAGGAAATGTTAGACATGATGCTTTAAATATTGTTAGAGCTGCTTTTGCAGTTAATCCAGAAGTTTTAAATACTGAATTAAATCATAAAGGAAATATTTCAATGAAATTAGAGTCTCTTGGAAGAATGAATGGATATGATACAGAAGCAGCACACTCAGCTTTATTTGACAGTGAACTTTGTGGGAAAATACTTTCAGAGATAAAAAAAAAGCAACCTAATCTTTGGGACGACTATTTAAGAACGAGTAGCAAGCAATCTGTTGAAGAAATAATTAAAAACGAAACAATTTTAACAATCAATGAATATTTTTATTCAAGGAGTCGTTTGTATTTAATTGCACCACTTCATCCAAGCAATTGCATACATCCAGTTTATAAATGGGGCCAGGGTGTAGACATTAGAATAGACGTGGAACCATTATTTAAACTTTCTTATCAAGAACTTAAAAAAGAAATGCAAAAGACGCCAAAATTTTTGCGTACGATCCGGTCTAACAAAGCACCAATTATAATTGATGCAAGTTATGGAATGAAAGTTGAACCTTATAGTGCAATTGGTCCTGAATTATTAAGAAAGAGGGCGGAAATGGTAAAATCAAATGCTAAGTTTGCTCAAGATGTCTGTAATATTTTAAAAGAAAATGCAGAGGAAAAAATGCAAACATCATCTCAAGAAGACGTAGAATTTGAAGAGAGCATCTACAATGGATTTGCAACTAATAATGATAAATTTTTATTTCCAAAATTTCATGCAGCAGATTGGAAAGAAAAATTCTCAATGTTGGAGAAATTTGAAGATCAAAGAATGAAATATTTTGGTGAAAAATTAATATTTAATGAAGCCCCAGAAATTCTTCCTGAGACCACTCAAAAAAGAATAAAAAAACAAATTAAAGATAGATTATTTTCTATGAATAAAGAGAAATGGCTTACACTTCCTGCAGCAGAAAATGAAATTGATAATTTGAGAGAAAATAAGCAACTATTTTCATTCAAATCGGAAGAGGAAAAACTAAATTTTTTAGACGATATAGATAAATACTATAAATTTTTAAGAGATAAATATGAGAGCGCTTAAATATGATTAAAAAGATTTTTAAATTATTCAAAAAGAAAACAAAATTTAAAAAAAAGATTGAGAAAGGTAATAAGGCAGAAGTAATCAATTTTATTAATAAGTCTAAAAAAAATAACAAAATTCAAACAAATGCTGATGAAGCAAGGAAAATGGATAATCTTGCTAAAGAATTAGTAGAAAACTACTTGAGAGCATCTAGAAAAAGTTTTTTGGATATGGGATACTGTTTTTATTTATTTTTATTTAGGGTTTTGCAAAGAATGATTTTTCAATTCAGTTACCCAGTTTACAGACATTATCTAAAAGCAACATGTAAAGAAATTTTAAACAACCATAAAGAATGGCTTCATGAGTTTAAAGAATGGAATAAGGCACCTACAGAGGGCAATCTAATTGGAGAGAAAAAAAAAGATAGTGACAACGATACTTTACACTAAAATATGAAAAAAAATAAAGATCCATATCCTATTACAGATGTTTACCATGTCACAGATACTTTAGTAGATGGTGCTACTGTAGTTGTAACTGATCTTTGCGATAACCTTTCAAATCATATTGATACTTACTGTGAGGATATTTTAAGCGATATAAAAAAAAAGAATTCAAAAAAATTTAATTCCATTTCAGTTTCAAATGGTGCAGATGGTGCATATCCTGTTTGGATAGGAGTTGATAAAAATAATAAAGTTAGAAAAATATTTGCCGAAACATCTGGTGGAAGTTTTACATTGGGTGAAAAACACAAAACCCTTGTGTCTTGGAGTTGGAACAAAGAAGATATGAATGATCAATTTTTCACTAAAAGAAAGATTGATAAAAAAATTAAAAGAGAAAAACTTTTTGATATGAAAGTAACTTCAGGTGCAATAGCAGTTGCTGATCACGGTGGAAATTTTAGATTTGAACATCATGAAATTTTAAAGGAGTCTTTAGATGATAAATATTTTAAAAAAGAAAACATTTTTCAAAATAATTATCCAATTGGATTATTTAAATTTAAATATGGTGCTGAAGCTAAATCAGAATCTTCATCATTTGCAACTTCCTCTATGCATGATGATAAGGTTGTTCATTTAGATGAATACAGAAATAGAACTTATGTTGAGTTTCTAAGCAACCTATTAGATGATACTTGTTACCCTACTAAATATATTTTTGAAGAATACCTAGAAGAAGCATTAGGATATAGAGATATTGTCAAATTAAAAGTTAATGATAAAAAAATTTCAGCAAATTATTTATCTGATAGGCTTCCAAAGGCATTACAAATTTTAAGAAAACAAACAAAAATATTATTTAAAGACAATTTTAAAGAAGTTTACGAAATAAGAAAAAATCAATTTGAAAATCTAATATTTACAATAATAAGAGACATAGAACCTCAAGAACTAGACCTACCAAGTTTTGGAAAGAAAAAGACAAAAAAAAACGAAAAAAAGGTTGAGAACAAACTAACAGTCGAAACAGGCGGTCTACCTTATATTCAAGAAACTTTTTACGATGGTTATAAACTTAAAGAAGAACCAACTCTAGAACACTCAGTTACAATTCCAATTAAAAACGGAAACTACCCCTGCTATGTACATACATATCCAGATAAAAGTGATGATGAATATGATTTTAATTATGTAAAAATTGTGGTCGAGGGAATTGAAGGTTGTTATTTAAGCAGAGATCAAAAAGGAAAATTAGTTTTTAATAAAAGACAAAAAGAGAGCTCTCTAATTAAAGAACATATAAAAAATAAATCTAAAACTATATCATTAGATCAAATTGTACTTAGAAATTCAGAAAATTTAGACGAATTAAGCAGGATTGATTTTGTAGAAGAATTAGAATTGCATGGATTAAAAAATATTAAAAATTGGAGCGGTCTATCTAAGTTAAAAAATCTCAAAACATTGAAATTAGTTTCATGTGAAATTCAAAGTGACCAAAGTGAAAATTTTTTTAAAAATCTTTACTCTTTAAAAAATTTAATAAAATTTTCAATTGATGATAGCTGTTCTTTATCATTACCTAAAAAGAAATTATCTAATAATTTATATTTTAAGAAACTAAAATTATTTGAAATTGATTTCAGAAAAGATTGGAAAAAAAACACTAGCGAAACTAAACCAGACCATCAAGGTTATGGTAATGAAAATTTATATTTTTTAAATTTTTATCTCTTAAATATTTCTAATTTTCCAAATTTTGAAAAATTTAAAAGTTTAGAAAGAATAAACCTTTATAATATTTTTGATGAATATGAGCCAAATGGTAATTTATTTGGTTATAGATATGGATTAAGTACATTTGAAAAAATCGGTAAACTTATTAAGAATTCAAAAAATTTAAGAGAAGTTTGGCTACACGGCTTCAAATTTCAAGGTGATATTAGCTTATATTCAAATACTGTATCCACATGTTTAAATGCATTAACTACAAAAAAAAATATATTAATTAATGGAAAAAAAATACAAGAAACTAAAAGTAATTTTAAAGATATAAATTCAATAGAACTTATAAGTAGAATTGAAGAGTATCATGAGACCAAGATAATTTCTTTTGAAAAAAATAAACTTACACTTAGTTATTTTTCAATTTTATCAGATGAGAATAAAGATTTCCAAAAAAAAATATTTAAACAAAAACCTGAAGAAATAATTATAAATCCAACCTATCAATTTGTTAGAAGTGAAATGATGTATGGAGATACATTTAAACCATTTAAAAAACATATTTCTCAAAACAAAAATTTAAAAAGGCTATTTTTTAAATTTGATAACAAAATTGTAGATGATTATTGGGGAGATCTTGCTGGGTCTTGGTCTGAATGGGAGTGCAGAAATTTTTGTCAGTATATAAACGACCTATTAATACTTAATAAAAATTTAAAAATTTTCATAGATATTCCTAATCTTAATGAGGAATTGAAAGATCTTGAAAATATCTCAAAATATATTTTGTTGTTTGAGTATTCTAAAATTTTAAGTGAGAAAAAAGAGACACGTAACAGATTAATATTTAAGCAATTACTTAATAAAGAAGTTAAGCAAATAATTGATAAATACTTATTAGAAGTAGTGGATACTTTAGTTGTAATTGAGGATAATTATGGATGGAACGACTCTACCAGCGTAAGAAATATTGAATTTTTAGATAGGTTTCAGTTTGAAGACGCTAGCCCATTTAAAATTAACATAAATACTAAGTCAATTAATCTTAGTTATGATGGAGAAAAGCCTTATGAAAAAGAAAGTAGATTTTTACAAGAAATGTTTGAGGATGATTTCTGGACTTATTCAGAAGAAAAATTTTATCACTTTCTAAACGACAAAATTGAGGGAAACAGTTCTGACAAACCAATAATTTTAGTTAAACAAAAATATCTAGATAAATTAAAAACAACAATTTTTAAAAATATTAAACACTACTTTTATTTTGCAAAAGCCGATTATCGCTTTGATGATTATGACAACGTTCTTTACAAAAAATTTTGGAAAGAAAAAGAAATATTTACACTACCTCAATCTATAAATTTTAAAAATTTGGAAACATTAAATATTATAGGTGGAAGAGATGTAAATTTAAAAAAACTATCTCAAGAAATAGATTTTACAAAGATTAAACAAATAATCTTAGAATCCTGTGTGGGGTCGGTTAGAGACTTTCCATATTGCCCCAATTTAAAGACTTTAATTATTACTGATAGATATTGTGCAAAAGCTAAAAATTATTCTAATTTTAAAAATTTACCTTCTTTAGAACATTTAGAATTCAAAAGCCTATTCAATTATAATGATAGTAGCTCAAGATGGTGTACCACAGAGTTTGATTTTACAGATATTTACAAATTATCGAAATTGAAATTCTTAAAATTAAACCTATTAAATCCCGAATATTTACCACCCTTAAAAACTCTAAAAAATCTAGAAGATCTAAATTTATCTTTTAAAATCATCACTGGTGACATGGGATCCTATGACGGAATAATTAATGACAATATAAGAGATAAAGATTTTGATTTTTTAAAAAATTTAAATAATTTAAAATCAATAAGTATTGAATTACCTTTAGATCATTCGAGTGTAAAAGGTGAGCAATTAATTTCCTATATTAATTCAAATATTGAAGTTTTGGACTTGGAAGCTCAATACGATGATGCTGAAATACAACTAGCCTATCAAACTATAAATAAAATTATTAAAAGATTTAAAAATCTTAAAAAAATAAAATTAAAACTTAGCAGAAATAATAACTTCGAGTCTAATGATAAAGAAAAAATAATATATTTTAGAAAAACAGGAGAAAGATGGAAAGAAGGAAATAGCCCAAGACCGTTTATATTGGATTTTAATAATTTCTGTAAATTGAAATATTTAACAGATATTACCTTTAGTCAATTGTACAGAGATGAGATGGGATTTAAAATTAAAAACCCAAGATCAATAACAAAAATGAAAAATATTAAAAAAATAAATATAAAAAAAGAAAAATTTAAAACAGAAGACCTGCAATATATAAGATCTATCACTTTAAATCCTAGAGATAATTTTTTAAAAGAATGTCAGAAAAAAGATAAATCAATTAAAAGTGAATATGATTTAAATGAAAAAGATAAGAAAAAATATGATAAGTTAAATAGAGAAATTAAATTTGATGGTTCAGATTGGAACTGGTCAGGTGATACAATTGACGAAATATTAAAAGGAAGAAAAAAGAAAAAAAGTGAAACAGCAAATTAAGTGTCCACATTGTAATAAATTTTTTCCTCTTGAAGAAAGTTTAAAACAAGAAACTGAAGAACTGAGAAAGAAACTAAGAGCAGAAGAAAAAGAAAAATCTAAGGAAAGGGAAAAAGAATTTGAGGGCAAACTTAATCTTAAACTTGAAAAACAACAGGCAGAGCATGAAAAACAGCTCAAAAAAATAAAATTAGAGGAAGAGAAAAAGATAAAAGACGAAGCAAAAAAACAGGCAGAACAAGATATAAAAAAAATTAAAAAGGAAGCTGAAGATAAAGCTAAAGAAGCAAAATTAGAGGTAGAGAGAAAAGCTCAAAAAGATAATGCTGCTCTAAAAGAAAAACTTCTTAAGCAGGAATTAGCTCACCAAAAAGATATTGAGAGACTAAGAACTAAAGCAGAAGAAGCAGCACGTGCTGCTAGCCAATCGCCTGTTGAGAGAAAAGGCGAGGTTCAAGAAGATTTATTAGAGGATTATTTAAAGAAAGAATTTCCTTATGATAATTTTGAACCTGTAAAAAAAGGAAAAAGGGGAGCAGATGTAATTCAATTTGTTCAAAATAAAAATAATGACACCGTTGGTAAAATACTACACGAGAGTAAAGATGTCTTAAACTTTGATGAAAAGTGGGTCAGTAAATTATTAGATGATATGACTAACGAGAATGCAACAATTGGCGTTATTTATACTAAGGCTATGCCAAAAAAATCAAATGGTTTAGTTGACGAAAGAGAAGGAGGAAGAATTCTTATTTGTGCAGAACTTCCAATAATTAGGCAGATGGTTTCCATTCATAGAAAACTAATAGAACAAATACAGCAAAATAAACTTAGTAAAGGGGATGCAAGCTCAAAGTTACAAAACCTTTATAATTATTTAAACGGAAACGAATTTAAACTTCAATATAGAAAAACAATGAATGGACTTCGTAAAGAAGGATTGCAGATAGATAAAGACGAAAGATCATACACAACTCAAATAAAGACTAGAAAATTGAATTTTGAGGATAATAAAAAAAATATAAATTCAATCATCACTTCAATTCTATCTAATAGTGAATTGTCAGATGATTTATTAGATGGCGGAGATGATCCGATGTTGGAATAGTCTCTGTATAGATGTTATCAGTTTCAGGGAGAGATTGGCAAGAAACAAAAATTGATGATAGAAAAGTCGAAAAATATTCACAAAAATACAATCTATCAAACTTTACCTCCAAATTATTAATCAATAATAATTTTGATGAAGATGAAATCTATTATTTAAATCAGAAACCAGGAATTGATTATACATATAAAAATCTTAAAGATTTTAAATTAGCAGCAACATTAATTGATGAGCATATAGAACAAAATAAAAAAATACTTTTATTCGGTGACTACGATGTTGATGGAGGATGCTCAGTTGCACTACTTGCAAAATACTTGAAATTTAAAGGTGCAGATTTTAATTATTATATTCCAGATCGAATTAAAGATGGTTATGGACCTAATTTAACTTTAATGAGAAAATTCTCAAAAGAAAAAATAAATTTAATTATCTTTGTAGATTGTGGGACAAATTCATTTGATGAAATAAATTTTTTAAATTCAAATGATATTAAATCAATTATTATAGATCATCATAAAATTGACAATTTCAAAGTAAATCCATCAGTGTTTATAAATCCTTTGAAAAGTTCAGATTATAAAAATTATAACTTTTTTTGTTCAACAAATTTGGTTTTTTTTCTTTTAAGATTCATTCTTTTCAAGAATAGAGAAAATAAAAAATTTAATTTAACTAAATATTTAATATATGCAGCTTTGGGGACAATTTGTGATGTCATGCCGTTAAGAGGATTAAATAGATATTTAAGTATTGAAGCAATAAACAGTTTTAACTTAAATGAAGATAATGCATTTTCTCATATTCTAAAATTTAATAAAATTAATAGAAAATTAACAATCGATGACCTTGGTTACTTTATAGGGCCTGTGCTAAATTCAGGTGGTAGATTAGGGAAATCAAAATTAGCAACAAAATTACTTATATCTGAAGATAAAAAAGAGATTGAAAAAATATCTAAGGAATTACTTTATACAAATGAAAAACGTAAAATTATCGAAGAAAGAACGCTTGAAAAAATAGAAGGAAACATTGGTTTAAACAAAAATTATATTTTTCATATTGAAGAACATATAAGTGAGGGAATTTTAGGTATTATAGCAGCAAGACTTGCTGAAAAATATAATAAGCCAGTTATTTTAGCTACATACTCAGGAAATGTTATAAAAGGGTCAGCAAGATCGGTTGAGGAGATAGACATTGGGAAAATTTTATTAAATTTAAAACAAAAAAATATTTTAATTAAAGGAGGAGGTCATGCAATGGCGGGAGGATTTTCCTTATTAAAAAAAAATATAAAAAAAGTAGACGAATATCTTCAAAAACAAATCAAAATAAATAAAAATAACAATATTAATAAATATCTATCAAAACATTCTTTTAGTTTATTAAACAATTCATTACTTATTGATTTAAGAAAAATTGCTCCATTTGGAAGCAAAAATCCGTATCCAATACTTTTATTTAATAAGATCAAAATAATAAAAACTAAAATTATCAATAAAAAACATATTTTTTTTGTTGCTAAATCAGGCATTAAATCCTGCGAAGGCATGGCATTTAACTCAGTCGACAGTGAAATAGGGAATATACTTTTGTATTATAAAAGAGAAATATCAATAATTTCAGAACTAAGAGAAAGCACGTATAAAAATAAATCAAAATTGCAACTTATTTTGAAAGATATAATTAATTAATTTAAATTGTGGAAAAATTAAATTTTAACAATTGAATTAATAACAGAATCATCTATATCAACTTAATGGCAACAATAAAAGTAACAGATGAAAGGTTTGAAGAAGAAGTTTTAAAGAACGATAAGCCAGTTCTTGTTGACTTCTGGGCCCGCCCTTAGGGGGCGTGCTCTAAAAATCTGAATGGTGTGGGCCTTGTAAAATGGTGGGGCCGATCTTAGAAGAAATTTCTGAAGAGATGGCAAATGATATTGTCATTGCAAAACATGATATTGACTCTGAGCCGAATATGCCAACTAAGTACGGTGTGCGTGGAATTCCTACAATGCTTTTATTTAAAGGTGGCGAGCTAAAAGCAACGAAAGTTGGAGCTACACCTAAGAGCGATATTGTTGCTTTCATAAAAGAAAATATTTAATTTAAATTTAATACTTCTCCAATTAGATAAAGAGATCCAACTATAAGAGTTATTGAATTTTCACTTTTTGCATTTGATTTGATTGCATCTTGAATATTATTTGAGAGATTTAAAGTAAATTTTAGATTAATTATCTTTTTTTTAAACTCCTCTTTTGAAATTGCTCCTTCTTGATTGGGAATATCAATAAGACTGACTGAATTAACTAAACCTTCAAATGACTTCATAAATTCTTCATGTTCCTTATCTTTCATCATAGCCACAATAAGATTAACTTTTTGATTTTGGTTTTTTATCCAATTAGCAATAACATAAGAACTCGAAATATTATGACCTCCATCAATCACTAGTCTATTATTGCCTGCTATATCGTTTAGTTTTCCTGATTTGATTTCTTGTAACCTTCCTTTTAGATCAATGTTCTGAATTCCTAATTTGATATCTTGATCTTTCACATTGAATATTTTTCTCGATGCTGCAATTGATGTACTGATGTTATAAAGCTGATGATCTCCTAAAATATTTGGTTCTGGAAGTATTAGTTCACCAAGTTCATCTTGATATTGTATAAAGCTATTTTCTGATTTTGAAATATTAAAATTCTTTCCAAAATAATATTTATTTGATGTATTTTGATCTAAAGATGCTTCAATTTTTTCTCTTATCCCCTCAGTTATTTGCTTATTAATAAATATATTTGAATTTAAAAGTTTAGTAGTTTTTTCATGTATAACCCCATCGATACTTTTATTATCTAACCAATGAAAATGATCGTTATGTATTACACCTAATAATGTCATTAAATTGTCTTTAAAAACATTGGTGCTGTCGTATTGGTGAAAGAGTCCCGCTTCGATTATATGAACGTTATCTTTATAATTCTCTGCATATTTTAAAAAGGCACATGTTAGTAGTTCAAACACAGTTGCATTATCTTCGCCTAAAACTTTTTCTATATCTAATAATAATTCAAAAAGGTTTTCTTCATCAATTTCATTATCATTGAATACGAAGCGTTCGGTATAAGATTGAAGGTGAGGTGAGGTATACATATTGCATCTTAATCCAGCCTGGTTTAGAATAGATTTTAGACTGTAAGACATGCTTGCTTTAGCATTTGTACCTACTACAGTTACTATATTTCTTAGTTTATCCTGAGGATTTCCAAGTTTTTTTAAAAGATTAAATGTTCGACCTAAGGAAAGGTCTAATTTCTTTTTATGATGCTTCTCTAGTTTGGATACTAATTTCTGAAGTTTCATTGGGCTGCTCTGAATTTACTCCAGAATCTTTTTTAAGCAATATATTAAGAATATTTGAAATTTTTTCGTTAATATCTTTTCTATGATATACACCATCACACATTCCAGTTTCTAAAAGCCTTTGAGAACTTTGAAAATTTTCTGGAAGTGTCTCGCGTGTTTGATTTGCTACAATTGCTTTTCCAGCAAAACCGACTAAAGAGGGTTCTGCAAAAGTAATATCAGCAATTGATGGTCCAGCGAAACTAGCAGTTATACCTCCATAACACTTATTGGTATAAACGTTTATGTAGGGCATTCCTGATTTTTTAAACGTTGCTGCTGCTAGAACTGTTTTACTCATATAGTGTAAAGCAATTAAATTTTGTTGCAAAGCTTGACCACCACCCTCACACCAACCTATCACAGGTGTAGCGTCATCAATCCCCTTTTGAAATGCGTAAACAATTGCTTCTCCAGCTGCAGCGTTTATCGAACCTCCACTAAACCTTGAGTCTATTGCAAATGATGTAATTTTAATTCCGTCTCTTATTCCTTGAGCTACCATAACTGCACAATGGTGACCAGTTACTTTTCTACCTCTTGCTAGCTTCTCTTCATAACCTGGAAAATCTAAAGGATTATCATTTGGTTTAGGGGTATTAATAATTTCATAATTACCCTTTGAATAAAAATGAGCAAACCTTTCTTTAGGCGTAAAAGGATAATGTTTACTACAATCAGGACAAGTATTAAGAGTTTCAGAATTAAAAATAGTTGATCGTAATACCGGTCCCTTACAACAAGATATCCATGGTGACTCAAGTTGCTCTTTCTTTGTTGGAAATTTCTTTTTTAAATTTTTCTTTATCTTTTCACCAATACTGAGGGCTTTTGTTATCCAATTATTCACTTAGTTTAATTCCTTTGTAAAACTTTTAATGTATTTGCCTAAATTTAATGGCAAATCTTTGTCAGTTAAATTGTCTTGTATATACTTTACAAAAGCACTTCCGACAATAACTCCTTGGCAACCAGTTTTAGCTATTTTTATAGCATCCTCAGGTGATTTTATCCCAAATCCTGAACAGATTGGTATTTTCGTTAAATTTTGAATTCTTTTTACAAAACTTTCTACATCTGTTTGGTTGGCTGATTTTACCCCGGTCACACCAGAAACATTTACCTGATAAAGAAATCCACTTGATAATTTTACTATATCTTGAAGTCTATTATCATCAGTTGTTGGAGCAACCAATTTGATTAATGATAGACCTGTTTTATTTAATTCTTCTCTTAAAATATTTTCCTCTTTTAATTCATGTGGAGCATCAACAACTAAACAAGCATCAGCACCAGCTTTATTAATATCACTTACAAATTTTGTAATTGGATACTTATATAAATTAGCAATATAACCCATCATTACAATTCCAACATCATTGTTATAATTTCTAATTTCTGAAACTAATTTAATAATATCTTTTATAGTATCTCCATTTTCTAAAACTTTATCATGGGCTTTTTTTATTACAGGGCCTTCAGCTGAGGCTTCACTTGTTGGATAGCCACATTCAATTATTGAAACACCATTGTCTATCGCTTCTTTAATTAATTCGAGACAGGTTTTGTAATCAGGATAACATCCTACAAAATATGAAACTAATTTTGTTTTTGGATTAGACGACTCAAATATTTTTTTAAGCCTTTCACTCAAAATCTTTACCTATGTGTTCTTGAATTGTGTCTAAGTCTTTTTCTCCTCTACCGCAAAGACTTAGACATATGATATAATCCTTAGGCTTATCTTTTGCTTGACGAAAAATTATTTCTGCCGCTGCCGCCATTGGTTCCAATGCGCTACATATGCCTTCTGTTTGAGCAATTATTTTATAAGCTTCAAGCATTTCTTTGTCTGTAGCAGAAGAGTATTTAACAGCACCTTGATCTTTTAAGTAACTGTGAAGAGGCCCGACAGAAAAATATGTAATTCCAGCTCCTAAACTCATACCCCCTAATGACTTTGCACCATCATCAGTTTGTAACATGTAAGTCTTCATTCCTTGCATAATTCCAGGAGTACCATTTGTTAATGCTGCAGTTTCATGAGCTTCAACACCAATTTTTGTAACACTGGGTTCATCTAAAAATTCATAAATTGCACCTGCAAAATTTGAGCCCCCACCGACACATCCACATATCATATCAGGTATTTTTCCTTCTTGAGACATAGATTGTTCTCTTATTTCTCTTCCAATTATACTTTGAGCAAAAGCAACAATTTTAGGAAATGGTGAACTTGAAACTACTGAACCACAAATATATGCATACTCAGGATTTGTAGTCCAAGTTTTAATTGCATCTGTGATTGCTTCTTTTAATGTTCCTGGAACAGTTTTAAGTTTTGCACCATAGTGTTTTGCTTTGATAATATTCTGGTTTACTCTGGCTACATCTATATCTCCCATCACACCTACTAATGGCATATTAAATTTAGCAGCTACTGCTGCTGTAGCGCTGTAATGTTGTCCAGCCCCAGACTCACAAATTAAATGTGATTTACCCATTCTCTTAGCAAGTAATATTTGAAATAATGAATTTGTAATTTTATGTGAACCAGTATGATTTAAATGTTCTTGTTTAAATAAAATTTTAGCTCCTCCTAATTTTTTTGTGAGATTCTCTGCAAAATATAAAGGGGATGGTCTGCCTATATAATGTTTACAATAGTATGCAAACTCATCTAAAAAATCTTTATCTTTTATTGCATCTTCAAATCCATCGTTTAATTCGTGCAAAGCAGGCATTAACGTTTCACCTACTGCCATACCTCCCATAGCTTTTTCTCCTTCGCCGTAGTAACCTAAATCGTCTGGACCTGTTTTAAGTGAATTCTTCTTCATATTAAATTTTTTATATTATGTACTGTATTTAAAAGCTTATCAATTTTTTTTATGTCTTTTTTTCCATTTTCGTCTTCTAACGCTCCACTAAGATCAATCATAAAGTTTTTATTTTTAAAATTTGGAATATCATCAATTTGGATATTTCCTGCAATCATTTTATTTAATTCATCAGGCACTTCATTAAGTAAATTATGATCAAAACTTTCAGATTTATGGTAACCTTTTGAGTCAAATAAAATCACATCTGATATATCTGAATATTCTTTATATTTTAATACATCATCTTTAATAGAAACGGTAATTGCAGTTATTATTTTTATTTTATATTTTGATTTAATTTCTTCAGTTCTTTTAGGATCTACATCGTAAAGCTGATAATAGTCAAAATTTAAATCTTTAATCTTTTCTAAAATTTCATCGTTTGGGTTTACAAGCACAGAGACAAAACTTACATTTTTCCTATCAACGTTAATCAAATCTTTTAATTTTTCATATTCAACAAATCTTCTACTTTTTTCATAATTCGTTATAAAACCAATCATAGAAGGTTTGTGTCTATGATCTAAAATACAGTTTAATGTTTTAGGATCAGAAACCCCACAAATTTTCAAACCTTTGATCATTAATTTAAGTGATCAATTAATGTTTGAACATTTTTTTTGATATTGCCTTTAGTAATATCTCTTCCTATTACTAACCAATCTGCACCATTTCTATAAGCTTGCTTAGGAGTTAAGGTTCTTTTTTGATCATTTATGTTTGAACTAAATCTTATTCCAGGAGTTATTATTTCTTTTTTAAATACTTTTTTAACTATTTTAGCTTCTTGAGCGCTACATACGATAGCATCTAATTTTGCTTTATTAGCCAATCTAGCCTGACTAAGAACTAATTTTTTTACATCTTTATTAAATCCAATTTCTTTTACAGCTTTATTATCTAATGAAGTCAATATTGTAACTCCAACCAGTTTTGTTTTACCCGAAGCTTTTTTTGCCGCCTTCAGGGCTTCAAAACCTGAACTAATATGTATTGTTAGGTAATTAAATTTTAAATCACTCACAGCCTTAATTGCTGAAGAGCAAGTTTTTGGTATATCAGCAAATTTATAATCTCCAAATAAAATTTTATTTTTTAAAGTCGAAATAAATTTTCTACCATTTTTTGAATTTATAAATTCTAGTCCAAATTTATAACCTATATTTAAATTAGTATTTTTGGTCTCCTTAAAAATCTTTTTAACATTTTTTAAACTCGTTGTGTCACATGCTATAAATATTTTGAAATTTTTATTCACTTTCATTAACTTTTTTTTTCCATTCTTTTGATGGCCCAAAACGAATAACTTTTTTTTCTTTAATATACAACTTTTCTCCAGTTTTAGGATTTCTCCTAAAACCTGCTTTCTGTATTTTTGGATCTAGAGTGAATACATTTCTTAATTCAATTCTAGTACCTCTTTTTAAAGAATTTTTTATTTCATCTATTGTGATGTTTATAAGTTTTTCGAGATCTTTTCGAATAAATCCAGGATAAGAATTGGCTAATTTTTGAATAATTTGAGATTTAGTTGATGATTTTTTGTTATTACTCAGTTTCTTTTTTCTTTTTTTTTATGGTTTCTGATAATGAAGCAAATGGCAAAGATTTTCCAGAACTACTATCTCCATATTTTTCTAAAGCATCAGCATTTTGTTTTTCTTCTAGCAATCTTATTGATAATGAGATCCTCCTCTTTTCTTTTTTTTCTAATAAAGAGTCTACGCGATCGCCAACAACCCACCTACCTGGTCGCTGATCTGATGGAGAGCTTGCCAGTTGATTTTTTTTGATGAACACTTCTATTTCTGAACCTTCGGGTTTAACTGTTATACCTTTTGTGTCTGTGTTAGTTACTTTTGAAGTTAAAATATCACCAATTTTGTATTTATCAAAAAATTTAAATGGATCTTCAGATATAGCTTCTCTTAAACTTACCTGAATTTTTTGACCCTCAACATCACATTCTATCAATTTAAGCTTCTCAAATTTATCACCAATTTTATATAATTTTAATTGATCTTCTGGTGTTTTTAGAAAATCTAAATTATTACAATGTAAAAAAGCCTCCAAATCATAATTATTGATTTTTATAAAAAGTGCATAATCATTTTTTCCAATAACTGATCCACTAACCAAATCTCCAACTGAAAAATCAGAATTAAATTTTTCCCATGGGTTTTCTGTAGTTAGTTTGTGGCTAACAGCAATTCTTCTTTTGTCCTGATCGATTTCTACTATTCTTACTTTAATTTTATCTTTGACCTTGGCAAATGTTTTTGGATTTATATTTTTCTTTGTGTAAGACAATTCACTTGAGTGACACAAAGCACTAAGCCCAGATTTTAATTCTACAAATAATCCATAATCTAAAACTTTTTGTATAATCGCATCGTAGTCTTTTCCAACTTCAAATTCTTGAATACTGTCAAAAGGGTCTGGACTCAAAGCTTTAATACTCGTTGAAATCTGATTCTTCTGAGAATCTATCCCAATAATTTTTAGTCTATAGGTCTTACCTATTTCCAGGACCTCATCTGGTGAATTAATTCTAGAAAAACTTAGTTCTTGTAAATGACAAAGTGAATCGAACGCTCCTCCATCACATTCAAAAAAGGCACCAAATGAAGCAATATTTTTACAAACACAATCTTCCAATATATCTCCAACCTTATATTTTGATAAAACTTCTTTTTTGTCCTTGGAATTAGCTTCAGCTTCGACAGCTCTTCTTGATGTGCAAAGGTTGCCTCTTATTTCGTCACACTTAATAATTTTAGCCGTTAGTTCTTTATTCATTAGGTGTCCAATATCCTTAAGTGGGCGCATTGATAATTGACTCCCTGGCATGAAGGTCGGTATTTGCGTCTCCTTTTCTTTGAAAATTACTCCACCCTTAACTTTGCCAGTAATTTCTCCTTTTATAGTTAAATCATCTTCAAAAGCTTTTTTTAGTTTTAAGAACCCTTTTTGCTTATGTGCTTTTTCAAAGCTTACTATTATTTCTCCTGATTTAGTCTCTAAATTCTCCAATAATACGTCTATCTTCTGGTTCAATTTAAGCATATCTGTCATGCCTAACGTTTTAAATTCATTAATATCTATCATTGCTTCAGATTTCATTCCAAGATGAACCCAGCAATACTTGTCGGTAATTTTTGTTATTTCAGCTTCAACAATTGAACCTTCCTCAACTTTCCTTTTCTCTGTTTCGGAATTAAGCAGATCTTGAAAAGATTTATTTTGTGGAGTGTCTAAATTTTTGTAAACTTCCATATTTTTTTTGAATCGATTTTTTTACTAATCTAACTAGTTTATCCTCCATTTGCTTTAAGCTTAAATTAGTGGTGTCGACTAATACAGCATTTTTTGCCATAATCAAGGGGCTTATTCTTCTATTTTTATCGTCATAATCCCTTTGAATCAGAGCTTTTTTGACCTCTTTTAAAGTTATTTTTTTTTTTAAAGATT
>CACOTF010000003.1:0-25000 GCA_902630065.1 uncultured Pelagibacteraceae bacterium
TGTATAAAACTAACTTTGATTTAGGATTTAAAACTAATAAATTATTTGATGATGAAATTAACAAATATAGTTATAATTGGAGATCAGGGGGCCAGTTTGCTGTTGAGGAGAGATTAGATAAATAAAATGCTTTATTATTTGGTTATAGGTCTTTGTTTAGCTTTATTGGTTGCTGTTATATATTTCTCAATAAAACCCATAAGTATGGGTATTGAAGCTAGAAGAAACCTTAAAGATACAATACCAGAAGATATTGATGAATTAAGTAATAATCCTAGAGATAAAGTTAAAAATGAAAATGGAGATAAGACATATATCTCAGAAGAAATAGCTAGGTTAAATAAACTTAAAAATGATGGGATTTTAACTGATGAAGAATTTGAAAAAGCAAAACAGAAATTACTGTCTTAAGCAGATTTTACTTTTTTTTCGATAAATTTTGGTACCTCGTCATCTTTCTCGATAACATCTTCTTTCTTTCCACGCGGCTGAAACACAACCATTAAATGATAGGGGCAATACGAAAATTTTTCAACATTTTTTCTCCCACAAAAACTTGCATCTTTTTCGTTAGGATTTGCCTCCATGTATTTACATGTATCTTCTGTCAATTCCTCTAAAGTTAAATTCTTAGCCGGTTCAAAATTTTTGTCTAAAATTAAGGATTTAAATTTACTTTTTCTGCCCTTAAACTTAGTCTCACTTAAATTCTGTTTTGTTATATTTTTGGCTTGATGAATGGATGACCTTGTTTTAATTTTTTGAGATAAATTAAGTCTGTGTGCTTTTCCTTTTGCGCTTTTGCCCCCCTAGAGTTAGAGGGGCTAAATGCGCCCAATGACGGCGTTACGAGAGACGCCGCCAATAATCTCCGCTATTTGAGAGGCTGTGTTTTCTTTGCCCCATAATTCTTTTAATTTCGCAACTTTTTCCTCAGTCCAACTCATCTATATTCTATATTATGTGTTATAATCATTCTAAAACACAATATAATGTTATTTGTTTTGTTTAAACAAGTAATTTTTAGGATTTATTAACAATAATTTAGCATTGATTAAAATAAAATCATTCAATCCTAACTTGTATAAAATATTATTGTTTATACAAAGTTTTTAAAAAATAAAAATTTATGAGTTATTTAGCAAAAAATTATAATAGAAAAAAAATTGCCTTTACGTATGGGAAAGGAAGTTATCTTTTTTCAACAAATGGAAAAAAATATTTAGATTTTTGCAGTGGCATCGCAGTAACGGCATTAGGCCATTCACATCCAAAATTAGTTAAAACAATAAATACTCAATCAAAAAAATTATGGCACGTTTCTAATGCTTTTCAAATTCCGGAGGGAGAAAAATTAGCTAAAAAGTTGTGCCAAAAGACTTTTGCTGATTATGTGATATTTCAAAATTCTGGCGCAGAGGCTACTGAAGCAGCTATTAAAGTTGCAAGAAGATATTTTTATTCGATTGGAAAACCCAATAAAACTAGAATTCTATGTATTAAAAACTCTTTTCACGGAAGAACTTTAGCCACTATTTTTGCAAGTGGGTCAAAGAAAATGACCGAGGGATTTGGTTATGTAGGAGGGTTTGATCATTTTGATTTTGGAGATCACAAATCATTAAAGAAAAAAATTACTAAAAATACAGCAGCAATTATGATTGAAACGGTTCTTGGCGAGGGGGGCATTAAGGTAATTCCAGACTGGTGTTTAAAAGAATTAAGAAAAATATGTGATAAAAAAAAAATATTATTAATATTGGATGAGGTCCAGAGTGGAGTAGGAAGATCAGGGGATTTTTTTGCTTTTGAAAAATCTAAAGTAAAACCAGATATAGTACCAATCGCAAAAGGAATAGGTGGAGGTTTTCCTATTGGTGCAGTTTTAATGAATAAAAAAGTTGCTTCAGGCATGACACCAGGTACGCATGGTTCAACTTTTGGCGGTAATCCATTAGCCATGGCGGTAGGAAATACTGTAATGGATATAGTTTCTACAAAGAAATTTCTAAATAACGTAAAAAAATCTTCAAAATATTTTTTTTCGAAATTGAATAAGTTAAAGGAAAAATATCCAAGTATTATTAAAGAGATAAGAGGAAAAGGTTTATTAATTGGAATTCAACTTTACAAAGATCAAGCTAAGTTTATAAAAAAATTAATGGAAAACAAATTATTAACTATTAGAGCAGCTGAAAATGTCATAAGAATTTTACCTCCATTAAATGTAACAAAAAGAGAAATTGATATAGCTTTAAAAATAATTAGCAAAGTTTGTAACCAATTAAAATGAAACACTTTATAAATTTAAAAGATATTCCCAGTAAAGATCTTAGAAAAATAATTGTTGATGCAAAACAAAGAAAAAAACAAAGAAAAAAATTAAATACTTTGGAACCAGACAAAGGATCGCCTCTCAAAGGTAAAATGCTTGTGCAAATGTTCGAAAAAGCTAGTTCAAGAACAAGAATAAGCTTCTATTTAGCCATTAAACAGCTAGGAGGTGGAACCCTGACACTTAGATCCAATGAACTTCATCTTGGACAAGGTGGTGAGACGATTGCTGATACTGCTAAAATTCTTTCTACATATGGTGATGGTTTTATGTTGAGAACTGATGATGATAAAAAAATTGAAGAATTTCAAAAGCATTTAACTATACCAATAATAAATGGTTTAAGTCCATCTTCTCATCCAACTCAAGTGTTATCTGATATTTTCACAGTTGAAGAAATAAAAAAAAAACCAGTTTCAAAATTAAAAATTTGTTGGATTGGAGACTCCAATAATGTTTTGGATAGTTTAATTGCAGCATCTGTTAAGTTTTCTTTTAGATTAAGTATTGGATGTCCAAAAAAATTCGCACCAAGTAAGAAAGTTAAAGATTGGGTAAGCAAAAATAAGAAAAAAATCTTTATCTATCACGACCCCAAAAAAGCAGCTCTTGATGCAGATGTAATTTTTTCTGATAAAGTAATATCTCTTAATGACAAAGTGAACAAAAAAAGAAAAAAACAACAGTTTAAAAAATTTAAAATTAAAAAAAAGATATTTAATTACGCAAAAAAAAATTGTATTTTTTTGCATTGTTTGCCAAGAGGAGATGAAGTTGAGGAGGATGTATTTTTAGGAAAAAATTCCCATGTCTGGCAACAGGCATTGAACAGAGTTCATGTTCAAAAAAGTATTCTATTGTATTGTTTTGGAAAATTAAGGTAGAGGTAGTGGATTATCTGAATTTTGGTTAAGATACAAAATAACAGATGCCCTGTCTTTTTCTTTTCTTAATCCAGCAAATGCCATCTTAGTTCCCTTAATATAACTTTGAGGTTTTTTTAAATAACCATTCATCTCTTCAAATGTCCAATCTTTGTCATATGCTGCCATTGCCTTTGAATATTTGTAATCTTGCTTTGATGCAACTTTTCTTCCTATTACACCATACAATGCAGGTCCGATTTTATTTTCTCCACCTTTATTTACTAAATGGCAAGCAGAACATTTTTTAAAAACTTTTTCTCCGTGAGAAATATCTCCTAATGCAAGTAATGCAGAAATATCAACTTTTTCCTCAATTTTTTCTGCTGTTGAAGTTGAAATTTGACTGCTTTCTTGAATATCTACTTTGTAAGCTGATTTCTCCGGCTTATCTACCTGGAAAGCAATATCTGAAATTTTCCCAATTCCAATTACAAGTAGCGCAATAAGAAGAACAGCAGCAATAATTTTGTTAATTTCAAATGAATCCATGTTTTCTTTTTATTATGGTCGTATAACATGTTAAACAAAATTTATACGAAATTTAATTTATAAATTTGCGTCTCAAAGACGCATAAAATATGAATATATGAGTAATTCAATTATAATAATTCCATCAAGATTAGCAGCAACAAGACTCCCTCAAAAGCCATTAATAAAAATTAATAATAAAACTCTAATTATGCATGTATATGAAAAAGCATTACAAAGCCAAATTGGAGAGGTTTATGTTGCAACATGCGACGAGGAAATTGCCTCAGAAGTAAGAAAAAATGGAGGTAAATTTATAATGACAGATATAAATCACACAACTGGGACAGATAGAGTATTTGAAGCCTCTCAAAAATTAAATTTAAAAGATATAGATTTTATTATGAACATCCAAGGTGATGAACCAATGATCAATCCTTTAGATATTAAAAATTTAAATAATCTATCAAAGGAAAAAAGCTTAAATATTTCAACATTAGCATACAACATTGAGAAAAATGAAGATTATGACAATGAAAATATTGTAAAAGTTATTACAAAAAACAAAATATCTGATAACTCAATATCAGAAGCTCTGAATTTTCATCGAGTGATTAAAGAAGAAAGCTATGACAATATATACCAGCATTTTGGGATATACTTATTTAAGTATTCTGCTTTAAAAAAGTTTGTTAATTTAAAAAAAAGTAAAAATGAAATCAAAGAAAGACTGGAACAACTGAGAGCAATCGATAATAATATGAAAATCTACGTTCTATTGGCAAATTATTTTTCCTCTGGAATTGATACTAAAAAAGATCTAGAAGAATACATAAATTTATTGAATAAATAACAAAATGAAAATTGTTTACCAAGGAATTGCTGGAAGTTATAGTGAAAGTTGTGCAAAACATATGTTTCCGAATATAGAGACTATTCCTTGCAAAACTTTTGATGAATGTTTTGAAAAAGCACATAAAGATAGCAATATTAGAGCAATCATACCAGAGTCCAACAAAACCACAGGAAACATTGGAGTAGAATATTTAATTTTTAAACATAGGTTGAATATTTATGAAGAATTTTTTTTCCCAATCAATCATAATTTAATTGGTATAAAAGGATCAAAATTAAAAGACATTAAAAATGTTTATTCCCATACTCAAGCGTTAAGTCAAGCTTCAGAATTTATTAAAAAAAATAAATTTTCTGCCAATGTTAGAGCTGATACAGCAGGTTCTGCAAAATATATTTCAGAACAAAAAGATAAAACAAAAGCTGCAATTGCATCAAAATTAAGTGCTAAAATTTATGATTTAGAAATTTTACAAGAAAATATTCAGGATGTTAATGATAACTACACAAGATTTCTGATAATGGGTAAAGATATAATTCAGCCAGAAATTGATAAAAATAATTTCATTACATCATTATTATTTAAATTAAGAGAGAGGCCGGCAGCCTTGTATTCTGCTTTATCCGGTTTTGCTATTAATGGAGTGAATATGACGAAACTTCAAAGTTTCCCAGAAAAAAATTCATTTTCGTCATTCTTTTTCTTATGTGATATTGATGGACATTTGGATGATAAAAAAATAAAAAATTCACTAGAAGAGCTTGCTTTCCACTGTGAAGATATGCACGTCCTAGGTGTTTACAAAGCACATGAATTTAGAGAAAAAAAATAATTAACTTTATTGTAGATTAGAAAAAATTATTGTTATAATACATTTGGAGGCCTTCCAGGTGGGATTACCATGAACTCCCCCAGACTTGAAAAAGAGCAAGGGTAATGAGTTTTTTCCAGGTTGGTTGGTCTCCTATTATGACAATAAAATCTCAAGTTCTGGCATTAAAATATAGACCTAAAACATTTAAAGATTTGATAGGGCATGAGGAAATTGCAACTACAATTTATAATTCTATTAAAAATAATAGTTCAGCTAATGCTTATTTGTTTACCGGCATTAGGGGAATTGGAAAGACCACATTTGCAAGAATTGTAGCCAAAGCATTGAACTGTGAGCAAGCACTTGAAGGGAAGTGCGAAAAAAAATGCAGCCATTGTGAATCTATAGCAAATTCTAATCATATGGATGTTATGGAGATAGATGCTGCATCTAATACATCTGTGGATAATATACGCGAGCTAATAGAATTTTCTAGATATCCACCAACAGTATCGAAGTTTAAAATTTTTATAATTGATGAAGTACACATGTTAAGCAAGCAAGCATTTAATGCATTACTCAAAACATTGGAAGAACCTCCAAAGTATTTAAAATTTATTTTTGCAACCACAGAAGTAAAAAAAATTCCAATTACTGTTATATCCAGGTGTCAAAGGTATGATTTATCTAGAGTTAAGTCTGAAGAACTATTTGATTATTTAAAAAATATAACAACAAAAGAAAAAAGGAAAGTTGAGGATAATGCAATTAAATTAATAGTCAAATTATCTGAGGGATCTGTAAGAGATGCATTATCTTTATTAGATAGAGCAACTATTTCTATTAGCGAAAATTTGCTTACATTTCAGAATGCTCAAAAGATCTTTGGCTATGTCAATAGAAGTGCATACATAGAATTATTAGAAAAAATTTTTTTAGGTGATGAAGAAAAAATAATAGATCGGTACAGGGAGTTGTACAATTCAGGAATTGAACCCAACTTATTTTTAAATGATTTTTTGGAAATATTATATTATTTGAAGAATATATCACACATACAAAATGAAGGAAACAATTTTAATTTGAATGATAGTGATTACAAAAAAATAACTTCTTTATCAAAAGAAATAGATCCAAATGCTTTATTCTTATTTTGGGAATTTGCTTTAAAAACTTTAAAAGAAATAAATATAGTTGCTAATCCAAATTTATTAGTTGAGATGTTTCTTGTCCAGTTAACTTATTTAAAAAAAAGAAATATAATACAAGATAATCAGCAAAATGAACCGAACAAAACCCCAATAAAAAATATAGATCTTAAAAATAATACTAACAAAGATGCAATTAGCCAAATTAAAAACATTACACAAGAAGAAGAAAAAATTGAAAAAAAAAATACTTTAGAGATCAACAATTTACAAGATTTAATTAAAATGTGCTTTGAAAAAAAAGAAATAAATCTAAAATACGAATTAGAAAATAATGTAAACTTAGTGTCTTTTTCAAATATGAATATCGAAATTTCTTTTAATGATAAACTAAACAAAAGCTTTATAAAAGATTTATCCGAAAAATTATATGATTGGACTAAAAACCGGTGGTTAATTTCTTTTTCAAAAGAAAAGGGTGACAAGAGTGAAAAATCGAAAAAAAATGATATTAAAAAAAAAAATATCAAAGAATATGAAAGCTCAAATGAATATAAAAACTTATTGAAAGCACTCCCTGATATTGAGTTAATTGATATTGAAAAAAAAGATGACTGATTTTAATAAAATTCTTGAAAAAGCAAAAGAGATAGAAAAAAAGATGAAAGAAAGTCAGGAAAATCTTAAAAAAATTGAGGTTGATGGTGCGTCCGGAGGAGATGCAGTTAAAATCACACTTAACGGAGAAGGGGAGATAGCCAAAATTTTATTAAGCGATAAAGTACTTAAAGAAGATAAAGAGATAATTCAGGACTTAATTACTGCCGCACATAATGACGCTAAAAATAAATTAAAATCAAAAACTTCTGAAGAAATATCCAAAGCAACGGGGGGACTAGGTGTACCCGGATTTAAGTGGCCTTTATAATTAAATGCAAAACCTGCCTGAAATAGAAAATTTAATTAAATTAATATCTAAATTACCAGGTCTTGGACCTAAGTCTGCAAAAAGGATAATTTTAAAAATGATTAATAATCGTCAAGAATTGTTAAAACCTTTGGCTAATAATCTAAGTGATGTGTTTAAAAATATAGAACGTTGTAAAATTTGTGGAACTTTAAAATCCAATAATAATTCCTGTAATAATTGCGAAGATAAAAACAAAAAATATAATAAAATATGTGTAGTTGAAAATATTTCTGATCAATGGGCAATTGAAAGTTCCTCTATCTTCCAAGGCTATTTTCATATTCTTGGAGGAACAATCTCTGACAGTAATAACAATAATAACAGGGAGAATTTACTTATCAATTCTCTTATTGAGAGGATAAAAAAAGATAATATTGAGGAAGTAATTTTAGCAACAAGTGCAACTATAGAAGGACAAACCACCGCTTTTTATATTCAGGATAGTTTAAAAAATACAAACGTAAAAATTTCAAAATTAGCTCAAGGTTTACCAGTTGGTGGAGAAATAGAAACTTCAGATGATGGAACACTTATATCTGCTTTTAAAAATAGAAGAGATTTATAAATTTATAAAATTAACTTTTTTTAATTAATCTATTTAAATGTAAAAGAGGTTCAGTGTAACCTGACGGTTGTGACTTACCATGGAAAATCAACTCACATGCTGCTTTAAAAGAAATTGACTTGTCATAATTTGGAGACATATTTTGATATTCTGGATCTCCTTGATTTTGTTTATCGACTATCTTTGCCATTTTCTTAAGAATTTCTAAAACCTGTCTATTTGAGCAAATACCATGATGTAACCAGTTAGCTATATGTTGTGAAGATATTCTAAGTGTTGCTCTATCTTCCATCAATCCAACATTATTTATATCTGGAACTTTAGAGCATCCTATTCCTTGATCTACCCATCTTACAACGTATCCTAATATTGTTTGAGCTGAGTTACATAATTCGTTATTTATCTCTTCTTTACTCCAATTAGGTCTATCTGCTACCGGAATGGACAACAGGTCATCAATATAATTTATTTTACTATTATTTAATTTTTTATGTTTTTCAAAAATGTTTAACTTGTGGTAATGCATCGCGTGCAAAGAGGCTGCGGTAGGAGAAGGAACCCATGCACAATTTGCACCAGCTTCAAGATGTGATATTTTTTGATCTATCATATCTTTCATTTTATCTGGCATAGCCCACATACCTTTACCAATTTGTGCAACACCAGAAAATCCACATTTTAAACCAACAACTACGTTGTTATCTTCGTAAGCCTTTATCCATTTTGATTTTTTCATATCTCCTTTTTTTATCATCGGACCTGCTTCCATTGATGTATGCATCTCATCTCCAGTTCTATCTAAAAAACCTGTGTTTATGAAAAAAACCCTGCTTTTTAACGTTCTGATACACTCTTTTAAGTTTACAGATGTTCTTCTTTCTTCATCCATAATACCACATTTAATTGTATTTTTTTCTAGTTTTAAGACTTCTTCAACTCTTGTAAATATTTTATCTGTAAAAGCAGTCTCTTCTGGTCCATGCATTTTTGGTTTTACAATATATATAGAGCCCGTTCTTGAATTGCCCTTTCTTTTTAAATCATGCATTGCTGCAGCAGTTGTAATAAATGCATCCATTATACCTTCTGGGACCTCAGAACCATCTTCTAAAATAATTGCTGAATTTGTCATTAGATGACCAACATTCCTAATTAAAAGTAAGCTTCTACCATGTAATTTTTCTTTTTTATTGTCTTTTGAAATATAACTTCTATCTGGATTTAGTTTTCTTTCTAAAGTTTTTCCATCTTTTTCGAAGACAGATTTTAGAGTTCCTTTCATCAAACCCAACCAATTTCTGTAACATAATATTTTATCTTCTGAATCTACTGCTGCAACACTATCTTCGTTATCACATATTGTAGATATTGCGGACTCTATAATTATGTCACTTATTCCTGCAGCATCTTGAACAGCACTAAATGCTTTTGGGTTAATTATTATCTCAATTTTTAAATTATTATTTTCTAAAATTATTGTTGTTGGATTATTAGGTTCTCCTCTGTATCCAATAAATTTATTTTTATCTACTAACTCAAACTCTTTATCATCTTTTAAAATTTTTAAGTCAGTTCCCTTTATTTTAAATCCATTTATATCTTTCCAATGAATTTCATTTATAGAGAAGTGGTCATTTAGAAATTCACGTGCATATCTTATTACTTCTTGCCCTCTTAAAGGATCATACTTTTGACTTCCAGTTTCTTCTGATTCAATTAAATCTGTTCCATATAAACTATCGTAAAGACTTACCCATCTAGCATTAGCAGCATTTAATGTATATCTAGAGTTCATTATAGGAACTACAAGTTGAGGACCTGCAATGTTTGAAATTTCTCTATCAAGCTTTTTCGTATCTATTTTAAAATCATTCCCTTCTTCTTTTAAATATCCAATTTCTTTTAAAAAATTTTTATACTCTTGATGATTAAATTCTCCATTTCTGTTTTTTTTTAACCATAAATCAATTTCAGATTGAAGAGTTTCACGAACTTCTAATAACTTTTTATTGACTGGCGCAAGTTCATTAATACTTTTATCAAATCCATCCCAGAAATCTTTTTCTTTAATATCTAATCCTGCAAGAAGTTCATTTTTTACAAAATCAGCCAAATTCTTAGAAACAGATAAAGTATTTATTTTAATAAATGAATCACTCATAATTTTTAAAATTTAGAAACCGTTGTATATGATAATCAATAAATTATGTCATCACATTATTTAAAAAAACGTTATTTTTCATCCGAAAAGAATATAATTTTTGTAATTTGATCATTTTATCGCCTAAAAATTATATATAATAAAGCAATGAAAAATTATTTAAATTTTGAGACTGATATAAAAAACTTAGAAATTGAATTAGATAAATTAAAAGATCCTTATAATCAAGACGGCCTTTCAGAAGTTGATACCAGTAAAATAACAGATTTACAAAATGAAATAGATAAAAAACTTAAAGATGTATATTCAAATCTAGATGCATGGCAGACAACATTGGTCGCAAGACACGAGGATAGACCTAAATCAAAATTTTTTATTGATAATTTATTTGATGAATTTATTTCACTTTCTGGGGATAGATTTTATGGAGAGGATAAATCTGTAATATGTGGTTTTGGTAAATTTAATTCTAAGTCAGTTTTGGTAATAGGACAGGAAAAGGGTGAAAATTTAGACACAAGGATTGAGAGAAATTTTGGGATGATGAGACCAGAAGGTTACAGAAAAACAATAAGGTTAATGAATTTAGCTAATAAATTCAAAATACCAATAATTAACTTTGTTGATACGCCAGGTGCTTACCCTGGAGTTGGTGCTGAAGAAAGAGGACAGGCCGAAGCAATTGCAAAGTCTATTGAATGTTCTATGCAATTGGCTGTTCCAACTTTATCTATAATTATAGGCGAAGGAGGCTCTGGTGGTGCTATTGCATTAGCTTCTTCAAGTAAAGTATTGATGTTAGAGAATGCAATATATTCAGTAATATCTCCAGAGGGATGTGCAACCATACTTTGGCGAGATCCAACAAAGACTTTAGAAGCCGCGAAAGCAATGAAACTTTCAGCGAAAGATCTTTTAAAACTAGAAATAATTGACGAGATAATACCCGAACCTTTAGGGGGTGCACATCGGGATAAAGATCTTATTTTAGATAATGTACGTAATGCTATTGATAGAAATCTAAGTAAGTTTCTTACATTAAATGAAGAAGAAATATTAAATCAAAGAAAGAACAAGTTTTTAGATATTGGAAGGAATAAAGGTTTCAGTACTAATACAGCGCATCAAGATAAACTTACTATTAAACATAATCTCCTTCAAAATTTGATTTCGAATATTAAATTGAATAAAAAATTATTTATTTCAATTACATTAATTATTCTATTATTAGTTCTATTAACAGTGATTTTTTAATTTATAAGGCACCGCAGCAGTGTTTATATTTTTTTCCAGATCCACATGGGCAAGGTTCATTTCTTCCAATTTTACTTTTTGCAATAGATTTTAAGTTTTCTTTCACTTTGTTTTGAGAATTATCTTCCTCTTCTTTTTGTATTATTTTTAAATTTAAAAGCATTGTTACAAGATCAGTTTTTAATTTTCCCAGTAAATTTTCAAATAATACAAAAGCTTCTTTTTTGTACTCCACTAAAGGATCTCTTTGTCCATAAGATCTTAAACCAATTACTTGTCTTAATTGTTCCAGGTATTGAATATGTGATTTCCAATTCTGATCTATGATTTGTACTAATACTCTTTTTTCAATTTCATTCCCTTGTTCAATACCTAGTAAATTGTTTCTTTCCTCTCTATTCTTTGTGAATTTATCTTTTATCGTTTTTTCCATTACTTTCAGATCTGAATTTAAAATATTATCTAATTCGTCATTTTCAATTGATTTACCTAGAATCTGTTTTATTGTATTTGGAAATTCCTTAGAGTTAGGAGACTTTTCGTGTAGAATTTTTTGTCTTTTTAAATTGTCTAGAACTTCTTCTAAAAAAATGTCTGAATAATTTTCTTTTTCTTTTCCATCTATTACATTTTTTCGTTGTTCAAAAATTACATGTCTTTGGTCATTAAGAACATTATCAAATTTAATAAGCGTTTTCCTAATATCAAAGTTTCTTGCTTCAACTTTTTGTTGTGCTCTTTCAATTGCTTTATTTATCCAAGGATGATCGATACTTTCACCATCTTTAAGACCAAGCTTTTCTAGCATTGAATTCATTGTTTCTGAGCCAAACAATCTCATCAAATCATCTTCTAAACTGACAAAAAATATTGAACTACCTTCATCTCCCTGTCTTCCAGATCGTCCTCTTGCTTGATTATCTACTCTCCTACTTTCCATTCTTTCTGTTCCGATTACAAATAAACCTCCTTTTTTTTTTACATCCTCCTTTTCAGATTGATCCTGTCCGCCCAACTTAATGTCAACACCTCTTCCTGATATACTTGTTGTAATAATTACAGAATTTATTCTACCTGCGTTTGCAATAATTTCTGCTTCTTTCTCATGATTTTTGGCATTTAAAACAATATGTTTTATTTTCTCTTTTTTTAACAAATTAGAGTAATGCTCAGATTTATTTATGCTAGATGTAAAAACCAATAGTGGTTGTCCGATTTCATTACATTCTTTTATTTTTTTAATGATTGCATTATCTTTTTCTAAACTTGTTCTAAAGATTTGGTCATTAAGATCATTTCTTATCATATCTTTGTTAGTAGGTATCTGTAAAACCGGCAAGTTATAAATTTCAAAAAATTCTGCAGACTCAGTTTGGGCAGTTCCTGTGCAACCTGCCAATTTATCGTACAACTTGAAAAAATTTTGATAGGTTATTGACGCCAGTGTTTGATTTTCAGCTTTAACTTCTATTTTTTCTTTAGCTTCTAAACTTTGATGAAGTCCATCACCAAATCTTCTACCTGGCAATTGCCTACCCGTTTGTTCGTCAATTATTATTATTTCGTTATCTTTAACTATATAATCTCTTCCATTATCAAATAAATAATTTGCCCTTAATGCCTGGTTTACATGATGAACTAAATGTAAATTTTCTGGATCATAAAAATTGTTATTTTTTAAAATACCAGCATCAGAAAATATTTTTTCAACGTTATCTATTCCTTCATTTGTTAAGAGTATGTTTTTTTCTTTTTCATCTAACTCAAAGTCTGTTTTTTTCAAATTTTTAATTAATCTATCTACAGCAATATATTGCAAAGTTTTATCTTCTGCTGCTCCAGAAATAACCAAAGGAGTTCTTGCTTCATCTATTAAACAAGAGTCAATCTCATCAACTATCGCAAAGTTATGCTTCCTCAATACCATCTCATTTTTTGAATATTTCATGTTGTCTCTTAAAAAATCGAAGCCTAATTCACTGTTAGTTGCATAAGTTATATCTTTATTATAATTTTCTTTGCGTTCCTCATCTGACTGGTTTGAGTTTATATATCCACAACTCAAACCCAAAAAATTGTAAATTTTACCCATATTTATACTATCTCTTTTTGCCAGATAATCATTTACGGTAACTATATGAACACCTTTTTTTTCTAATGCGTTAAGGTATGCAGCAAGAACAATAGTAAGTGTTTTACCTTCACCTGTTTTCATCTCTGCAATCTTATTCTCATGTAACGCAATACCTCCAATTAGCTGAACGTCAAAGTGTCTTTCATTGTTAATTCTATTTGAAGCTTCTCTTACCATTGCAAATGCCTCTGGTAATATATCGTTTAATTTTTCTCCTTGTTTTAATCTAGAAATAAATTCATTTGTTCTTAAAGGAAATTTATTATCCTCAAATTTGCTAACCTTACTTTCTATAAGATTAATCTCTTTTACAATTTTTTGAATTCTGTCTAATTCTTTTTGATTGCCACTCTTTATAAATTTACTAATAATGTTCAAAGGATTAAGCATATTTTTGATGTTTTAATAATAATAAATTATATAGTTATTTATTTAAAAAATTAAATAGCATGGATTTTGGTATAAACAACTTTTTTGATAAGAAACACAAGGACTCTAAAATAGGATATTTTCAAGATCTAGAACATATTGATGGTGTATCTATCTCTACAATTAGCTGCGGTCTTTATGATAAAAAAAGAGATGACTTAGTTTTATTTTATTTTAGAGAGGGCGCAAATTATGCAAATGCATATACACAATCTAGCTTAGTCTCTGAAAATATAAAATGGAATAAAAAAATAAAAGAAAAAAAAATCTTTGGTATTTTAATTAATACAAGAAACGCAAATGCCTTGACGGGGAATGACGGCTATAATTCTCTTAAAAAAATATCCTTAAATTTATCAAAATTATTAGCATCAAAGCAAATTGAAGATGAAGATAAACCAAGAGAAATAAAACCAAACCAAATACTATTTGCTTGCACAGGAACTATTGGTGAAAAATTTCCTGAAAATGTAATTTTAAATAACATTAAACACTTAGTTGATAAAATAAAATACAATCAAAATAAACTAATTTGGATTAAAGCAGCTCTAGGAATCATGACAACAGATACTAAACCAAAATTATCTATGGCAGAATGTAAAATAGGTGGTTCAGATGTAAAAATATATGGCGTTGCAAAAGGATCAGGAATGATCTTTCCAAACATGGCAACAACCTTAGGATTTATTTTTACTGATGCCAATATTTCTTCATCAATTTTGAAACAAATACTTAATCTAAATATTAAGACAACTTTTAATGCTATAACATGTGATGGAGATACTAGTACAAATGATATGGTTTCAATATTTTCAACAGGTAAAGCAAACAATAAAGAGATAAAAAGTTTTAAAGATCCAAAATTAAAACAATTCATTAATAGTGTTCATCAGGTGATGCTAAACTTAGCAAAAAGAGTTGCAAGTGATGGAGAGGGTGCAACAAAATTTGTTACCATTAAATGCATTAATAGCAAAAATGAGAAAGATGCAAAAAATATTTGTTTCTCAATAGCTAACTCACCATTAGTTAAAACAGCAATCTTCGGAGAAGATCCTAATTGGGGAAGAATCGCGATGGCGATCGGAAAAAGTGGTGCGACTGTTAAACAAGAAAAATTATCTATATTAATGGGATCTAATATGATCCTTAAAGATGGAAAATTAAATAAAAATTATAACGAAAATATCCTAAGTGATTACATGAAAAATGAAAATATAGAGATAACAATTGATCTATCTATTGGAAGTAAAAAATTTACAGCGTACACTATGGATTTATCTAAGGAATATATTGAAATTAATTCTGATTACAGATCTTAGGTATTGAAATCTTATAAAATATAATTAAGTCATTTTAATGATTAAGTATTTATTAAATTGTAAAAGTTGTGGTTTTGAGTTTGAAAGCTGGTTTGCAAGTTCTAAAGAATTTGATAAATTAAAAAAAATAAAGCTTCTTAGTTGTCAGAAGTGTAATTCTCAAAAAATTGAAAAGTCATTGATGAAGCCGAATTTGGCTAATTCTACCTTTAAACAAGATAAAGCTTTCAACAATTATAAAAATGTTAAAAAAAAATTAAAAGAATATCAAAAATTTGTAAAAGAAAACTTTGAATATGTTGGAGAAAATTTTGCTTATGAGGCCAGATCTATTCATTATAGCAAAAAAAAGAATAAAAAAAATATTTTTGGCAAAGCATCAATTGAAGAGGTTAAGGAACTAAAAGAAGAAGGTATAGAGACATCAACCATTCCATGGATTGAAGATAATCAAAACTAACTCTTTTTGTACTTCGTTATATAATTTACGGATTTATCATTTGAAATTTTCCACTTATTTAAAAGTGGATTAAATTTAACTCCATCAATTCTTTTTAATACAAGTGAATTTTTATTGCAGATATTTTCTAGATTTTTAGGTTTTACAAATTTATTCCAATCATGTGTTCCGATAGGAAGCCATCTTAAAATATATTCAGCTCCTATTATTGCAAATACATAAGATTTTAATGTTTGGTTTAAGGTGGCAATGAACATTAAACCATTGTTTTTTAAAAATTTTGTACTTTGATTTATAAATTTAGGAATATTTTCGACATGTTCAACTATTTCCATATTAAGAATTACATCAAATTTTTTTTCATAATTAAAATTCTCTGGAGACTTATCATAATATTCAATATTTAAATTGCTTTTTTTTAAATGATGTTTTGCAATATCAATATTTTTTTTGGACGCATCGATGCCCACAACCTCTGCTCCAAGTCTTGCTAAAGGCTCAGATAATAAACCTCCTCCACATCCAATATCAAGAATACTTATTCCCTTTAATGGTTTGTGAGTTGATGAAATCTTAAAATCTTTAATAATATTGTTTTTTATGTACTCTATTCTAATTGGATTAAATTTGTGAAGTGGTTTAAATTTTCCATTAGGATTCCACCATTCTTCAGCAATTTTGCTAAATTTTTCTACTTCTTCTTTGTTTATAGTATTATTGCTCATTCTTTATTGACATTATAAATAAGATGTATTTTATCAATATTATAAAGCTTGTAAATAAAACTACCAATGAAAATTATTGTATTAAAATTTGGCGGTACTTCAGTTGGATCAATTAAAAGAATTAAAAAAGTATCAAAAATAATTAAATCTTACTCAAAAAAATATAGGGTAGTAGTTTTGACATCTGCAATGAGTGGCACTACCAATAAGTTGATCAATATGTCAAACAAAATCAGTAAAAATTTTCCTGATAACGAATATGATACTCTAGTTTCTTCTGGTGAGCAGATTTCGTGTTCGTTGTTAGCAGGCCATCTAACAGCAAATGGTTTAAATTCTAGATCTTGGATGGCTTGGCAAATACCAATTATAACAGAGGGTAAACACAAATATTCAAGAATTAAATACATTAATAAAACTAAAATTTTAAAATTTTTAAAATCTGGAGGAATTCCTATTATCGCTGGATTTCAGGGTGTGGATAAAAATTTTAATATCACAACTATTGGCAGGGGTGGATCTGATTCAAGTGCAATTATGGTTGCAAAGTTTTTTAAAGCTGATCGATGTGTTATTTATACAGATGTTGAGGGAGTATATACAACTGATCCAAATAAACTAAATTCTGCAAAAAAAATTAAAAATATATCATATGAGGAAATGTTAGAAATGGCCTCATTAGGATCAAAAGTAATGCAGCCAGATTCGATACAAGATGCAAGATTAAACAGGATAAATATTGAGGTAAAATCATCATTTATAGATAAACCAGGCACATTAATTACAAAAAGAAAAAATATTATTAATAATAAAATTATCACAGGAATTTCTTCCACAGATAATGATGCAAAAGTAACCTTACTAGGAGTTAAAGATAGACCAGGCATAGCAGCCGCGATATTTAAACCACTTTCACAAAATTCGATAAACGTAGATATGGTAGTTCAAAATATATCTGCTGATGGTAATCAAACAGATCTTACATTTACGATTAAGTCAAATGATTTGAATAAAACAAAAAAAATTATAAACAAAAATGAAAATATTGTTTTTAAAAAATTAATATTTGATAAGAATGTATCGAAAGTATCAATAATAGGTGTTGGAATGATTACTACTCCAGGCGTTACATTTAGAATGTTTCAAGCACTTGCAAGAAAAAATATAAATATACAGGTTATTTCAACTTCAGAAATTAAAATATCAGTTTTAATAAAAAGCACAAATGCTTCAAAAGCTGTAAAATGTTTGCATAAAGAATTTAAGTTAGATAAATGACATCTGAAATTAGACCATTTAGAAAAATTAATAGAAAGAATACTAAAGAGATAAGTGTTGGTAAAATTAAAGTTGGTGGAAATAATCCAATCACTGTTCAGACAATGACCAATACATTGACAACTGATCATAAATCTACAATAGAACAAATTCATAAAGTTACAGAAGCTGGAGCGGATATCGTTAGAGTTTCATGCCCCGATAGTAAATCAACAGAATCTTTAAAAACTATAATTAAAAATGTGGATGTTCCTATAGTCGCAGATATCCATTTTCATTATAAGAGAGCAATTGAAGCCGCAGAGAATGGTGCAGATTGTCTTAGAATAAATCCTGGGAATATAGGAGACATAAAAAGAGTTGCGGAAGTTGTTTCTGCTGCAAAAAATAACAATTGTTCTATTAGAATTGGTGTAAATGCAGGATCACTTGAAAAAGATATATTAGAAAAGTACAAAGAACCTTGCCCTGAGGCTTTAGTAGATAGTGCTTTGAGAAATATAAAAATAATTGAGGATATGGATTTTTCAAATTTTAAAATAAGTGTTAAATCTTCGGATGTCTTTCTATCCATAGCGGCATACAGGTTATTATCAAAAAAAACAGATTATCCTCTCCACCTAGGAATAACCGAAGCTGGTAGCTATCTGCCTGGCAGTATTAAAACTTCAATAGGATTTGGTAGTTTATTATTAGATGGTATTGGAGATACTGTAAGAGTATCACTTTCCGATGATCCTGTTGAAGAAATTAAAGTTGGTAATGAAATTTTAAAATCTCTAAATTTAAGAAATAGAGGTGTAAAAATTATATCATGTCCGTCCTGTGCTAGACAGGCTTTTGAGGTCATTAAAACTGTGAAAGAATTAGAGAACAGATTATCTCATATAAAAAAACCAATAACACTATCCATAATTGGTTGTGTTGTTAATGGACCAGGAGAGGCAAAACAAACAGAAATAGGAATTACAGGTGGTGGAAAAGATAATCACATGTTGTATTTAAATGGCCTAGAAACAGAAAAAGTAATAACCAAAGACATGATAAATAGAATTGTTTCTTTGGTAGAAGAAAAAGCCGCCAACTTATAAGTAATAAATAAATGCTTCCACAGGAAAAAGTCCAAAAACTAATCGATAGACATCGTAAATTAGAGAGCGATCTTTCTTCAGGCGAAATAGACAAAAAAAAATACGCAGAAATTTCTAAAGAGTACTCAGACTTAAATGATATCGTAAAGCAAGCAAAAGAATATTTAAGTTATAAAAAAGATACTGAAGATTTAAATAATATAATAAATGATAAAAACTCAGATTCAGAAATGAAAGAATTTGCAAATAGTGAGCTAGAAAAATTAAAAAATAATTACCAAACCAACGAGAAAAAAATTAAACTATTTTTACTTCCCAAGGACCTTGCGGATAGCAAAAATGCTATTATTGAAATTAGAGCGGGCACGGGAGGCTTGGAGGCAAGTTTATTTGCTTCAGATTTATATAAAATGTACGAAAAAGTTAGTCAAAAAAAAAAATGGACTATTGAAGTAATTTCGATTTCTAAAAGTGATGCTGGTGGTTTAAAAGAAATTATTGCTTTAATAAAAGGAAAAAATATTTATTCCTCGCTTAAATATGAAAGTGGTGTTCACAGAGTTCAACGAGTACCAGATACCGAAACACAGGGAAGGGTTCACACTTCAGCTGCAACAGTTGCAGTATTACCAGAAGCTGAAGATTTGGATATTAAATTAGATGAGAAAGATTTAAGGATTGATGTTTTCAGAAGCAGCGGTCCTGGTGGACAAAGCGTTAATACAACAGACTCAGCTGTTAGAATTACTCATATACCAACAGGAATAGTTGTAAGCCAACAAGACGAAAAGTCACAAATTCGTAATAAAGAGAAAGGTTTAAAAATACTGAGATCTAGAATTTATGATTATGAAAGACAAAAAATAGATTTAGAAAGGTCTAAGGATAGAAAAAATAAAATAGGTTCAGGAGATAGATCCGAAAGAATAAGAACTTACAATTTTCCGCAGGGTAGAGTTACTGATCATAGGATTAATTTAACTCTGCATAAACTAGAAGAGTTTATGGAAGGAGAGATATTTGATGAGATGGTAGAAAATTTAAGCCTTCAGGCTCAAATGGAAGAACTTAAAAAAATAAATTCATGAATTATTTACAAGTACTTAAATTTGGAAGTTATAAACTTAAATTAAATAAAATAGATACGCATATTTTAGACAGTGAATTACTATTGTCTTTCATATTAAAATCATCAAGGGAACAAATATTAACTAACTTAAGTTCAAATATTAATAAAAACAATTTTAAAGAATTTGAAAAAATTTTATCAAGGAGAGAAAAGAAGGAACCTATTGCATATATTACTAACAATAAAGAATTCTGGAAAAACAATTTTTATGTAAACAATCACGTCCTAATTCCCAGGCCAGAAACTGAACTGATTGTCGAGGAAGTATTAAAAAATACATACATAAACTCTTCTAAAAGTTTTCTGGAAGTTGGAACTGGATCTGGATGTATTATTATTTCGATATTAAAAGAAAGGTTAAAATGTTCTGCTACGGCTATTGATATCTGCAAAAAAGCATTAAATATTGCAAAATTTAATGCAAAAATGCATCATTTAAAAAATAATATTAATTTCATTAATATCGATATTGACAAAATTCAGGATAATAAATATGATTTTATAATATCTAATCCTCCATACATTAAAAAATTTAATTTAAGAAGATTAGATCAAAGTGTTAAACTTTTTGAACCGCATATAGCACTTGAAGCTGGAATTGATGGTCTTAGAGAAATAAAAAAATTAATTAACAATAGTAAAAGATTGCTTAAAATAAACGGAAAATTGATTTTTGAAATAGGTAAGTACCAATGCGAAATTACAAAAAAGATATTAAAAGAAAATGGATATTATATAAATAATGTGATTAAAGACATTTCTTCAGTCCCAAGAATAATAATCTCAACAAAAAAATAATTTAATGAATAATTTTAGAAATAATAGAAAAAACAGATTTAAGTCGAACGGTGATAGAAACTTTAGAAGAAGATCCTTAAATGGTCATAAAAATCAAAACGACTTTAATGGTAATTCAGAATTCAGGCATAGAAATCCTGGAAGAAATAACCAGAATGCTGCAAAATTAATAGATAAATATAATAATTTAGCAAGAGAGGCATTATCGACTGGAGACAAAATATTATCTGAAAATTATTTACAACACGCAGATCATTTTTCAAGAATTTTAAATGTACAGGAAATAAACAAATCACAAAATGATAATAATATTATTGAACAAAATTTTAATAAAGAAATTAAGAATTTAGATCCAGATAAAGAAAAAAACTCAGAAACAGCAAATAACACAGATTAATTTAATTTAGAAATCAGATTTGATTTAAGGACATCAATTTTAATCTTTGAAACTTCGAATTTTTTTCTACCTTCACCTTTCAAAATTTTCCCTGATGGTAGTTTTAGTTTTTGTGAATTTATTTTCTTACCATTCTCGATCACCTCATAATGTAAGTGAGGTCCCGTAGACAATCCTGTTGAACCAACATATCCAATAATTTGTCCCTGTTGTACTTTGGCTCCTTTTTTAATTCCTCTTCCGAATTTAGACATATGAGCATATACAGTTTGATAAGTACTATTATGTCTTATTTTAACACAGTTACCTCCACCACCACACCAACCTGCTTTTATAATCTTTCCATCACCTGATGCCATTATAGGTGTACCAGTTGGCGCTGCAAAGTCTGTGCCTGTATGCATTTTTGTATATCCTAAAATTGGATGTTTTCTCTTTCCAAAAGAAGAAGATAACCTAGCTCCATTTATGGGTGTTTTCATTAATGTTTTCTTAACACTTTTTCCATTTTCATCAAAATAATCAATTTTATTTTTTTCATATTCATGTTTATAAAGTTGATAATCTTTATCTTGTAAATTTAAATTTGCAAAAATAATTTCTCCAGTATCAACTATTTTATTTTCATCATTTCTAAATTCCTCATAAATAATCTGAAAACTATCTTCCTTCCATATGTCTCTTTGAAAATCAATCTGAAAACCATATAGTCTTGCAAACTCAATTATTATATTAGGACTAATACCAATATTTATCGCATCATTATATAAAGATGTTGAAATCATTGTTTCTTTATAGACCAGATCTTTTTTAAAGTTTTTTTTGATTTTTTTTGAGTTAAATTTCTTGTTATCATTTTTTAAAGTAAACAAAATTTCATTTTTTTTGTCTGTTTCTATTTTAAATTCAACTACTTTGATTTTAGATAAATTGTCTATTTTAAATAAAAATTTTTGATTTACTCTTAAAATTTTAAGTGACTTTTCATCTAAGATGTGAGCTAGTATTTCTTTTTTTTCTTTTTTGTTTATGTTTAATTTATCAATTATATTTTGATAATTATCACCTGACTTTGATAAATACTCAAAGTAAGTAAATCTAGGATTTAGATTATTTGTAATCTCTTTAATTGTCTTTTTAAAATATATATTGTCAAATGAAGAATTTATTTTCTTGGTTTGCTCTACTTTGTTGCTCTTATAAATGGTAGATATTGAGATTCCCAGAACAGTTATTAAAATTAACCAAAAAAAAATTGAGTATTCTTTAAAACTGTGAATTTTCAAAAATCTCATTTTATTTTATTAAAAAGCCCTGATTTTGCTTGTTTTTTTAAACATTTTAATTTTATCTAATTTCTTGATTTATTAATATTATTATTTATAAGCGTCCCACTCAACATTTAAAAAATGTTATTTATTGGTTTAATTCCAATTAGCTATTTAATAAGTTTATATTTTAAGAAGAGAAGTGTGGACGGTTAAGGTTACCAAAATTTGTCGTACACACTTCAACATTAAATAAATATTATTCTTAGTATTTATTTAGAAGCTAGTGTGCGCCGTTTTTAAACTTGAGAGTTTGATCATGGCTCAGAACGTACGCTGGCGGCACGCCTTATACATGCAAGTCGAACGAAGTAGCAATACTTAGTGGCAGACGGGTGAGTAACATGTGGGTATCTTCCCTTTGGTGAGGAATAACACGAGGAAACTTGTGCTAATACCTCATAAGTCTTTACGGAGAAAGCTTTATGCGCCAGAGGATGAGCCTGCACTTGATTAGTTTGTTGGTGGGGTAATGGCTTACCAAGACTTTGATCAATAGCTGATCTGAGAGGATGATCAGCCACATTGGGACTGAGACACGGCCCAAACTCCTACGGGAGGCAGCAGTAGGGAATATTGCACAATGGAGGAAACTCTGATGCAGCGATGCCGCGTGAGTGAAGAAGGCCTTTGGGTTGTAAAGCTCTTTCGTCGGGGAAGAAAATGACTGTACCCGAATAAGAAGGTCCGGCTAACTTCGTGCCAGCAGCCGCGGTAATACGAAGGGACCTAGCGTAGTTCGGAATTACTGGGCTTAAAGAGTTCGTAGGTTGTTAAAAAAGTTGGTGGTGAAATCCCAGAGCTCAACTCTGGAACTGCCATCAAAACTTTTTAGCTAGAGTATGATAGAGGAAAGCAGAATTTCTAGTGTAGAGGTGAAATTCGTAGATATTAGAAAGAATACCAATTGCGAAGGCAGCTTTCTGGATCATTACTGACACTGAGGAACGAAAGCATGGGTAGCGAAGAGGATTAGATACCCTCGTAGTCCATGCCGTAAACGATGTGTGTTAGACGTTGGAAATTTATTTTCAGTGTCGCAGCGAAAGCATTAAACACACCGCCTGGGGAGTACGACCGCAAGGTTAAAACTCAAATGAATTGACGGGGACCCGCACAAGTAGTGGAGCATGTGGTTTAATTCGAAGATACGCGCAGAACCTTACCAACACTTGACATGTTCGTCGCGACTTTAAGAGATTAAAGTTTTCGGTTCGGCCGGACGAAACACAGGTGCTGCATGGCTGTCGTCAGCTCGTGTCGTGAGATGTTGGGTTAAGTCCCGCAACGAGCGCAACCCTCACTTTTAGTTGCCATCATTAAGTTGGGCACTCTGAAAGAACTGCCAGTGATAAGCTGGAGGAAGGTGGGGATGACGTCAAGTCCTCATGGCCCTTACGTGTTGGGCTACACACGTGCTACAATGGCATTTACAATAGGAAGCAAGATGGCGACGTCAAGCAAATCCTAAAAAGATGCCTCAGTTCGGATTGTACTCTGCAACTCGAGTACATGAAGCTGGAATTACTAGTAATCGCGGATCAGCGCGCCGCGGTGAATACGTTCCCGGGTCTTGTACACACCGCCCGTCACACCATGGGAGTTGGTTCTACCTTAAGGCAAGGTTTAAAACCCTTGACCACGGTATAGTCAGCGACTGGGGTGAAGTCGTAACAAGGTAGCCGTAGGGGAACCTGCGGCTGGATTACCTCCTTTCTAAGGATGATTAAGAAATATTTCTTAATCTAAATAATATAACAGGATAATGTTGACCGTCCTCATTTCTCTTTTTAAAATTTGTGTTTCTCTCTTCTGCGAAAGGGCCGGTAGCTCAGTTGGTTAGAGCACACCCTTGATAAGGGTGGGGTCGAAAGTTCGAGTCTTTCTCGGCCCACCAATATATACTGGGGGATTAGCTCAGCTGGGAGAGCGCCTGATTTGCATTCAGGAGGTCAGCGGTTCGATCCCGCTATCCTCCACCAAGAAACACTTAGCTATTTAATTATGTAAATAACAATTATTATTATCAATATCTATATCCGATTGTTTAATATAAAAAACAATCATGAATATTCGAATAGATGAATATTTTTATTAAAAATTTAATTCAACACAGAATTTTTTTCTGTGCATAAATTAAGCGTTTAAGGGCGTGTGGCGGATGCCTTGGCACTGAAAGCCGATGAAGGACGTGGTATACTGCGATAAGTTACGGGGAGCTGTATGCAAGCTTTGATCCGTAAATATCCGAATGGGGAAACCCAACACTTTATGTGTTACTTTAAACTGAATACATAGGTTTAAAGAGATAACCCGGAGAACTGAAACATCTAAGTAACCGGAGGAAAAGAAATCAATTGAGATTCCGTTAGTAGTGGCGAGCGAAAACGGAATAGGCCAGTAGATTTGTTA